>CAYWMN010000079.1:0-14424 GCA_964459065.1 uncultured Acidobacteriota bacterium | reverse complement strand
ACGAAGCTGGCAAGTTGTTGAAAATACGTAAGCTAAAAAAGAACGAACCGAAAACCAACCGGGAAACGCCTGCTCTCTTCTTGCCATCAATTCCGCTGCGCCTCGCCATAAACTAGCCTATTCACCAAGGGAAGACAGACTGAAGCCCGGACTTGCTTACTTCTCAAAAAGCGAGGTCACAAAATCCTGCGGACTGAAGGGAATCAGATCCTCGATTTTTTCACCGATGCCCACAAACTGGATGGGCAGCCCCAGTTCGCGCGCGATGGCCACCACCACGCCGCCCTTGGCCGTGCCGTCCAGCTTGGTGAGGATGATGCCGGTGGCCCCGGAGTGCTCGATAAACTGCCGGGCCTGCGCCAGGCCGTTCTGGCCGGTCGTGGCATCGATCACCAGCAGCACCTGGTGCGGCGCGCGCTCGACTTCGCGCGAGGCGATGCGGCACATCTTGCTGAGCTCCGCCATCAGGTTGTTCTTGGTATGAAGCCTTCCCGCGGTGTCCACAATCACCGGGTCGGAGGGACGAGACTTGGCGGCGCGCAGCGCGTCAAACACCACGGCCGAAGGATCGGCGCCGGGCTTCTGCTTGATGGCTTCAATCTCCAGCCGCCCCGCCCAGACGTCGAGCTGGTCGATGGCGGCGGCCCGGAAGGTATCGGCGGCCGCCAGCATGGGACGGCGGCCCTGGTCCAGATAATACCGCGCCAGCTTGGCGATGCTGGTGGTTTTGCCCACGCCGTTCACTCCCACCACAAAGATCACTTCCGGCTGGCCGGCGGGCGGCTGGGTGGGCGTCGGATGGTTTGCGGCCCCCGCCTGCAGACCCTCAAGAATCTTCCGGATCTGCTGTTCCACCGCGCCGCGAATCTCGCGGGGGTCCTGCAGGTTGCCTCGGCTCGACTGGTCGCGCAGGCCGGAAAGGATTTCGGTCGAAGTCTTCACGCCCAGGTCGGCCATGATCAGCGTGGCTTCAAGGTCGTCGAGCAGAGCGGGATCAATGCTCTGCTTGTTTTCCGTGATTTCGTCGAGACGGTCGACAAACTGCGATTTGGTGGAGGCGACAGCCTTTTTCAGCCGCTTAAAGAGTCCCGTCTTCTCTTTCTGCGGCCCAAAGAGTGTTTGAACCATAAGTTTTTATTGTAACCCATTCGGGCGGGGGTCAGGAGTTGGTCTGCGAGGCGGGAACCAGATGATGCTGGCGGCTTTCAAACTTTTTCAGACTTCCTTTGCTATACGCTCTGCCTATGGCGTCCACCACCAGGGGATCGTAGCGGGTGCCCGCGTAACGTTTGAGGATGTCCAGGGCGGAGGGAAAGTCGCGGCCCGCCTGGTAGGGACGGTCGGTGGTGGTGGCGTCAAAAGTGTCGGAGACGGTAATGATTCTGACCAGCAAAGGCAGTTCGTCTCCTTTGATGCCGTCGGGGTAGCCCGTGCCGTCGAGCGATTCGTGATGCCAGCGGATGCCGGGCAGCGTATCGGCAAGCTGGGCCACCTGGCGCACGATTTCAAACCCCATGATGGTGTGCCGCTTCATCAGGTCGAACTCTTCGGCCGTCAGGCGGCCGGGCTTCTTCAAGACGCGGTCATCGACGCCGATCTTGCCCACGTCGTGCAGGATGGCGGAGACGCGCAGCCGCTCCACTTCCTGGTCATCAAGTCCGATCTCCCTGGCCAGGATGACCGAGTACTGCGAGACGCGGCTGGAATGGCCTTTCGTATACGGGTCTTTGGCGTCCACGGCTGCGGCGATCATCTCGATCGAGTCGATAAACAGTTGCCGGTTTTGTTCCGAAGCCGCCTTCAGGTCGCTGATGTACTGCTGGATGTCTGCGGCCATGTGGTTGAAGCCTTCGGCCAGTTCGCCGATTTCCGTCCGGCTGCGCACGTCGGCGCGCACGCTGAAGTCTTTGCCGGCGATGGCGCGGGCGGTGCGGGCGAGGGAATCGATGGGGCGCGTAATGGACTTGGCGGCAAAGACCGCCACAACCAGGCTGATCAAAATCACCAGCAGTCCCAGGCGGAGGGTGGCGTCCCGCATTTCAATCACGGTCATAAAGGCGTCGCTTTTCTTCTTCTGAAGGATCACCCCCCAGAGGCCGTTCAACGTGGGCGAGTAGGTTCCCAGCATGGGGACGGGCTTGCCATCCCGAACCAGGTCGAACTCGGAGGTTTCCGTCAGGTGTGCGCGCCCGCGCCACGCCAGGAGCTTCTGCACGATCGGTTCCTTCGACATGTCGATGCCGGCGATGTTCTTGTCGGGATTGTTGGAGGCGACGACACGGCCGGAATTATCCACGATGTAGGCTTCCAGTCCCAACCGTCCCGGGTCAACCAACTCCTGGGTCAGCGGAGCCAGCGAGACAGCGGCCGCTTCCATGCCCAGGAATTGGTTTTTGACTTGGATGGGCTTGGCGATCACCATGATGAGCTTTTTGCCCCCGGAGCCCACAATCGTCAGCGGATTGCTTTCATACTCCTGGTTCTGGCGTGCGGCTACGAAGGCCGCTTCCAGCGTCTTTCTGACAAAGGCGTCGCCGCCGACGTTCAATCCGATGGTGGCGCTGGACTGGGCCGCCCGGCCGCGCGCTTCCCGGTTCAGAACGGTCACGTAAATCACATCGGGGCGGTCTGCGATGTAGTCTTCCAGCGCTTGTTGCAGCCGGCGATTGTTTTCATAGTTGGAATTCTTGATGCTGACGGCAAGCGGCGTGAGAGTGTAAAACAGCTCCTTGACTTGCTGCCGGACATTTTCCATGTAGAGCGAGACCTGCTGGGCCAGCGACTTGGACAGCGTGGTTTGCAGCACCTTTTCCTGGGTTTCCAGGCGCTGCTTGTTCATCGCCACCATCTGGGAGCCGAAAAACCAGAGCGGCAGAACGCTGAGGGTCATCAGAATCAACAGCAGAATATATTGGATTTTCAGCCGCCGGGGACGGGTTGGGCTCATCCTGCTTTTCTCCGCACTTCTCTACTTAACGTCGGGTTGAACAGGCCGAAACTTGAGAGCGGCGGTTGGCCGGGCCCGGATCGGGCCGTGCTGTCTTTCCGGCCGGCTGGGCCGGGTTTTGAGGATTCGACAGCCTGGGTGGGGAGGCCGAATGATTTCAGGCCCCGGGCGGACGACGCCGGCGTGTTAAACTAAAGGGAGTTGGGGCTTTCAAATTCAAACAAACTGCTGGAGGAAACGGCCATGATGGGAATGTACCCTGAAGAGATGGTTCAGCCGATGCGCGAGGAGCTTACGCGGATGGGATTCAAGGAAATGCGGACGCCGGAAGAGGTGGATTCCGTGCTGGGCAAGGCGCAGGGAACTACCCTGGTTGTTGTCAATTCCATTTGCGGCTGCGCGGCCGGCAAGGCCCGCCCCGGGGTGGCGCTTGCTCTCCAGCACCCGGTCCGCCCGCAATCGCTTACGACGGTGTTTGCGGGCCAGGATATTGAAGCCACCGAGCGCGCCCGCGGCTATTTTTCTGAATACCCGCCATCTTCTCCTTCCGTTGCGTTGCTGCAGGACGGCAAGGCCGTCTTTATGCTGGAACGCCATCAGATTGAAGGCCGCATGCCGGAGGAAATCTCCAAACACCTGACGGCCGCCTTTGACCAGTTCTGCTCCGCCACCGATTCCAAAGTCGCCGGCTGAGGGGCCAGCCGGAATCGCTGCGGGCCGGGAGGATTGGCTCACGACACCGATTTATGGATTGGTTTTCCGGGGCGATGGGAAGCGTGCGACCTTTCGGTATTGGGCGCCCTGGGGTGAAAGCCTGCTTTCCCACAGGAAGAATTCCGAAACTTTGAATTCGCCCAGGAGGGCTTCGCCCCGCTCGCCCAGCAGTTGTTCGAGTGCTGGCTGCGGGCGGGGAACTTTGAAGCGCGCCAGCGTCAGGTGCGGGCTGAAGGCCCGCTTCTCGCGTGGAAACCCCAAGGGCTCCAGAGCGCGTTCAACGCCGGCCGCAAGCTGGGCCAACTCGGCAGGAGCCTCCAGCCCGGCCCAGAAGACCCTCGGCCGCCGGCCGTCCGGGAAAAAGCCAAACCCTTTGGCGGCCACGCGGAACGGCTCAATGGACTCGATCTGTTGCAGCGCCTCCGTTACGCCGGCAATCTGGCCGTCTGAGATTTCACCCAGAAACTTTAAGGTCAGATGGATTCCCTCCGGGCGCGTCCAGCGCGCCTCGGGGGCGGCCAGGCGAAACCGCGATTGCTCCTGTCGAAGCGCGAGGCGGATTTCTTCCGGCAATTCGATGGCGACGAATGCTCGCATGAAGTCAGGATTCCTAGTGGCGCAGCCGGCGCCGAAGCATCTCGAGGGCGAACTGGGTGGAAAGCAGGCGAACGCGCTCGCGGTCGCCGGGGAAGCGGAACTCGCGCACTTCGGTGCCGCGTTTGTCGGCAACGCCGATAAAGACCAATCCCACGGGCTTTTCAGGCGTGCCGCCTCCAGGCCCGGCAATTCCCGTGATGCCGACGCCGACCGAGGCCTTGGTGCGCAGCCGGATTCCTTCCGCCAGCGCTTGCGCCACCGGCCGGCTGACGGCGCCGTGATCCTGGATCAGGGCGGAGGGCACGCCTGCCAATTGAGTCTTCAGCGGGTTGCTGTAGCAGACCGCGCCGCCCAGGAAAAAGTCGGAGCTGCCCGGCACTCGAGTCAGGCGCTCGCTCAGCATCCCTCCCGTGCAGCTTTCCGCTGTGGCCAGGGTTTTCTGTTTCATCACCAGGTACATGCCAACCACTTCTTCGAGGGTTTCTCCCTGAGTGGAAAAAACATGGTCGCCCAGGGCCAATTCAATCTTTTCGCTGAGCTCGGCAACCCGGTTCTCAGCTTCCTTTTTGCTGGGGGCGTGGGCGCGAAGATGAACCTCAATGGCGCCGGCACTCGACAGGATGGTGGTCACCGGATTCCGGTAGGTTTTGTAGAGCGGGGCAATCCGCTCATCGACTTCGGATTCCGGCAATCCCATCACTTTCAAAACCCGGGTTTCGATCTGCTCACCGGGAACCCGCTTCTTCAGGCGCGGCAAACATTGGGCATTAAACAGAGCTTCAAGTTCGCGGGGCGGCCCGGGAAGCATGACGATGATTTTCTGCTCGTGCTCAATCCAGATTCCCGGCGCGGTGCCGTTTTTGTTTTCAAGCCACTCGGCGCCTTCCGGGATGAGGGCTTGGCGCACGTTGTTGTGGGGCATCTGGCGGCCCGTCCGGGCGTAGCGGGCGGCGATGCGCTCCGTGACCTCAGGAACCTCGCACAGGGGCCGGCCCAGAACTTCCGACACCACCTGGCGGTTGATATCGTCTTCAGTGGGTCCCAGGCCTCCGATTGCGATAATCAAATCGCTGCGGCCCAGTGCTGAGTTGAAAGCGGCGGTGAGATGCTCGGGAACATCGCCGACGACGGTTTTGAAGCGGACTTCAATCCCGATCGAATTGAGCTTTTCGGTCAGGTAGAGGGAGTTGGTATCCAGCCGGTGCGGGGTGAGAAGTTCGGAGCCGACAGCAATGATTTCAGCATTCATGCAGACTTTGCGAGAGGCGGTTGGCCGAGGGTGCAAAGTAGATCTGCCGAGCGCCCTTCGGAACGGTTTCAAGTTCCCCGAGCCGCTAGATCAGCGGTTGGCCTTCAATTCCCAGGAACAGTTCAATCAAGGAGTTGTTGGTTGCCACCATCATCGAGCGCCGCGGAGTAAAAGCCATGCCGACGATATTGTTTCCGGCAACGACCAGTTCAGCCTGGCTGGAGCCTTCCAACCGCACGATGCCGCGCCGGCCTTCGAGCGATGCCGCCACGTAAAGGTTCCCGGCCTTGTCAAACGCCAAACCCTGCGGCCGCCCCAATCCGCGATAAAATGTGCTCACCTTTCCGTCGGGGGACACTCGATAGACCTGGTCATAGCTTGAGGTGGTGGGGCCGCTCACGTACAGATGCTCATCGGGGCCGAACGCCAGGTGATAGGCGGAAACACTGGGTTCCATGGTGGCGAAAACAAAGATTTGCTGCTCCGGGCTGATCTTGAAAATGGTGCCCGTTCGGTCGCCCACATAAAGGTTGCCGGCCTTATCGAAGGCCAGCCCCGTCGCGGTTCCCATACCTTCGGCGTAGACCGAGCGCTGCGCGTCCGGCGTCACGCGAAAAACCGTTCCATCCATGCGGCTGGAAATATAGAGCCTTCCCTCGCGATCGAAGGCGAGCCCGGTGGGATTGACCAGGTCGCGGAGGAACGGCTGCATGACGTGCTGGGCGTCAATTTTGAAGACGGAAACCGGAACCTTTTGACCGCGGCTGCCGCTGAAAGTGGTAAAGACGTTTCCCTCCGCATCGACAGCGGGGTTGGCGACGGGATGCAGCGCGTCGGTGATGGGCACTCCGACGGCAATTTCCGCCGGGGCCGTGGCTCCGCGGCCGGTATCGACCAGAAGCTTCCCGCTGACGGCCGCTTCCGGCACGCGAACCACCAGCCGGCTGGCGGAGCTGAGGAGGACGCTTCCTGGCTGCCCGCCAAACATCACCGTGGGGTGAGAACTTCCATTGCGGACAAGGCTCCTGCCCCGAACGGCAATCTCGCCGCCGGGAATCGCTGCGAGGGGAGAGATCTTTTCAATGTGAGGACTTTCAGTATTCCAGATCTTCTTATCCATAAGCTTGCTGGTCGGGCTTTCTTGTTTCTTACCCTCTCATCGAATCATGTGGCCAATCAAAGCAAGTGCCATTAAGGCATAGGCTCCAGCCAGCACATCATCTACCATGATACCCCATCCTGCCGGCAAGCGCTCCGCGCGGCAGACGGGATAGGGTTTGGCGACATCAAAGATCCTAAAAAGCACAAAGCCTGCAAGGAGCATCTGCCAGGAGGCCTGAGCGGCCAACAGTAACGTCACCATCTGTCCGACCACCTCGTCGATGACGACATGGCCCGGATCAGTCCGGCCGAAATATTCTTCGCACCGCCCGGCTGACCACACTCCCACGGCAAATAATACGGCTGCCGCCAGTGCGACCAGGGCTACCCTCGCCGCCGGCGCCAGCCGGATCGCGCCAAGCGCCGCAACCAGGCCTACGCCGACCGCGGAGCCCACAGTCCCCGGCGCCACGGGGAAGTAACCTGCGCCCGCAACCGTGGCGATCCAGACAGCGGGCGAGGGACGTTTCTCAGCCGCCGTTTTCATCGCCGCCATGGTTTGCATCCTCAGGGCGCGGCCTTTCCTCGAAATCGCTTGCGCCCGCAATTCGATACCGGCCCTCCAACCAGTTGCCGAGGTCAATCAGCTTGCAGCGTTCGCTGCAAAACGGCCGGTAAGGGTTGCCTTCGTGCTGGGTTTCTTGTTTACAGTTAGGACACCGCATGATTGCCTGCCGACGCCGGCCGGGAGGGCGGTTGAATTTGGACCAAGTCCCGGGATGGCTTCCGGGCGGCCGCCGGGCTGCCGGAATCACCGAAACTCTCGGCTTCCAGCTTCGCTACGAGATCGTAATCCGCGCTATCGGTCACCGTGGCCCACCGGAATTGGCCGGCGCGCGGTTCCGGGCCCGCAAAATCATTGATATAAACCTGGCCGTCAATGCCCGGCGCCTGGCCTTCCAGCCTGCCGCGGAAAAGCCATTCACTTTCTTCCGACGTTCCTTCGACGATAAGGGGCAGAGTTTTTCCAACCTTTTGCCGCAGCTTGCGCTTTGAAATCTTGCGCTGAGCTGCCATCAGCTTCCGCCGACGCGCCTTCGCCACGCGCGACGGAACCTGCCGGGCATATTCGTAAGACCCGCAGGTTTCTTCATTGGAGTACAGAAAGACTCCGAGATGGTCAAACTCCGCAGCCTCGATAAAGTCCGTCAGAATCTTAAAATCTTCTTCGGTCTCACCTGGGAATCCGACGATCAAAGACGTTCGCAAGCTTGCTTCCGGCAAGGCTCTGCGGATCTTCTCAAGCATTTTCAGGAAATGCTTTCCGTTGGAGCCTCGCCGCATGGCCTTTAGCACGGGCCCGCTGGCGTGCTGGAGCGGAATGTCAAAGTACTTGGCCACCTTGGGTGTTTCCGCCACGGCCTCGATCAGCGCTTCGGTCACGCGGTTGGGATAGCAATAGAGAAACCGGATCCAAACCAGTTCGGGGATGTTACCCAGTTCGCGAAGCAACACCGGCAATCCGTCCCGGAGGCCCAGGTCTTCGCCGTAGCTTGTCGTGTCCTGCCCGATCAGTGTTATTTCCTGAACCCCCTGCCGGGCCAATTGCTCGGCCTCGCGCAGGACGGATTCAAAACGGCGGGACCGGAACTTCCCGCGCATTTGCGGAATGACACAAAACGAGCAGGGATGGTCGCACCCTTCTGCAATCTTAACGTAGGCTGAGTAAGAAGGCGTGGCGAGCACCCGGGGCGTGAACTCATGGTAGAGATAGGGTTCAACCGCGTGTTGCGACTGGCGCGCCGCGCCCTCCAGGTCGCAGGCTTCCAGGACGTGCTCCAATTCGTTGGTCCCGATGACGAAATCAACTTCCGGAATCTGTTCCAGAATTTGTTCCCTGTAGCGCTCCACCAGGCAACCAGCCACTACCAGCTTCCTGGTTGCGCCGGACTTCTTATACTTGGCCATCTCCAGGATGGTGTTGATGGATTCCTGCTTGGCGGGTTCGATAAAGCTGCAGGTATTGACGATCAACACTTCGGCCTCTTCGGCCCGCGGGGTCAATTCGTAGCCTTCGCGGGCCAGCAGTCCGAGCATGACCTCAGAGTCAACAAGATTCTTGGGGCAGCCTAGGCTGACCATCCCAATTTTGGGCATAGGAGCTTCTTCCGGGTGATCGCGCGGCGCATCAAAGCCAACACAAAAATTCTAACACATCTTCCTTGGGTCCCGAGGCGGGGGTTGATTTCTGCCGCGCCTGTGAGTCAGAGTCTTTTTCGCCGGCACGTCAGGGGCCGGTCGGGGTTTTTTGCCAAATGAACACGTTGTGTTCGGTGCTTGCCGCCAGGTAGGAACCATTGGGAGAGAACCCAACCGTTAACAGGGGCGCGGTGCTTTCGCGGAGCGTCTGGACGAGTTTTCCGCTCGCGACCGACCAGATCCGGACCGTGTGGTCCTGGCCGGCGGACGCTACCCACTTCCCGTCCGGTGAAAACTCCGCCCAGTGCACGGGGCCCTCGTTTCCCGAAAGCGTTTGAAGCAGTTTCCAGCCGGGCGCTGACCATATCCGCACTTTGCCGTCCGCGCACGCCGTCACAACCTTACTGCTGTCGCGGGAGAAGGCCATGCCCAGGACGGGGCCCCCGTGCCCGGCGAGGGAGTCGACAAACTTGTGTTCGCTCAAGCGCACCACGATCGGGTTGGGGTTGCCGCTGGCCGCAATTTGCGCCAGCAGGAGCCAGTGGCCGTCAGGCGCGAGCGTATAAAGACTGGGCTTCCGCTTGAGGTCGGGGATCTTGGCTGTTCCTCCCTTTTGAAAGGCAGGATTCCAGAAGGTGAAGCTGCTGTCCTTATACATGCCCAGATAACCGATCTGAGGGAAATAGCGCGGCCGCCCGAATCCTCCGCCTTTTCCCAGGACGTCAATCCTTCCCACTCTGGCATTCCGGCTGATGTCCCATTGGAAGGCCAGCATCGGGGTCGGGCGGGCTTGTTTACCCTTCGCAAGAACCACTCCGTTCCCAAGAATCAGAAGCCTGTCCGCCGCCAAATAGTTGACGGATTGAATATCCAGGTCACGGAGCTGCGCAAGTTTCGGGCTCAGCACTTTGCTGATGTTACTTGTTGCGAGATTGACCATCACGATTTTGCTGCCGTCGGCAAACGCAAGACCGGAGCTGTCCGGTGCAAAAGCGCCATCGGGGGAAAACCACAGCGCCAGGTGGCCTTCGATGCGCCCGTGTCCCACCCATGCAAAGCTCTCCGGCGATGAAGATGTCTCAGCCTGCTCAGCCTGGACGGAATGGTTTTTCGCGTTTTGAGGGGATACCGCTCCGAGGAGAGAACTCAAAAACAAGACGGCGGTCAGCGAACTTATAATCCTGTTAAGCAATCTCAAACAAGGGCTCCTTCCGCAAGCAGCTTGACTAAATCACGATCGGCTTCAAGAAAATTGAATTTCAAAAGTCTTGGGCGCGGCGCCCATTCGATGGCCTCGAAAACGCGGTTTGCCGGTTTTCCACGATAAGATTCAACCTGGAAGAAAACCACTTCGACATAGCGGTCAGGGTAGTGGTGGCGCAATCGATAAACTTCTGCGCCCACCGCGGCATCGATGCCCAGCTCCTCCTCAAGCTCCCGCCGCAAAGCCGCCTTCAATCCTTCGCCGTCCCGGACTTTGCCGCCCGGAAACTCCCACTGGAGCCCGTAGGGATCGGAACGGTGCCGCTGGCAAATCAGCACTTCCTGCCCGCGGAGGATAATTCCCGCGGTGACCAGAATGGGGATGGTTTCGCTCATATAGAAGCTACATTTTATCAGACCTTGCCGGCTAATTGCCGGTGCAGGGAAAGGAAGGAGGTTCAACGGGAATCAGCTTCCCGGTTCATCATGCGTCTCAGCCAGGCACACTTTTCGCAGGCCTCTCACGGAGTTGCACAGGTAGATTGCGCTGGCGGTTCGGAGGTCTCGAAGGGTTAGTATCCGTTCTGAGGCGCGTGGTTCGCGTTCCAGAAGGTCCCGCCGGTAAACACCGGGAAGCAGCCCGCACTCGACCGGGGGTGTGAACAGGCTGCCCGCAACCTCGACAAAAATATTGTTGTTGGCCCCCTCGGTGAGCTCTCCCTTTTCATTGGTAAAGAGAACATCGGCATGCCCCCGCCGACGGGCTTCGGCGTGCCAGTGTTCATACAGGTCGCGGCAGGTCGTTTTGTGGTAAAGAAACCTGTCCTGCAGGGAGGTCTGAACCGGTGACAGCATGACGGTTTCGCTCTCTGGCGCCGGGCCGAGAGGCGCATGGTTGACCTCGATTTGCCCCGCAGGGTCAACGAGCAGCCGGACCTTGTACGCTTGACCCGCCCGAAGGTGTTTCTGATAGTTCTCAAGGACTAACACCACCTCGGGCTCGTTCAACGGGAAGTCGAAATACTCCGCCGATGATCGCAGCCGTTCCAGGTGGTGCTGCAGGAAATGATATTCGCCGTCCCAGCGGAGACTCTCCAGCAGCCGGAAGGCGGGGCGGGAGCCAGTGAGAAACTGCATCTTGAGCAGACATTCCTGATATTCCTGTTGCGGAAGGGAGTCGGATACGATGCCGCTTCCCACTCCGATTTCACCAGCCGCCCCAGCCAGAACCATCGTTCGGATCGGTACGCTGAAGACCGCGTCGCGGCTGGGGGAAAAATACCCGATCGCACCGGTGTACACGCCCCGGGGAGAGTCCTCGGTCCCCTGGATGATCTGCATGGTGCGGCACTTGGGCGCTCCGGTCACCGAGCCGCTCGGGAAAACCGCCCGGAACAGGTCGTAGAGCGTTGTCCCGGCGCGCAAGATGCCGGATACCGTGGAGGTCATCTGGAAAAGGGTTTCGTAGGTTTCCACGGCAAAAAGCCTGTCGACCCGCACGGAGCCGGGCCGGGCAATCCTGCCAAGGTCATTCCGCAGCATATCGACGATCATCACGTTCTCGCTGCGATTCTTGGGATCATCCCGCAGCCAGTTTCTGATTTCCGCATCTTGGGCGACGTCGCGGCCCCGGGGGGCGGTGCCTTTCATCGGCCGGGTGGTGATGCGGCCGTCCTTCAGCCGGAAGAATAACTCGGGAGAAAAAGAAAGAACGTGGCGGTCGCCTGCATGGATCATCGCCGCATAGGGCACCTTCTGCTGGCTTCGCAGGGAGGAGAAAAGCGCCGCGGGCGATCCGGAATACTCAAAGAAGGCTCTGGTGGTCAGATTGACCTGGTAGGTATCGCCCGCCGCAAGGTATTTCTTGATGGTCTCAACTTTTGCGCAATACTCGTCCTGGGTGATCGCTAATCGAAAACGGGATGCGGAGAGGGAATCGGTTTTGCACTGCGCGGGAGCAGGCGGCGCTTGCGCCGGCGGGGGACGGTCCGGTTCAAAAGAGCCCGTTCCGTGATCAAAAATAAAAGGCTGTTCGTAGACACCGAACCAGGCAAGGGGAAGTTGGGACGGCGCGTGGGGATGGACGGCAGCACGAGGTTCGAAATGGTAGCCGCACTCGTAACTCATAAACCCGGCAACATACAGCCCTTCCTTGAGGCATTCCTCGATAAGCTGGAAGAGCCGTGGAACCTCGTCAAGTGTTTCCACCTTCAGAATGCGAGTGGGATTTAAGAAAAGATAGCTCCGCCGGTTATCAGCATCCGGCCGGAAAGTCTCGAGAAGTACGCTGTCCGCCAGAGCGGTTAGGGTTTCGTAATATTGGGAAGGAAACGGTATCAATCTGCCCGCCGATAAACGAAATTTTACTCACTATGCCGGACGCCCCTACGCGAGAGGGCTCTGCGGGTGGGAACTTCGCTGGGCCGGGTCAGCCCTGTCGGTTCTGGTTTCGCGTCTGATTTTTGCGCAACGCTGCCCGCCTGCCGGTTTGTTCCATGCTGGGAAAGAAACCATATCGTAACGTAGCATACCGACTCTGTTCCCGTCCGAAATTGTGTGCGATGGAATGGAAGACGTTTGAGGGGGCGGGAAGGTTTCGCACGTTGTCGCAAGGCGGCGCGGAAGTGGCTACGGAATGGGATTTCCAAGTGGCCCGCGTCTTCAAGTCTGGTGCGAATTGATCTGCAAAACGGCCGAACCCCGAATGGCGTCGTTTTTCAATTTGTTCAGAGCCAGGTTAGCCTGAGCGAGAGGATAGGTTTCCACTTGGGTTCGGATGGGAATCTCGGCGGCAATGCGCAGGAAATCCTCGCCGTCCTGCCGGGTATTGTTGGCAACGCTTCGGATGATCCGTTCGTGGTAGAGAAGGTTATAATCGAGCGGAGGCGTGGGGCTCATGTGAATACCGGCCAGCGCCAGCGTCCCTCCTTTTTTCAGGGCCTTGAGCGCCGCCGGAACAATCTCTCCGGCCGGCGCAAAAATAATCGCTGCATCCAGTTTTGCTGGAGGTTCGGCCAGCGCGCCGCCCGCCCACTCGGCTCCAAGTTCGAGCGCCAGGGCCTGATGCCGCTCGTCGCGTGTGGCAGCGTAGACGCTCACGTTCCAATGCCGCGCCACTTGGATGGCAACGTGGGCGGCGGACCCGAAACCGTAAAACCCCAGGCGGCCGCCCGGTTGGATGCCGCTAAGCCGCAGCGAGCGGAAGCCGATGATTCCCGCGCAAAGCAGCGGCGCCGCCTGTTCATCCGGGAATCCTTCCGGAATGGCATAGGTGAACTGCTCTGAGGCCAGTGCGAAATCAGCGTAACCTCCATCGACCGTGTAGCCGGTAAATCCGGCGTTGTCGCAAAGGTTCTCCTTGCCGTCGCGGCAATAGTCACACCGCCCGCAGGTTTTGTGAAGCCAGGCGATTCCGACTCGGTCGCCCGGCTTGAACCGCGTGACCCGGTCGCCGATTGTTTCCACCACACCGACGACCTGATGGCCGGGGATGACCGGCATTTTTCGCTGCGGTAATTCCGCTTCGATCACGTGCAGATCGGTGCGGCAAACCCCGCAGGCTGACACACGGACGAGGATCTGGTCGCCCTTGGGGACGGGCTTTGCGACCTCATCCAGCCGTAGCGGATTGGATTCGACCTTTGCAGTGGAATGTAATACGCAGCCTTTCATGCCGGTCCTCCTTTCCGTTAAGGATGCTGCTCGCCGAGCGAGGGCGGAGCGTCTGCGGGCGCCGAGCCCCAGGACTTGTTGGGCTTGCGGCCCAAATCAAACTGCAGTTTGCCGCCCGCGCTGATCGCCTGGAAGCGGATCCAGTTTTGATGGTGCTTCCGGCCGTTGAGTTTGACCTTATGGATATAGGGCTTGGCCTCTGCGTTTCTCGAAGCGGTGATGGTGAAAGTTTTTCCCTGATACGGAGCGTTCAAGTGGATGACCACCTTGCGAAACACCGGGCTGACCAGCTCGTAGGCCAGGCTTGCCGGGTCCACCGTGTAAATCCCCATCATGCTCAAAACCGCCCAGGAGGACATTTCGCCGCAGTCATCATTGCCGGGAATGCCGTCGTAATACGTCGTGTAATTTTCTTTGAGGACGCGGCGAACCACGCGTTGGGTTTCCCAGGGCATGCCGGAAAAGTTGAACTCGAAGGGCGCTTGGAGGTCGGTTTCATTGTAGGGATTGTAGTACTGGCCGTACCATCCCGGCTTGGGGTAGCTGAAGAACTTTTCCAGGCGCTGGTTGAAAAGATTCTTTCCCATGGCGTGGATGACCCAGGCGAGGTCGGCGGGCTCAAACCATTGGTAATGCCAGCCTGATCCTTCGATAAATCCGGTCGGAGGGGTGCCCTTCTCGTGGTGTTCGCGCGCAGGGTCAAAGTCGGGAACCCACTCGCCGTCCGCATTGCGGGGCCGGA
>CAYWMN010000078.1:0-14642 GCA_964459065.1 uncultured Acidobacteriota bacterium | reverse complement strand
AGAAAACGTTGGGGCGCTCGGAGGGAATCTGATAGCTGAAGGAGCGCGCGCCTTCGCCGCCGAAGTAACGGAAAATGTTGATGGATCGTTTGACTTCGCCCTTGGCTTCCGGGAAGGTTTTGCCCTCTTCGCGGGTCATGTCTTCGGCGATCTTGTCCAGGCGCGATTCCAGAAGCTCGGCGGCTTTGAACAGGTATTCTCCGCGGCGCGGAGCCGGCAGCGCCGCCCAGGCGGGCTGCGCTTTGGCGGCTGCGTTACAGGCTGCGACGGCTTCTTCTGCGCCGGAAGCTTGAAACAGTCCGAGAACTTCATCAGTGTTGGCGGGATTGACGTTTGGGAACGTCTTCTTGGACCCGCACTCAACCCATTTTCCGGCAATAAAGTTTTTGTAAACCTCGGGCATAAAATCTCCTTTCGCGACCGCGGCTGGGAAGAATTTTCCGTTGGGGCGAAGGCGTCTCCCGGCCGGCCGGCCCTTCAATGGAATCGGAATCGCCACTGGTACAGCAGTGCCTGCCTTCGCCTGATGTTGTTTTAAAAACGACCCTGGCCATCCCAAGCCCTGGGCCGGAAACAGCAGTCTCTTCGTGCGCTTCACCCAGGCCTGGGAATTATTTCAGGCCCCTTGCCCGGCCGCTCACGAAGGTGTCGACGTTGCCGCCTCGCTTGACCAGTTCTACATCGTACTATAAAGTTCGAGATAGTGGGTTCTTGGAATAGGAGAGCGAAGACGGTATGAAGCTGGAAACTATTGTCACCGCTATTATTTTTCTCTGCGTGGGGTTCTTCGCGGGATATTTCTATCAATCACAGAAGCAGGCGGCGGTTCCTGTTACGGCGGCCGCTTCTGCAGCCGCCAGCGCTCCGGCCGGAGGCGCCGGAATGGGGAGCGCCCCGGGCGAGAATATTAATCCCGCAACGGGACTTCCCGC
Source organism: uncultured Acidobacteriota bacterium (assembly GCA_964459065.1). Taxonomy (GTDB): domain Bacteria; phylum Acidobacteriota; class Terriglobia; order UBA7540; family UBA7540; genus JAMCXS01. Next base: position 13,710 of record CAYWMN010000078.1, on the reverse strand, counting down.
CGGGCACCCGCCGATGAAGGTCAGCGAACTCATCAAGAACTACGCTGAGCAGGCGCGGAAAAACCCCCAGGACCCGCAGATTCCCTTGCGTCTGGCGAACTACCTTTATGACCAGAAGCTCTATGGATTGGCGATCCAGTGGTACCAGAAGGCCCTGTCGATAGCGCCCGATAACATAAACGCACGGACCGATTTGGGGACCGCGTATTTTTACAGCGGGCAATCGAAACAGGCTCTTACCGAATACCATGAAGTTCTTAAGACGGCGCCGCATCACCAGCCCACCCTGTTCAACCTGATTGTGGTGAACCTGGAGGGTACGCACGATTACCCGGCGGCGCAGAGGTATTGGAAGGATCTCGACCAGCGCAATCCCCAATATCCGGGGCTCCAGGCGTTGAAACAAAAATTGGACGCGGCTCGCGGCACTGCTGCCGGCAAGTCGCAGTGAGGATAAGGCATCTTCGGATGCCGTCGGATTAGAGTGTTTCGTTTAATCGATGCCCTGATGGACCTTGTTTTCCTGATCGGGGTTGTGTGGACTTTAAGCCGGAGTATCCGTAGCCTTATGGGACGGTCGAAGCCTGGTTTCTCTGGGTCTCGCAAGGCCAGGTCGAGTCCCAAGGCCGATCCCGCCAAAGGTCATACCGCCCGCGATCCCGTCTGTGGGATGTTTGTTTCAACCGAAGTCTCGCATCGCCTGGTGCGGGGCGGGCAAACGTTTCATTTCTGCTCGCAGGAATGCCTGGACAAATATGAGAAAAGCGCCTGAAAGGCTTGAGGTGGGAGTCCGGGCGCCTTGAAAAAGCTTGCAGGGATTGTCGCCTTTGGGCTCCAGGTAAGCTCTATTGAAGCTTCAAGTTGAGAGAGCACTTGTACAATTCGACGGCCATCTCATAGTCGCCGCCCATCTGATACGGGTAGGCTTCCTCCGATAACACTCAGGCGGATTGTATCCCAGCAGAACCCATCGCACTTTCCTCCAGGCAGCATGCCTTCGATTCGAGTGTCAATTGGCCGCACTCTGGTATAATTCTGCCCGCTTATGGAGATTCCTGCCCAGCGCTGGCGGCACATTATTCCGGTGGCGTTCGTCATGTATACCATTGCATTTGTCGACCGGACGAACATCTCTCTGGCTCTGCCGGCCATGAGCCACGACCTGCATATGGATGCCACCCAGGCTGGAAACGCCGCCGGCATCTTCTTCTGGGGATATATGGCGCTTCAGATTCCAGGCGGTTACCTGGCTGAACACTGGAGCGCGAAACGCTTTATCAGCATTCTGCTGGTTTTGTGGGGCGTTGCCGCCATCGTGTGCGGGCTGGTGAGGAACTGGGAAGAATTCTGGGTGATGCGGCTGGTGCTGGGCGTTGCGGAGGGCGGGGTTTGGCCCGCCACGCTGGTCCTGCTGGCCCACTGGTTTCCGCGCCCGGAGCGGGCTCGCGCGAATGCTTACTGGATGCTGTGCCTGCCGGCGGCCGTGGTGATTTCCTCGCCGGTTTCGGGCTGGATCCTGGGCCGCTGGGGATGGCGGGTGATGCTGATCTCGGAAGGGATTCTGCCCTTTATCTGGCTGGTGATCTGGGTCCTGCTGATTGACGACCACCCGCACAAGGCAAAATGGATTTCCAACGATGAACAGGAATATCTGGAAAGAGTCCTGTGCCGTGAATCCGAAGAGCTGGCGCCCGCAAAGCCGGCAGGTTTCCTGGCCACCCTGCTTCGCCCGCAAGTGCTGCTGATGGTCCTGATTTACTTTCTGCTGAACACCGGCAATTACGGGTTCCTCTTCTGGCTTCCCAGCATGTTCCACAGCGAGAAGCACTTGACGGACCTGGTGACGGGCATCCTGTTTGCCGTCCCCTTTGTTGCGACGGGGATCGGCATGGTGCTCATCTCCCGTCACTCAGACCGCAAGCGTGAGCGGCGCGGGCACGTGGCCGGGGCCATGGTGTGGGCGGGCGTGTTTCTGTCAGCAGCCGTTTTGCTCAGCCAATATTCGTTTCTGCTATCCTTCCTGTGCATTACGGTTGTGGGAGCGGGCTCATTCGGGGCGCTGGGTCCCTTTTGGACGATTCCCTCCGAGACCTTGCCGCGCTCGGTAAGCGGATCGGCCATGGGCTTGATCAACGCCCTCGGCAATTTGGGCGGGTGGTTCGGGCCGCTGCTGGTGGGTTATCTGAATAACCTGACGGGAAATTTTGTTTACGGGTTCGCCGTGCTGAGTACAGGATTTATTGTGGCGGCGGGTTTGACGCTTGGCTTGCACTCGCGCCGGAAGGCTCCGGCAGAGCTTGGGAGCGTTGGGTAGTTTGCGGCCCGCGCGCAGAAAAAAGGTTTAGGAATTAGGACTGTTTAAACTGAAGATTTAAAGGGGGTTGTCGGTGGAAGAAAATAAAGAGCGGACTGCGGGTTTTAACTTGGACGACGTATGCCAGCGTTTTTCCGTGATCTATACAGGGGCCATCTCGGATGTCCTCGATGAGATGGGCTATCCTGATCAGGTGCTTCCTTCCTCCATCCAGGCTTTGCAGATGGGGCAGCAGGTTCAGGGGTTGGCGATGCCGGTTGAGGGGGAATCGACCGGAAGCACGGACCCGGAGGAGATCTACATTCCGATTCTCAAGATGCTGGGTGATTTGTCCCATGGCGATGTGATGGTGACCCAGGCGCACGACGATATTTCCGCTCATCTGGGCGAGTTGTCATGCGAGACGGCCAAGTTCCGAGGGGCGCGAGGGATGGTGATTGACGGCGGCGCCCGCGACATTGATTACATTCTCAAGCTTGAAATGCCGGTGTTCTGCCGCTACCGGACGCCCGCCGACGTTTTGGGCCGGTGGAAAGTGACCTCCTACGGAAATCCGGTCAAGATCGGGCGGGTTACGATCAAGCGCGGCGACTTCATCGTGGGTGACAAAGATGGCGTCCTGTCGATTCCTCAGGAGATCATGATGCAGGTGCTCGAAAAATCCGAGGAGGTCGTGAACACGGAAAACCTGGTGCGCAAGTCGGTGCTTGAGGGAATGCATCCGGTGGACGCTTACCGGAAATTCGGCCGGTTTTGAAAAGCCAAGCCGGGCGCCGTGGCGCCGCCTCCTCCCCTTAGCTTGGGAAGTGTGGCGCCCGGCGGCTCAAGCCTGGATCAACAGGTGATCGACGCGGTGGCTGAGATCGCGGAGGTAGGATTCATCGCCGCCCTTGAGTTCGCAGATGGCCGAGCCGGAATATCCGATGCTCTCGAGCGCGCTGCGCACCGCCGGCCACATGACATCGCCGTCGCCCAGGTTTACCCAGTCAAAGCAATTCTTGTTCAACTTGAAGTCTTTCAGGTGCAGCTTGGCGATTCTTTTCCCGAGCGTCCTGATCCAGTCCTGCGGATAACCGTAGAAAACGACGTTGCCGACATCGAACCAGGCCTTGATCCAGGGACTCTGGAACTGGTCGATGTACCTCGCCATTTCGAGCGGGCTCAATAGGAATTTATTCCAGACCTCTTCGATGGCGATCACCACTTTGAGCTCTTCCGCCAAAGGAATCAGCTTGCGGATTTGCCTCTGCGATCGCACCCACGCTTCGCGGTAGGTGGTTTGAGCATTGACCACCGCAGGAACCAGCAGCACAGCGTCCGACCCCCACAGGTGAGCGTTGTGGAGCGAGGTGCGCATCCCCTGCATGCTCCGTTCAACGACCGCGGGATCGGCCGAAGACAGCGGATACTTCCAATGCGCCATATTCATGACGGAGTCGATGCGGATGCCCGCCGCGTCGGCCGCCTTCTTAATGGCTTCGGCATCGCGCGGGTCCGGCGTGGTGGGGACTTGCGCGACTTGAAAGCCGGCATCCCGCACCATCTTGAAGCGGTCCGCATAGCTCAAGCGCCGGGACACCATGCTGAAGACCAGGCCCTTTTCAAGCGGCAGCTTTTCAGGCTTGGCCGCTGCGCCGCCCTGGGCAACCGGCAGGGCGCCGGCCGCCGCTCCGGCAACCGTCAGCTTTAAGAAATTCCGGCGCGAGGTTTCTCTGTCCATGGTTTGCACTCCCTCCGAATGCTCTCAGAGATTCTCAAGCAAACTGGCTGAGATCGATGTTGTCGTCCCAGCGTTCGCCGGAGTTTTCGATGCCCTGGTAAGTGATCTCGTGGCCCGTGTAAGCAGCGTGACGCGCCATCATGCAGCTCAGGGCTGATTCCACTCCCTGCGCCGCCTGATTATGGAATTTCCCGCTGAGGATGCTGTCGACAAAAGCCATTTTCTTGTTAGGGTCCGCCTGCGTCAAGATGTCATGGAACACGCCCGACGTTGAAAATTTCTGCGAACCTTTTTGCGAAGACGCTGCTCCGCTTGCCCAGTGCCAGGGATGGTCTCCATAGATGGCCACCGGGCCCGCGTAGTGGGCCTCGGAAGTTCCCTTGTCGCCGAAGAAACTCCATCCGACTTCCCACTTGGCGTGGCCCACTTGCGTGGAACTGAAGGTCATGCTCACACCGCTGGGGTAATAGAAAACCACGCTGTAATGTCCGTAGACGTCTCCGTGCTCCGGGCGGCCCTTTCTGGATCCGGAAGCCGCCGCCTTGATGGGATGTTCCTGGAGGATCCAGTTGCAGACGTCAATGACGTGGATGTTCTGTTCCACAATGATGTCTCCGGAAAGCACGCGGGAGTAATACCAGTTGCGAATCATCCGCTCGTCAGGCGAAGCATTCGGCCAGGCCGGCAGTTTCGGATGGGTTGCGTAGTAGTGGCCTTCGCCCGACACAATGGTTCCCAAGGCTCCGGCGTGAATGCGTTTGACTTGCTCGACGTAGGGGGGCGCGTTGCGAAGCTGGAACCCGATCTCCAGGCTCAGCCGGCCTTCGGCCCGCCGGCCTGAATCGAGAACCGACCCGCATCCGTACGGATCGACGGCCACAGGCTTTTCACAGTAGACGTGCTTGCCGGCGGTCACCACTGCGGCCAGATGCTGCGGGTGAAAATACGCAGGCGTGGTGATCACGATAACGTCCACGTCCTTGGAATTCGCGATCCGCTCGTACGCGTCGGGTCCCCGGAACATCAGCGACCGCTCGATCGGCGCATAGCCTTTGCTGCGCTGAAACGAGTCGAAGTACGACTTGGCCGCGTCCAGCTTGTCCTGGAACAGATCGGCCAAAGCAACCAGCCGCGCCTTGCCTGTTTGAATCAGGTATCTTGTGTCGGCCTTTCCGCGGCCTCCACAACCCAGCAACCCAACGCGCAGCGCCGAGTTCGCCGATGTGCCCCGCACGAGTTCGGGCTTGATGATCATAAAACCCGCTGCCGCCGCTGCCGCTGTTCCCATAAATTCTCTGCGTCCAAATTTCTTGCCGGAATGTTCCGCCACTGTCGTGCCTCCTTCTTTATCTTGAAATGCAAAGCGAACCGGGTCTTGCGCCCGCCGAACGGCCTCAATACGCGCACCAGCAGCTTTGAGACCTTGCGACCTTAAGACTCAATCAACTTCTTCAGATAATTACTCTCGCGCCGCACATCTTCCAGTTGCTTGGGCCCGTGAGTCTCACGCTCAATGGTAATGGGACCCTGGTAGTTCAGTTTCTTCAGCCGCGCGATGATTTTGGGGAAATCCACGTCGCCGTGAGGAATGGCGACTTCCTTTCCGAGGCCGTCATGCGGCTGGGTGGGATACACGCCGTCCTTGGCGTGCGTGTTCTTGACGTGCGGCCCCAGAATGTCCAGCGCATCAACCGGATTCGCCTTGCCATAGAGGATCAGGTTCGCGGTGTCGAGGTTGACTCCCTGGGTGTCTACTCCGACGTCGTACATGGCCCGCAGCAGGGTGATGGGAGTCTCGGTTCCGGTCTCGTAGAGAAAATCCTGCCCGTTCTTCTTGCAGTGCTGGGCAACGTCCCGCAGCGTGATGACGGCTTCCTTGTACAGGTGGTCGTTCGGGTCTTCGGGAATGAATCCTACATGAAGACGAATGGCCGGGACGTTCAAGCGTTTGACGATATCCGAGAACTTCTTAACCTTTTCGACCCTCTGCGCGCGATAGGCGGGGGGAATCAATCCCAGGGTCGGCGGTCCCTCGTAGAGGTTGTAATATTCGGGTCCCGGCCCGCCGGTTCCCATGGCGGTGACGACCACCTGGTACTTATCCAGGGCGTCCTGGAGCCGTTTGATCATGTCATCGTCCAGGAGGCCGGCGTCCAACTGACAGGTGTGCATGCCCAGGCTGTGAACCTTGGCGATGGCCGCTTCCGGGTCGTTGCCGATGCCGGTGATGATTCCCAGCGCCATCGGCTTGTATCCTCGCGGCGCCGGGTCCGAAGCCGCTCCCGTCCCTGCGTTGAGGCCGGATTCGGCGGCTGCCAGGGTTTTTGCTTTGAAGCCGAGCCCCGCCGCCAGCGCTGCCGTGGCGGAGTTTTTCAAGAATTGTCGACGCGTATTACTGCTCATGAGTTCAGGTCCCTTTCTAAGTAACACTAAAAAGACTGCCCGAGGCGATGGTTACGAACTTCGCGACGGGCTGTTCAATGCAAGAACTCGTGCCTGCTTCGGGGGCTGCCGCCCAGAGGCCTCGGCTGGAAAGCGAATTCTTTGCGGTTCGCTCTGTCACCAGAATCTATTGGAGCGTTCGAAGGTATAGATCCTTGAATCGAATTGCAAACCCGTGCTCGCCTGTATGAATCTGCAACCCAAGTCGCCCGTCGGTATACCGGGCAGGGGAGTAATGGTAATTGACGATCAAAACCCCGTTGAGGTGGGTCACAATATGGTTGCCTTGGACGGAAAGCTCCAGACTGTTCCATTGGCCGACGGGCTTGATGGCGGCTTCACCTTGCGCGCTGGGCAGCGCCACCCATCCCCGGCCCCCGCTTTCATAAATGCCTCCCGTGTGCCGCGCCGGGTCGATTTCAGCCTGCAGGCCGACGATGTCCGGGCCGTGCTTGGGATTATAGCCGGTAATGCGGGAGTGGAAAAAAAGGCCGCTGTTGCCTTCGGAGGTGCATTTGAATTTGAGGCGCACGACAAAGTTTCGATAAGTCTTTCGGGTTAGCAGGTAGCCATACTTCCCGCTGGTGCTTTCACCCAGGATGGTTCCGTGATCGGCAGTCCATTTCTCAGTTCCGTAGGCCTGCCAGCCAGCCAGATTCCTGCCGTTAAACAGCGGGATCCATTCATCGGTGCTCGGGGTTCGGGCAAAACTCCTCAGCCCCAACGGGGCGAGGGCGCAGGATAAAAACAGTCCCAGGACCAGAGTATTGGCTCGACGCATCGGGTCGTTAACCTCGGCCTAATTTGAGTTACTGCTTTCAGTTCAACGCATAAAGCTATCATAAGACAACTTGATATGGAAGCGTCGCCGCGGAGTTGGACGCGGTCGATGGAAGGAAGGAGTCGAGATGGAAGATTGCGCTTGGGCGCCGCTCCAAAAGTAAGATCCTGAATCAGCCGAGGAAAATGCGATCCGCGAACCCAGAAAAGAGAACTGGGTTTATACTCAACCTTCACTTTACGGGGAATTTGTGACGGTGAAAGGAGGGATGGTACCCATGGGGTTCAGCCGAAGGAACGTTCTGAAGGGATTGGGAGTTGGTATGTTGTCACCCTTTGGACTCCCAAAATCATCTGCGAACGCGCAGCCACTCAACAATCCGGTCGGGGCGGCGATGGCTTCGGCCCAAGCGGCCCCATCGGCTCGGGCGCCGGAAAATGTTTACCGGGGGCAATTGGTCAATTTCCCGGGACCGTGGGCCTTTGAAATTCCTCATTCAACGATCATTTTGGTTCGCGATGAGGAACTGATAACGCTGGCAACGAACCCGGACAAGACAATGAACCTTGCCACCGGACATGTTCCCCGCTATGAGAGCCTGCGCCAAATCTGCGAACGCGCTCACGCGCGCGGCCAGCGAACCCTGAGCATCGCCTACGATCAATTCTTTGCGCAGTATCGTCCCGGGCAGAAGACCCCCCGGCGCCTGATGCCGGATATGGATGAATATATCCAAAAGATTGCGGCGATCGGCCGTTTTGCCGGCAAGTACGGGCTCAGCCTGGAACTGAGCTTGTTGTCGCCGCTTGAAATCGGCAAGGCGTACGCGAGGCACACGGGTGAATCCGGCGTGTGGATGCATTACCGCAAGGGGTTGCGCGATCCCGGAACCGGAGCCTTTAGCGTGCAACTCTGGCGGCAGAAGAGCTGGGAGAATAACAAGGGGCCGATTAACATTCGCGACGCGGGCGTGCGCGTATTCGCCTTTCGCGAGGCTCGGATCCGCGGGACGTTGTACCGGGTTGTGAACCCGAAGGACATCGTGGAGATTACGGACGGCGTCCAGGTGGAGCGTTTGAACGACCTGGTCTTAAAACACTCCGGTTACCGGGCGGTTCGGATTCGCGTGCATGGGAGCGGCGGTGCCGGCCGGGAGGGGTTGGACCGCGTTCTGGTTGTGCAGGTTTACCACACCCCGGAGATGGATTACTTCAGCCCGAAAGCGCTGCCTTTCCTGACCGGCCTCATCGATCGATACGCTGCGGCGGGCATTCGCCTGAACGGTCTCTATTCAGACGAAATGCACATCCAGCAGGATTGGGCATACTTCAGCCATCAGGATCACGGCGAGTTTGCGTTGCGTTATGCCAGTCCGGGGCTGGTTCGGCGGTTTGACGCTGAGTACGGTCCCGGCTATGCGGATTTTGCCCGGCACCTGATCTACTTTGCGCACGGACAGGAAGATTGCGCAAACGACCTCAGTGCGAAGGCGGGGGTGATGCACACCTTGGGGGCGACGCCCGAAGCTGTGCGCCGGACGGCGCTGTTCCGGGCCCGCTACTATCACCTGTTGCAGGATGGAGTGGTGGACTTGTTCACGCAGGCCAAGCATTACGCGGAGCGCAAAATGGGGCACCAGTTGGAGGCCCGGGCTCACGCGACGTGGGCGGAAAGCCCTCCCATCGACTATTGGGGCGGGGGCGAAGGCAACCAACGGGGAAAGCCCTACGAATACACTTCCAACTTTGTCTGGTCGGATACGGTCCAGCAGGCTGCGGCCGCTTGCTATGACTATTTTAAGTGGGGCGATTTTCTGACAGGCAACGGCAACGATTATGCCGAGGGAGGGTGGCTCGATCGAAACTACTACGCCCTGGCGATGGCCGTGTCCACGGGAATTCTTAACGAGGTGCCTTACTCCTACGCCGCGCACTGGGGCGATCCGCCGGAGATCAGCATCCGCCGTACGGCGCTTGAGGAGACTTACGGCGTTGTGCCGCGGCCGTTGCTGTACGGAGCGGTCGAAGGCTTGCAGCACCGCGATGTGAACGTCCTGATGCTTTACCCGATGGACCTGGTCGCCGCTGAAGAACGCTTTGGGAGTTGGATGACGCAGTACGGCTATACGGATTACATCTCGGCGGCCAAACTGCTTGAGCGCGGGACGGTTCGCGGCGGCGCCGTTGAAGTGGCCGGACGACGTTTTACAACTTTGGTAACCTTGTTTGAACCGTTCCCTTCTAACAAGCTTCTGGCCTTGATGAAGGAGTTTGCCAGAGGGGGCGGCCGCCTGGTGTGGTCCGGGCCGCCTCCGCTGGTGACCTTGGAGGGCGAGCCGGCGCTTGAGCCGTGGGAGGAAATCTTTGGAGTTCATTACCGACCGATGGCGGGCGACGGGATGGCCGCTTCTGGAAAGCTGGTGCGTTTTGAGGGTGCACTCAAAGATGTCAAGCCGCAAGTCATCCTGACCCATTTTCTGGTGGACCGGATTTATCCGGTCCGCCCCCGCCCTGGGACCTCCGTGGTGGCGCGCGTGAAGGGGCAGATCGTCGGCACACAACGAGGGAGCTCTACATTCCTTGGATATCGCCCCATCGATGACCAGTCCCAAAATTTCGGGTACGACATCCGGAACTGGTTTGAGGTTCTGCAGGCGCTGGGCAGCTACGCTCCGACGGGCAAATTCAGCGATGTTAACGACAACCCGGAGGTCGTCTCCCGCACCGGTCCCTATCTGGCTTGCCGTTTTCCGAACGGTGCTGTGGCGCTGGCGCCGCATTTGAGGACGATTGAGGAAGGATGGGTGGGAGGCTTTTCGCGCAATCCCGAACAGGATCGAAAATACTTGGCGAGCCATCCGCCTCCGTCTGAAGCGATTCACCTTCAGGACTTTCGGGTCAACGGACACCGGGTGAGTTTCGATGGCGAGCACGCTGTGGCCTTCCGCGCCGACGGCCAGGGAAACCTCATCGCTTTCGCGGGGCAAGAATGCCGCGAGATCACTCTGGATGGGAAAAGGATTGTTTTTGCCGACCGCAATCTGGCAGTGATCGGGTGGGCCCCGGTGGCTTCCGTAAGGCGCGTGGAAGGCGGCGCGCTGATGCAAATCCGGGTTTCAGGTTCCAGCACGGTACGCGTTCCGGTTGCGGGATTGCCTGAAAAACTTGCCTTATACGCTGAAGGGCCGAAGCCCGGCAGCCGCGGGAAGCGGGTTCGCTGCCGCCGGGAAGGCGGCGCGCTGGTTTTCTCAGCTTCGCGGCAACTTGCCGGCAAGTGGCTCTACGTGGTGGCTTAGCAGCCTCGGGAACCTGGAACCGCCAACAATCGGGAATGGGCCAATACTGTTTTGCCCCTTCGGATTCCCGAGCAATTCCAAGCCGATCGGGCTGGAGGGGTATAAACGTCTTCCTGCTTGCCCAAGGGCCGCGGGGGTGGAGGTTGACGAGCGAGTGAAGTGTCGGTACGTTAGGAAGAGCAAATACCGGAGGGATGGGTGAGCGGTTGAAACCGGCGGTCTTGAAAACCGTTAGCCCTGTAAGGGGCTCGGGGGTTCGAATCCCTCTCCCTCCGCCATCCAATCCGAGTTGACAGGGGCCGACTCATTGGATGGTTGAGCAGCAGCGTGCATGCGGGAAAACGCGAAAAGAGTTCGGAAGGCCGACATGACGAGCGTTGGCGAACCCAAACGGATCCTGATTGTTGAACCCCTTGACGATCCTGTCCCGCGGGAGGTTCCATACGAACCTGAGAAGCCGGTGGCGCCGGTTCATGAACCCAAAACTCGGCCGGCCGGAGTGCCCTCCAAAGATCGATGAAGCTGAACTGAGCGAGGTTCCGGACCTGGTTCAGCCGCTCGAAGCGTGGCGAGTCTGGAAAATTTCGATTCTGCCGTTCAAACACCAGCGCATTCCTCTACTCCGCAGCGTCATCCTTGATACGCCTTGGACGCCCCGCCAGGCGGCGTCGGCTGAGCACAGCGATGAATTGGGAGCAAAATGCCGGGGTCTGCTTCGCGCTTCGTGCTCGTGCGGGATTTACGCCTTTAAAGAGGTCGGTGATGCGTTCACGTACCTTCTAAGCGTTCGGAACCGGTGGCTGGGGGTGTCGGTTGATATCGCTGTGGGGAGCGTGAGTTTGTGGGGGCAAGTTATCGAATGCGAACGCGGATATCGGGCGCAATTCGCTTATCCGGGCCACCTCTACCTGCCGGCAACAGCTTATCGCCAGGGATTGGAAGTCCGGTCGGCCTTTGGGATTCCCGTGGGAGTTTACGCCATGCAATGGGGCCGGGAAGTCGGGAGCAGCGGTTTCGTCGAACGGGATGTTTTATGGAATAAAACCCCGGGCCTGAAGAAAACAAGGGTCCTTGAGATGCAGAATCCCATGTACAGGATAGATTTTTACGATCAGCAGGCATTCGGGAAAAGATCCTCGGCAAGTGTTTGAGCCTTTGATTCCTCCGCATCCTTCGGATCGAGCAGCATTGAATTCTGATATCCGCAAGGCTTCAGGCCTTCTCCGCAGGTGCCAGGCGCAAAATGTGTGTGTTATGATCACCGATGGGGGCTTGTGGCTCGCTTTCAGGAAGCGCGGGACTATACTCCGCATCCCTCCGCGTTCTTGAGCGCTTTCTCAATCTGGGCATGGGTGGGCGGCGCGTTAGATTTCCCGGAAGAGCAGGGAAGCCGGAGTACCCATGCAAAAGGCTTCTGCGGAAAAGTTTTTTTAGGTAACAGGCGCAAACCGTACAGGAAGACGTCATTCTCACGCCACGAAAGGTTTGGTTGGTCGAACCGGAAGTTGAGGGCCAGTCCGCAAGTGACCCAGAGTGTGTTTCTGTTCGTTTTGCCATTGGAGAAAATCGATCATCCTTAAAGCCTGAGAGATTTGGAGGCTTGGTGTTTTCGCCTGTCCGGCAGAGCGCATTCTTGGTTTGACCTGTTTGCGATATCTTGTGCGGGGCCGCGAAAGTCCATTCCTTCCAACACGGTCAGCCTGGCGCGGCTATCGGAAGGAAGAAACACGATTGCTGGGGCTAACCCGGAGGTTTGTTTTTGTCATCTGATCACATTAACTTGAAATCCTCAATTCAGAGTCGAACTGCCAATTTGGCGCGAGAAAAAGGGATGTCACCTATTGCCCGGCATGGGAACCCCCTTGGGTTTCGACGGACCGGCACCTGCAAATTGCGGGCCGGCCTAATGCTCATGCTTTTGGCGGCGCTGGTAACTGCGGGTTGCGGCGGTTCTTCGAGCAGTTCATCGGTGCCGGTTTCGGCTGGGAGCGGGGCGTTGTACACGGTTTTTGGAGATACTCCAGTTTGCAATGTTCTGAGCTTTTCACTTTTTGCCGTAGAACTCGATTTGCATCCCCAGGGTGCCCCCACGACCACCAAAGTATTGGCGTATCCGACAAATGCCTCGCCAATCTCACCGGTCATTGAATTTGCGGCGCTCCGGGATTCATCCGTCATCGGCAATCTCACGGGGGTTCCATCCGGAACCTATGACAAGGCAATTTTGACCTTCACGGTGGACTCAGCTGCCCAATACGATCCGACGGTGAGCCCTCCGGCAAGCCTGCTGAAGACGAATATTACGACGACCACTGCCACCGTTAACATCCAGCCTCCATTGGTGATTTCCAAGGGCAAAACCAGTGTTTTACACGTGGACTTGAATCTGTCGCAATCGCTGGGGGTCAATTCGCAGGGCCAGCTGACCGGAGACGTGACCCCGGTTTTTTCAGCCACCCCGGCCGCCTATTCCGAGTCCAACGGTTTTGGTGAATTTGGCAGCCTGGAAGGCTTTATTGCCAGCGAAATTCCCCAGAGCCAGGTGAGTGGATTTACCAGCAGTTTTGTGCTTCAAACCCTTTCCGGAAGAGGTCCGGGCCTTACTGTTTATATGAACGATGCGACGAAGCTTATTCCTTCGACGTTTGACAACCGCATCGATAAGGTTCCGACGGGAAGCTTTGTTGAACTGGACGCCTATATTGACCAGAATGGAAATATCATCGCGAAAGGCATCCAGGTTGAAGATCGCGAAGACCTCAGCAAGCAGAAACTGGCGTACCTTGGCCCGGTTTTGTCGGTGACCCGGGATTCAGGCGGCCATGTGACGAAGTTTGAGATGTTGGCGCGCAGAACTGAGCCGAGCGACACGACGGATGTTCCTGTTGATTCAAATGTCGTGGTCAACGTATCCTCGTCGACAACCTTCAACGCCTATCAGTTGTCCTCTGACCTGACGAACCAGGCAAACGCTGGGAACCTTGCGTTTAACGACCAGACGCTTGTGCCGGGCCAGGAGGTTGTTGTGCACGGTGTCGTACTTGGCGGTGATGATACCGAGAAGGGCGCGTTCAGCCAGCCAATCGTGGAGGCGGTAGATCTCTCTGCGGCGCGCGGGGAGATCATCCATAAGGCCGAGCAGGACGTCGACGGCGTCG
>CAYWMN010000077.1:0-14657 GCA_964459065.1 uncultured Acidobacteriota bacterium | reverse complement strand
TAATTTCAGCGCCCGGATCAGGGTTCCCGCTCCGCCTGAGAAAACTGCCACAACGGCAATGCAGCGGGTACCCGTATCGCTTCGGCCGGAGCTTGAAGCCTCCCAGGCCGCTAAGGTGATGGCGGGTAATGCGACAACGCACGCCATTGGGCTAAGGGTGCAAACAGCCAGTTTGCGGCAATCCCCGGATGAGAAAGGGAAGTATACGGGGAAACGGATTTCTCTCAACCTGAAAGACGTTGACTTGAAAGACTTCTTCAGACTCATTCACGAAATCAGCGGGTTGAACGTCATCGTTGATTCGGATGTGTCCGGGTCGGTGACCATGGTGCTCGACGACGTGCCCTGGGACCAGGCGCTCGACATCGTTTTAAAGAACAACGGTCTCGGCGACCGGTTGGAAGGTACCGTCCTCCGCATTGCCAAGATCTCGACGCTTGTGGCGGAACAACAAGAGGTGCGCAAGCTTGCGATAGTCAAAGAGGAGGCTGCGCCTCTGATGACGGTTTTCCGGCCGATTAATTATGCGAAAGCAGCGACCATTGCCGGGCTGCTGAAAACCTGGGTGGGTGGCGGCGCCTTGAGCAGCCGCGGGAGCGTGCTGGTGGATCAGCGCACCAATACCTTGATCATTTCCGACATCGGAAGCCGGATTTCCGCCATTGAATCCGTCATCAACAAGCTGGACAAGAAAGCCCAGCAGGTTTCCATTCAAGCCCGGATCGTCATGGCCTCGTCCGACTTTGCCCGCAACCTCTCGACGGCTCTTTCGTTTGCGCAAAAAAACGCTTCGGGAAGCACTACGACGGGTGGGGCGACCGGTTCTCAGGTTACGGGCCAACCGTTGTCGCCTCCGACGGTGATAACCTCTCCGGCGACGGGTTTTGGGGTCTTTGTGCTTTCCAACCTGGGTGCGAATTACGCGATCAACGCGGCCATTGCGGCTGCGGAAACGCGGGACCAGGCCAAGACGATTTCACGTCCGTCCATCGTGACGCAGAATAATATTGAGGGAACGGTCGTCCAGGGAACTCAAATTCCGATACAGACCACCATCAACAACACCATCAGCATTCAATACGTCCAGGCGTCCCTGCAACTTCAGGTAACGCCCCAGGTGACCGACGACGGCCACGTCTTTTTGACCATCAACATTCAGAATGCTTCTCCGGGCCCGGCCTTGACGCTGGCGGGGCCGACGATCAATACCCAATCGGCTACGACCGAGGTTTTGGTGCCGAATGGAGGAACGGTGGTGTTTGGCGGAGTCAACGTCAGCTCTCGGTCATCCTCTTCCACCGGGGTTCCTTTTCTTGGCAGCGTGCCGATTCTGGGACATCTGTTCAAGAGCACCAATTCCCAGAAGGACAACCAGGAATTACTCTTCTTTGTAACCCCAAAGGTCCTGCCTTCCTAAGGCAACTTTCACCCTGCGCCGGCGCTTGAACTGTAGTAGAATCAGGAAAAGGAGGAAGCGGTTGCTTCCTCCTTTTTATTTGAGGCCGATGGTGCAGGAAACCCACTCCCGACATCTCACGATCAGGCGCGAACGTCTTTGGAGCCAGCTGGAGGCTCGCAAGATTCCGGCGCTTTTGCTGACCAACCTGACTCACATCTTCTATTTGGCGGGCTTTCGGGGAAGCGCCGGAGTGGCGCTCGTAGCTCCGGACCGGAATCTTCTTTGGGTTGATGCGCGCTACACTCTACAGGCTCGGGAACAGGCCCGGGGATTTGAGGTTCGAGAGGCTCGAGGGAATCTTCTGAAGGCAGCCGCCGGGTGGGTTCGGAGGAAAGGGCTTCGCCGGGTGGGCTACGAGGATTCCAGCCTGACCGCCCGCGAATTCCTTTTTCTGAAACAAGAGGCTGGTCAGAAAGTCAGGTGGATCCCGGCAGGGACGCTGGTCGAGGATCTGCGAGTTGTGAAGGATGCGGTTGAGATCGAGTGGATTCGGAAGGCTTGCGCGCTGACCGTGGAAGTTTTTGAGGCGGTGCGCGGAAAGATTCAGCCTGGGATCCGGGAGCGCGATTTGGCAGCCGAGATCGAATATCGCATGAAACGAAAGGGCGCCGACGGGTTCGCTTTTGAGACCATTGTGGCTTCGGGTGCGCGAAGCGCCTGGCCGCACGCCCATCCTTCCGCCAAGTCATTGGAGAAAGGCGACTTGGTAATCATTGACCTGGGTGCTATACTTGCCGGATATGCAGCGGACATGACGAGGACCCTCTACTTGGGAAAGCCGGGGTTGCGCGTCCGCAGGCTGTATACAGCCGTCCTGGATGCCCAGCAAGCCGCTGTGGCGATGTCACGAGTGGGAAGGTCTGCCGGTGAAGTGGACCGGGTAGCCCGCGAGGTCCTGAGACGGAAGAAGTTGGAAAGTTATTTTACCCATAGTACCGGGCACGGCGTGGGACTGGAGATCCACGAGAAGCCGCGTCTGGGCCGCGGTGGCAAGACACGGCTCGAAGAGGGATGTGTGGTAACGGTTGAGCCGGGTGTGTACCTGGAAGGGCTGGGAGGCATTCGCCTGGAAGATACCGTCCTGGTTACGGCCGGTACTCCGCAGGTTCTCACTCCAGCCGCCAAAGATCATTGGTATAC
This sequence comes from uncultured Acidobacteriota bacterium, assembly GCA_964459065.1. Classification (GTDB taxonomy): domain Bacteria; phylum Acidobacteriota; class Terriglobia; order UBA7540; family UBA7540; genus JAMCXS01. The sequence goes on along the minus strand of CAYWMN010000077.1, from coordinate 12,058 downwards.
AGGCTAGGTTTTGAACGTAAGGGGGCGAAGCTTATGGCCGGCAAGAGAATATCCCGTGGGACCGAAGGTCCGGAGCAGAGCTGGAAACTGAAGGATATCCAGCAACTGATCGACGTGTTGATTGAGCGGGAAGTTGCCGAGTTTGAATTGGAAAAGGATGGGATGCGCATCCGCATCCGGCGCCAGGAGAAAAATGGAGTGCTGCCTGCGGCGCCGTCCGGCGCGGGGAATTTCGCTCCCGCCGTACCTGCTGCCAGCCCATCTCCTGCCGCGGCTGCTCCCGCCAATGAGCCGTTGGCGCCACCGCCGGGCACCGAAGAAGTGACGGAAGAAGTTTGCGTCATGAAATCTCCGATTGTGGGCACCTTTTTCACATCGCCCGCGCCGGATGCCCCGCCTTTTGTTAGCCTGGGCGACGTTGTGAGCGTGGGCCAGGTGATCTGCATCGTTGAAGCGATGAAACTGATGAACGAGATTGAAGCCGAAGTCGGCGGCGAGATCGTGCGCATCCACGCGGAAAACGGCCAGCCGGTAGAATACGGGCAGCCCCTCTTTACCATTAAACCCTCGAAGCCGAAGTAAAAGCTCGGACTTTCAACGCCACCGGATCGATGCCATTGGCCCGAGGGGCGGGAAAGGTATCAGCCAGCGTAAGCTATGTTTGGGAAGATCCTGATTGCCAACCGTGGAGAGATCGCGCTGCGGGTCATCTGCGCCTGTAAGGAACTGGGCATTCGCACCGTGGCCGTTTACTCGGATGCCGACCGCTACTCGCTCCACGTGCGTTTTGCCGATGAAGCCGTCTGCATCGGGCCCGCCCGGAGTTCGGAAAGTTATCTGAATGTTGCAGCCATCATCTCCGCGGCGGAGATTACCGGGGCCGAGGCGATTCATCCCGGGTATGGATTCCTCGCGGAGAATCCCAAGTTCGCCGAAGTTTGTGAAACCTGCAAGCTGACCTTCATCGGTCCTCTTCCGGAATCGATCCGTTTGATGGGCGACAAGAATGCGGCACGCAAGCGCATGGCCGAGCTGGGCCTTCCGGTTCTTCCAGGGACGGAAGTGATTGGGAACGAACGCGAGGCGTTAAAAGCCGCCGAGAAGATTGGATATCCAGTCATGGTGAAGGCTGCGGCAGGGGGCGGCGGAAGGGGCATGCGCATTGTCCGCTCGGCGGATGAACTGCCTTTGCTTCTGCAGACAGCTCAGAATGAAGCCGAAGCCTCCTTCGGCTCCTCGGATGTCTATCTCGAAAAGTATATTTCTGCGCCCCGGCACATTGAGTTCCAGGTTCTTGCGGACCACTATGGAAAAGTCGTCCACCTTGGTGAACGCGAATGCACGATCCAGCGGCGTCATCAAAAGGTCCTGGAAGAATCACCTTCCACTCAAGTGGGAGCTGAGTTGCGCCGGGAGGTGGGGGGCAAGGTTATCCAAGCCCTCAAGAGCATCGGGTATCGGAATGCGGGCACGGTAGAATTCCTGATGGATGAAGAACGCAACCTTTATTTCCTGGAGATGAACACTCGCATTCAGGTGGAACATCCTGTGACGGAAATGGTGACGGGGCTTGATTTGGTTAAGCTCCAAATCCTGGTTGCGGCGGGTGAAAAGCTGCCTCTTAAGAACGATACCGTTGGGTTGCGGGGTCACGCCATTGAATGCCGAATCTGCGCCGAGGATCCGGTGCGCTTCATCCCGTCGGCCGGAAAGATTACGGGTTTCCACATGCCCGGAGGTACCGGCGTCAGGGTTGATACGGCCGCTTACGCCGAATCGGTCATCCCTCCTTATTACGATTCTCTGATCGCGAAGCTGGTGGTTCACGGAAAAGACCGTTCGGAAGCAATCCAGCGGATGAACCGCGCTCTCGGGATGTTTATCATTGAAGGCATCTCAACTTCCATTCCCTTGCATGAGAAGATTCTGGCCGACCCCGACTTCCAGGCGGGGAATTTCAGCACGCAGTTTTTGAGCCGTTTTTCACCGAATGGCGCAGGTGGATAACCTTCATTTGCCTGCGCATCGCAAGCTATGGGTTCGCGAATTCCCCGTCTTTATGCCATTATCGACGCCGCGCAAACGGGCGCCCGGTCACCGGTCCAGGTTGCGGAGACGCTTCTTGCAGCGGGCGTGCGTCTGATTCAATATCGTGACAAGACCGCAACCTCGCGCCGGTTATTCGAGATGTGCAGGGAGATTGCCGTCCGCACCCAGCGCGAAGGCGCGCTGTTTATCGTCAATGACCGGGCTGACGTCGCCCGGGCGTCAGGCGCCGACGGAGTTCATGTAGGGCAGGAGGACTTGCCTTTGGAACTGGCGCGGCGGGTTCTGCAGCCGGGCCAGTGGGCGGGCGTTTCCACGCATACTCTGCCGCAGATGGCGGAAGCAGAAGCCTCTTCGGCCGACTATGTTGCTTTCGGGCCGATTTTCACCACCCGCAGCAAGGACCGGCCGGATCCCGTGGTGGGGCTGGACGGTTTGCGCGAGGCTCGCCGGAAGACGCATAAACCCTTGGTGGCAATTGGCGGCATAACCCTGGAAAATGCTCCATCCGTCATTGAGGCGGGGGCGGACTCTGTTGCGGTGATCCATGATCTGCTTGGTGCGGAGGATCTCGGGGCCCGCGCCAGGCAATTCTTGCAGATTCTGGGCGGATGAAGCTGCCGATTAGCGGATTTCGATAATGGCCACGCCTGCAGCCGATAAACCGACGACCGGCACTTCTTCAACCCAACTCGTCAAGGGCCTTGGCCTGCTCGACTGCACGACCATTGTGATGGGCTCGATGATTGGGTCGGGCATCTTCATTGTGGCGGCGGAGATTGCCCGCGAGGTCGGTTCGCCGGGACTTTTTCTGGTTTCGTGGATTTTGAGCGCCGTCATGACGGTTTCGGCGGCTGTGACTTACGGCGAACTTGCGGCCATGATGCCGAAGGCGGGCGGGCAATACGTCTACCTGCGCGAAGCGTTCAATCCTTTGTTCGGATTCCTTTACGGATGGGCCCTCTTCCTGGTGATTCAAACGGGAACCATCGCTGCGGTCGCCGTGGCTTTCGGCAAATTTCTGGGCTTCTTTTTCCCGTGGATTTCCGATACGAATTACCTGGTCAATCTGGGGACGATCACGGTTTGGGGACATCAGGCGGCTCTCACGGTTTCCACGCAGCAGGCCGTCGGCATTGCCGTCCTGATGGGCCTGGGCGTGATCAACATCTTTGGCCTGCGGACCGGAGCCTGGATCCAGAACATCTTTACGGTGGTCAAGGTCGGGGCCCTGGTGGGGCTGGTTGGCGCAGGTTTGTGGTGGCGGGCCCATCACGCTCCCGTGGCGGCGGCGCATCAGAGTTTTTGGGGAAACGCCCACTGGGATACGGCAACGCTCACGATTCTGGCAGTGGCGCTTGTGGGGCCGCTGTTTTCCTCCGATGCCTGGAACAACGTCACCTTTACGGGAGAAGAAGTCAAAAACGCCAGGCGGAATTTACCCTTGGCGTTGCTGATGGGAACCGCCGTGGTATGTGGTGTCTACTTTCTTTGCAATTTGATTTACGTTCAGGTGTTGCCGTTTGCAGGGATTCAGCACGCCCCGGCTGACCGCGTCGCGACCGCGGTGATGGAAGTGATTCTGGGACCCCAAGGCGCCGGTTTGATGGCGGCGGCGATCGTCATTTCAACCTTCGGCTGCATGAATGGCATGAGCCTGGCGGGAGCCCGCGTCTACTACGCGATGGCGAAAGACCGGCTGTTTTTCCGCTCGGTTGGAAAGATCAGTCCGAAGTACCGCACCCCAGCCGTTTCGCTGATCGTCCAGGCGGTTTGGGCCTCTCTTCTGACGCTGAGCGGAACCTACAACGAATTGCTGGATTACGTTATATTTGCCGTGTTGATCTTCTACATTCTGACGATTCTCGGCGTCTTCCGGTTGCGGCGGACGCGGCCGGATGCTCCGCGGCCGTATCGCGCTTGGGGTTATCCCGTTGTGCCGGTGGTCTACATTTTATTTGCGGTATTCATCGAAGGGGCTTTATTGTTACATCGGCCGGTGCGCAGTCTGGCGGGTTTGGGAATTGTGGCCATCGGAATCCCGGTCTATTACTTTTGGCATAACCGGAACCTGATGTCGGGCAAGGGAGTCGAGAGGAGGTTGGATGTCTGATCTGTGGGTCAAGAAGAGTGTCGAGCAACTGCAGAGGGAAGCTGCGGATTCTGAAAAGGGGCTGCGCCGCGTCCTGGGTCCGGTTGCTTTGATCTCTCTGGGCATTGGGGCCATCGTTGGGGCTGGAATCTTTGTGCTGAGCGGCGTGGCCGTGCAATACACGGGGCCGGCGCTGGTGCTCTCGGTGCTGCTTTCCGGCATTGGTTGCGCCTTTGCAGGTCTTTGCTACGCTGAATTCGCATCCATGATCCCGATTGCCGGCAGCGCTTACACCTATTCCTACGCGACCATTGGAGAGTTCCTGGCGTGGATCATCGGATGGGATTTGATTCTGGAATATGCGGTCGGGGCGACGACGGTTTCGATTGGCTGGTCCGGTTACATGCTGTCCTTCCTGCGAACCCTTCATATTCCGTTTCCTGCGGAGCTCGCTCGAAGCCCTTGGGCTCCGCCCAGGATGGTAAACGGCACCCTCGTCCATTCCTACTTCAACCTCCCGGCATTTCTGGTGGTGGCCGTCATTACGGTGTTGCTGGTTGTCGGCATCCGCGAGTCTGCCCGCTTTAACAACATAATTGTTCTCGTCAAGGTGGGCGTCATTCTCATGTTTATTGGCATCGGCGCGCTCTATGTGACCCGGGGCAATTGGGTTCCATTCCTTCCGCCCAATGAAGGGGCGTTCGGCCATTTTGGCTGGAGCGGGGTTTTGCGGGGAGCGGGCGTCATTTTCTTTGCTTACATCGGTTTTGACGCGGTTTCGACGGCTGCGCAAGAGGCGCGCAATCCGGAGCGCGATATGCCGATCGGTATTCTGGGGTCGCTTGCCATCTCCACGGTGCTCTATGTTGCGGTTGTTCTGGTCTTGACGGGGATCACTCCTTTCACAAATTTGAACGTGCCGGATCCGCTGGCCGTGGCGATTGATTCCACTCCCGCGCACTGGCTTTCGCCGATTGTCAAGCTGGGAGCGATTCTGGGGACCACGGCGGTGATTCTGGTCATGTTGCTGGGCCAGACCCGCATCTTTTACACGATGGCCTTTGATGGCTTGTTGCCCAAAGCCTTCAGTACCGTTCATCCGCGCTTCCGTACACCCTAGAAGAGCACGGCTCTGGTGGGATTCTTTGTGGCGCTGGGCGGCGGGCTGGTCCCCTTGCGCATTGTTGGAGAGCTGGTCAGCATCGGAACGCTGCTGGCGTTTGTGATCGTCTGCGGGTCCGTGATGGTGATGCGCGCCAAGCGTCCTGAGGTGCGCCGTCCGTTCCGGACGCCGGCTGTTTGGATCGTCGCTCCCTTGGGGATGATCGTGTGCCTGGCGCAGATGTTCGGACTTCCTCCGGATACCTGGATTCGGCTTTTCGGCTGGATGGCGATTGGACTCATTATCTATTTCACCTATAGCCGTTACCATAGCGTGCTCCGCAACGGCGCAAAATCGCCTCGCTCTGCCCCAAAGCCGGCTGCTAGAATTGAACCCTGACCTGGAACTATCTTGGAATCAGGTTCCAAGGGACCGCAAGACGGATGGCGGCGCGCGCGTTGCCTTTGATCGCTCGCGCCGTGGAGGAGTAAGGCGGTGAGGCGTTTCCGGACAACTCTTATAATCCTGGCGCTTGTCGTGTTCCTGCTGGGCGTGGGGACGCTGGGTTTTCATCTTGTCCAGGGTTGGGGTTGGTTTAAATCCTTCTATGCGACGTTGATGACGGTTTCAACCATCGGCGCGGGGCCGGAAAACGAGCTTACGGGCCGGGGTGAGGTCTTTAACGTGATCCTCATCCTTCTTGGTGTGGCGGTGGTGGGGTTCGCGATTGGAACCCTTACCAAGGCAGTGATAGAATTTGAGCTAGAGCCGTTTTTTGGGCGCCGGCGAATGGAAAAAGAACTGTCCAGCTTAAAGAACCACTTTATTATCTGCGGCGTGGGGCGCGTTGGCCGAAGCGTGGCCACGGAAGTTGCAGCCCGGAAGCTGCCGCTCGTCATCATTGAGCGCGACCCGGCACGGGCCGTTTGGGCCCAGGAACGGGGCTTCCCCGTTATTGTCGGCGACGCCGCCAGCGAAGCGATTCTGCACAAAGCGCGAATCGAGTCGGCTCGGGCACTGGCCAGCGCCGTAACTTCCGACGCCCAGAACGTCTATATTGCGTTAACCGCGCGGGGGATTGCGCCCAAGATTCCCATTGTGGCGCGGGCCAGTGAAGAAGATGCCGAATCGAAGCTCCTCAGAGCGGGGGCGACGTCGGTGATTTCTCCTTATGCCTTTGCCGGCCAGCGCATCGCCGGCGTGATGACCCGGCCGCACGTTCAGGGATTTATCGATATGGCGCTTTCTTCCCTGAGTGATACCAACCTTGAAATCGAAGAGGTTCAGGTCGGCGATCCTTCCAAGCTGGCGGGTCAAACGCTTAAAGGCGCCAATATCCGCAGTCGTCTCGGCCTGATTGTTCTGGCGATTCGCCGCCAGGATGGCCAGGTGGAGTTCAATCCCAATTCGTCCACGACCGTTGCGGCGGGAGACTACCTGATTGTCATGGGTGATTCTCAGAACTTGCGGGAGCTTGAAACCTGGGCGGCTTCTAGGTGACCATGAAGATTCTTACGGCTGCGCAGATGCAGGAAATTGACCGTCTCACTACAGAGCGCTACGGCGTGCCCAGCCTGACGCTGATGGAAAACGCCGGCCGCGGCGTGGTGGAGTTTCTGGAACGCCGATTCGCGCCCCTGGAAGGGCAAAAGATTTTAATCCTCTGCGGGAGAGGCAACAACGGCGGAGACGGTTTTGTGGTGGCGCGGCTGCTGCGGGATAAGGGCCTCGAACCGCGCGTTCTGCTGCTGGCCGACCCGGCCAAATTACGCGGGGACGCCGCGGTTAACTACGAGCGGCTCAGCAAGAGCCGGGCGCCTGAAATGGTTCCCGACGCCGCAGCCTGGCACCAGGTCAAAGAGGGATTGCGCGACTCGACGTTGTTGATTGACGGGATGCTTGGGACGGGGCTTACAAAACCGCTCGGGGGTTTTCTTCTGGAAGTGGTTCAGGACATTCCAGCGGCGTTTCCGCAGGCCCGAATCGTGGCCATCGATTTGCCCACCGGTGTCCTGGCCGATACCGGGGACTTGATCGGAGAATCGGTCGATGCCGACGCCTCGGTAACCTTCACAGCTCCCAAACTGGCGCACCTGTTTCCTCCTGCCTGCCGGCGGGCGGGGGAGTGGGTTGTAAAACCCATTGGCACGCCGCCCGAGGCCCTGGAGACGAATCCGGATTTATTTCTCAACGTGCTGCAGCCGGGCGATCTCGAATGGCTTGTCCGGCCCCGGGAGTTGGAATCCCACAAAGGCACTTACGGGCATGTGCTGGTTTTGGGAGGCTCCGTCGGCAAGACGGGCGCGGCAGCGATGGCGGCCAAAGCCGCTCTGCGGTCCGGCGCGGGGCTGGTGACGGTGGCCACCGCAAAGAGCGCCTTGCCGGTGATCGCCGCCTACAGCATGGAGGTGATGACCGAGCCGTTGCCGGAAACCGATGCGGGGACGATTTCCCTGCGGGCGTTCGATAGCGGACTGCTGGATAAGCTGGTGGAGGGCAAGACGGTGCTGGCGGTGGGCCCGGGACTGGGGCGACATCCGGAAACGCTGGAGCTGGTTCGCAAGGTGGTGAACCAATACGATTTGCCGGTGGTGCTCGATGCCGATGGACTGAACGCGTTTGCCGGATGCGTCGGGACGCTGCGCGCGGGCCGCCGGGTGCGGGTATTGACGCCGCATCCAGGTGAAATGGCCCGCCTGGCGGAACGCAAGACTTCAGAAGTCGTTTCGGACCGGCTGGCGCTCGCGCGGGAATTCGCAACCACGCATGGCGTGCATCTGGTTTTGAAAGGATTTCGCACCTTGACGGCGTCTCCGGACGGCCAGGTGTGGGTGAACCCCACCGGCAATCCGGGTATGGCCACGGGCGGCTCGGGAGACGTCCTGACGGGCGTCGCGGCAGGGCTGCTGGCGCAATATCCCTCCCGTTCGGCCGCCGAAGTGGCGGCTGCCGCCGTTTATTTGCACGGGCTGGCCGGGGATCTTGCCGCAGGCGAAGTCGGAGAAGCCTCGATGGTTGCCGGCGACATTCTCGATTGCTTGCCCGAGGCGTATCAGGAACTGGCAAGCAACAACACCGAGGGTTCGCCGTGGGATTCCCTTGCGAGGTTCCCGGCCAATCCGTTTGAGAGTTAAGTTTGGGTAGTCGACGAGAGGTTATAACCCATTCCCCGGAGGAAACGATCCGCTTAGGCTATGAGCTGGCGGAAACGTTGCGGCAGCCTTGCCTGGTGCTGCTGCAGGGCGAACTGGGGAGCGGCAAAACCACGCTGGCCAAGGGCCTTGTTGCCGGATTGGGCGCGGCCCGCGAGGAAGACGTGACCAGTCCGTCCTACACTCTGGTTCACGAGTACGGCGGTGACCGCAGAGTTTATCACGCCGACCTTTATCGCGTGGAGGGGGCTCGGGACTTTGGAACGCTGGGTCTTGATGATTTACTGGAGGAATCGGCCACGGTCATCGTAGAATGGGGTGAAAAGTTTCTCGGCCAGGACGTGGCGGCGCAGCTGCGAATTCACATGGAGCTTCTCGAAGATGAAAAACGCCGGATCACGATTGAAAACGTTGGCCCATAAATTTTGGCGCGGCAGGGTGATGGGCCCGGCTCTGTTGGTGGCGGCGGTGTGCGCGGGGTGTGGAGCTGGTCCCAAAACGCACTATTACATGTTTCGCGCGCCGGTGGCGCCCCAGGCTCCCCGGACCAGGACCAACCTGGTTTTGCAGGTTCAGCCGTTCGACGCTCCGGGGCTGTATCGCGATGACCGGATTATTTACTACACGTCTCCCACGGAGTTGAATTTTTATGATTATCACCGCTGGTCTTCCAGTCCTGCGCAGTTGCTGACCAACCTGGCCGAAAAGTACTTTGCTGAAACGGGGTTGTTCAAGCAAGTGTATCCATACCCCGCGCCCGTACACGCTGATTACACTTTGCGGGGGCGGGTGCTGGACCTGGCCCAAATGGATTACGAGAAGGGTAAAACCGACAAGGCGGGGAATGCCCGGGTCGGGTTGGCTCTGGATCTGATCGACACGGAGGATAATCACGTGGTCTGGTCCATGCGGAAGGAAGGCGAAGTGGCCATCCGGAAAAAAGGAGTGCCGGCCGTTGTGAATGCGTTGAATGCGGCCAGCCGCCAGATCTTGACGGAAGCCTACTCCAGCATGGCTGGAGTTGTTGAAAACGAGTTTGCCCACAAACAATCACAATCCCATTAGTTGGAGGAAGCAGCGGAATGACGACACAAACGGAGCCCCAACGCTGGGCTCTTATTGTTGGCGCCTCAAGCGGTTTCGGAGAGGCCACAAGCCTGGAGCTGGCGCGTTCGGGCCTGAACATTTTCGGAGTTCACTTTGATCGCCGGTCGGCGCAGGAACACATCAACGGCATTATTGAAAAGATTAAAGCAGCGGGAAGCGATGCGGTGTTTTTCAACATCAACGCCGCGGATGCCGGCAAGCGGTCGGCCGCTCTTGACAAGATGCAGGCGCACTGGAGCGAATCAGGCGGCGAGCATTTCGTGAAAGTCTTTTTGCACTCCGTCGCTTTTGGTTCTCTGCTGCCCTATGTCAGCGAGGATTCCAAAGACCAGTTGACCCAGTCCCAGATGGAAATGACCGTGGACGTGATGGGGAGCAATCTGGTCTATTGGGTTCAGGAGTTGATCCGCCGCAAAATGATGGGTTCCGGAAGCCGCATCTACGGCCTGACCAGCGCGGGCGGGCACAGCATCATTCCGAATTACGGCGCCGTGTCGGCGGCCAAAGCGGTGATGGAATCGCACTTGCGGCAGTTGGCGTACGAACTGATGCCTCAGGGTATTACCGCCAACGCCATCCAGGCGGGGGTGACGGTCACTCCAGGATCCAGCAAGATTCCCGGCATCGAAAAGCTGGCGGAGTTTGCCAAGCTGCGCAATCCCGGCGGACGCCTGACTACGCCGCAAGACGTTGCCTCCACGATTGCCGCCCTGATGGATGACCGGACTCAGTGGATGACCGGCAACGTGATCCGCGTCGACGGCGGCGAGGATATCGTGGCTTAAAGGTTGTTTCCTCAGGGCCCATCGCGGCGGGGTTGGTTTTCGGCCCGCGCCGATTGAGACAAGCGAAGTCTATCGACAGATTCTTCTTCCTTCAGGCTTCGGGTCCACCGGCAGGCGCCGGGCTCCCTCTAAGCGGCGCCCGGCGTTGCCGCGTCGCTTCACGACTCCTTTTTCCTGTCATTGGCTGGCGCTGCGAAACATCTTGTGGATGAAATCGAGGAGGCCGGGATATTTTTTTGACGTTTGGCGACCCCATTTGTTACCCTAAATTTTAGGGGTTTCAACAGTATTTGCTCCATGTTTAAAGATCAAGTTCGCCCAAAGAAAGTGTTGCTCTCAAACCCGCGGGGATTCTGTGCGGGTGTTGACCGGGCGATTGAAGTTGTCAATATGGCTCTGGAGTTGTATGAGCCTCCTGTCTACGTTCGCAAGCAAATCGTTCACAACAAATACGTTATCGAGTCTTTGGCGAGCCAAGGCGCGGTCTTCGTCGACGAGATCGACCAGGTGCCTGACGGCGCGGTGGTGATCTTTAGCGCTCACGGCGTTGCGCCGGAAGTGATGGCCCGGGCGCGCTCGAGGGATCTGCGGATTATTGACGCCACCTGCCCTCTGGTGACCAAAGTGCATCTTGAGGTGCGGCGATACGTCCGGCAGGGATTTGCCATCCTCCTGGTGGGCCACGGGGGCCATGATGAAGTGGTTGGAACCATGGGGGAAGCTCCGGGCTCGATTCAGTTGGTCGAAAGCGAAAGCCAGGCCCAGGCGGTTCAGGTGCCTGATCCTGAGCGCGTTGCGGTGACCACCCAAACCACCTTGAGCGTTGACGACGCCTCCTCCATTATCAGGATTCTCAAACAGCGTTTCCCCAAACTGGTGATGCCCTCCAGCGACGACATCTGCTACGCAACCCAGAACCGCCAGGCTGCCGTCAAGCAGATCGCCCGCGAGGCCGATCTGGTGCTGGTTCTCGGCTCGGACAACAGTTCAAATTCCAAACGCCTCCGGGAGGTCGCCGAAGCCATGGGAACCGAGGCTTACCTGATTGATGACGCCTCCCAAATCCAGCCCTCCTGGCTTGAAAATGCCGGAGTTATTGGCATCACCGCCGGCGCTTCGGCTCCGGAGATTCTTGTTCAGGGATTGCTTTCCTACTTTAAGGCGATGGGTGTGACCCAGGTTGAAGAAGTTGAGGTTGCCAGGGAACAGGTGACCTTTGTGCCGCCACCCATGGGCGATTGGGAACCGGTGAAGCACGGCGTCGAATCCTGAATCGGCTCTTTTCCCCTTGCGTTCAAATTTCCGCGCAACATTCCGTTCTTTTTCTGCAAGGCAGAACCGGAGGCCTGATGGCCGTGTGTTGGCTCCTGCCGGCGCTACACGGTCTTGTCGGGTGAGTCGCAGAGGGTTTCAAGCGGGCACTGGGCGCAGTTCGGGTTGCGAGCCTGGCAGATCTCGCGTCCGAACAGGATGATTTGATGGCTGAAGCTAATCCAGCGATCCCTGGCAAGCAGCGCCATCAGGTCTTTCTCCACGTTTTCCGGCGTCTTGGCCTTTGAGAGCTTCAACCGGCGGGAAATGCGTAACACGTGCGTGTCCACCACAACCCCTTCAGCCTTTTGATAGCCCGTGCCCAGAACAACGTTGGCCGTCTTGCGCGCCACGCCGGGAAGCGTGAGCAATTCTTCCATGCTGCGCGGAACCTCGCCGTTGAACTTTTCGACGATCGTTTTGGACGCGCCGACAATATTCCTGGCCTTGTTGCGGAAAAAGC
>CAYWMN010000076.1:0-14826 GCA_964459065.1 uncultured Acidobacteriota bacterium | reverse complement strand
GCTTGTGGCAGAATTGGGTATTGAATTGATTTCCTATAGGAACCTGGCTGCAGCCCGGCATGGAACCGAAGAGATGATGAAGAAAGAAAGATCCCTCTCAGGTCAGGGGGATCGCCCGGAAGGCCCGGAAGCGGAATTGACGAGCCTCCGGATGCGAAGGAAGGAAAACGTCTGATGGATAGACCCGAATCGACAAGATATTCCGTTGTAGTTCCTCTTTACAACGAGGAAGGCAATCTGCGGCCGCTCTACATGAAGATCGTGGAAATCATGAACACGGCCGGCGGTTCCTATGAAGTGGTCTTTATAGACGATGGAAGCCGGGACAAGACGTACGCCCTGCTGACGGATATCTGCGCCCATGACGACCGCGTGGTGGCAGTCAAATTGCGCAGGAACTTCGGGCAGACCACGGCTCTGCAGGCCGGGTTCGACTACGCCCAGGGAGAGGTTATCATTTCGCTGGACGGCGACCTGCAGCACGACCCGGGTGAGATTCCTCAATTTATCGCTAAAATCAACGAGGGGTACGACCTGGTCAGCGGCTGGCGATACAGAAGGCAGGACCGTTGGCTGACGCGCCGCCTGCCCAGCCGCATCGCCAACTGGTTTATGGCCAAGCTCTCCGGCGTGCCCATCCACGACTTTGGCACCACGTTCAAGGCTTATCGCCGCGAAATTCTTCAGCACATGCGGCTCTACGGCGAGCACCACCGGTTCATTCCGGCCCTCGCCAGTTCCATGGGCGCCAGAATTGTTGAAATTCCCATCAAGAACATCCCCCGCAAGAGCGGCAAATCAAACTACGGGCTGTCGCGCACCTTCAGGGTGATGCTCGACTTGATCAGCATCAAATTCCTTCTGGAATACGCAACCCGGCCCCTGCAGTTCTTCGGGCTTTTCGGGTTTGCAGGCGTGGGACTCGGGTCCCTGATTGGATGCTTCCTGGTCTTCAAGAAGATCTTTTTGCATCAGTCGGTGATGCTGCAGCACGGGCCGCTCCTGATCCTTGCAGCGCTGCTGATTTTAAGCGGCATTCAATTTCTTTCCGTCGGGCTGGTGGGTGAGTTGGTCACACGAACTTATTATGAATCGCAGCGGAAGGCCACCTACGCTGTCCAGGAAATTATTTCCGGCCGTCAATTATCCCAGGATGCCGAAGGCGCCGGAATCGGCGTCGGCTTCTATCGGTGAGAATCCCCAAAAGTCCTGCCGCGCTCATTGCCACCGGGCGCCCGCGTAAACCGAAAGCGCCGTCCAAAGCTTCAAGAGCTTGGGCAGGCGGATGCGTTCCCGGAAAGTGTTATATCCGTTCCGTTCGATCCGCTGGAGCAGTTTCCAGTAAACCGCGCCCATGATTTCAGCCACGGCCATCGACCGGCGATCTTCCGGCGGCAGAGCCTGCCGCGCCAGCGCAAAGTAGTTTTTCGCTCGTTCGGCTTCAAACTCCATCAGATCCCGGAACCGGCCGTCGGGCTTTCCCTCAAGAAAACTCTCGGGCCGCACGCTAAAGCGCTCCAGGTCTTCTTCCGGCAAATAGACCCGCCCTCGCTCGGCATCACTCTTCAGGTCGCGAAGGATGTTCACAATCTGCAGCGCCATGCCCAGATGGGCCGCGTATTTGCGAGTCCGGGGGTTCCGGTAGCCGAAAATCTCAATGGAAATCAGCCCGATGGTAGAAGCGACACGGTAGCAATAAAGCGACAGGTCCTCAAAGGTGCGGTAGCGCGTGGGCCGAAGGTCCATTTCGATTCCGCGGAACAGCTCTTCAAAGTGTTCCTGGGGAATGTTGAAGCGGTGGACGGCCTCGGCCAGCGCGGCGAGTTCAGGCGTGAAGTCCTGGGAACCGGGAGCCGCTGCGTAACAGCGATCGAGATCCCTTCGGCATTGAAGAAGTTCTTTTTCCCCGTCTTCGGGCAACAGGGCGTTATCGGCGGCGTCGTCGCTGCGCCGCGCGAAAGCATAAAAAGCCTCAATCGCCTGGCGTTTTTCGCGGGGCAGGAAGACAAAGGAATAGTAAAAGTTGGTGACCCCCGCGTTGGTAAAATGTTGTGTCCGAGGCCGAATACTCATAAATGCAAACCTGGAGTGCAAGGCGCGCGCCCAATTGCCAATTCACCACAACATAGAAACTGATTTATCATAATACTTTTGGTTTTCGTTTCCCGCACCTTGTCAAACTCGACCGCGGGCGGTGCCGCCTTTTGGACGTTCGCCGCGATTGACAGGCGCACCCCCCGGAGGAAGGCCCTCATCGATTGGCCCGATTCCTCATATGCGGGTAAAATAACTGATGACTCAAAGGATAAGGATCCCATGGCATTATACCTGGTAACCGGAGGCGCAGGCTTCATCGGCTCGAACATTGTTGACGAACTTCTGCGGCGGGGGGAAAGCGTTCGCGTCATCGACAATCTTTCCACCGGCCACGCCGAGAACCTCGAAGCAGTCCGGCAAAAGATTGAATGGCATCAGGACGACGTTCGAGACCTGGACGCCATCCGGCCCCTCTTTGAGGGTGTGGATTATGTGGCCCATCTGGCCGCGATTCCTTCCGTGCCGCGTTCGGTCGAGGACCCGCTCACCTGCAACGCCGTGAACCTTGACGGGACGCTCAACGTCCTGGTGGCCGCGCGCGACGCCGGGGCAAAGCGCGTGGTCTTTGCAGCATCTTCGTCCGCCTACGGGGATCACCCCACGCTTCCCCGCGAGGAATCGCAGGAGCCGCGGCCGCTTTCACCTTATGCGCTGGCCAAGCTGGCCGGCGAATATTACTGCCAGATTTTTACCCGCGTCTACGGGCTTGAAACCGTGCCGCTCCGCTATTTTAATATCTTCGGGCCCCGGCAGGCGCCCGATTCCGCTTATTCGGGCGTACTCTCGCTTTTTATTGCGGCTTTTCAGCGCGGAGAGATTCCGACCATTTACGGCGACGGCGAGCAGTCGCGCGATTTCACCTACGTGGACAACGCCGTCGATGCAACGCTCCGCGCCTGCACTGCCGCCGGCCCGGTGGGGAAAGTCATCAACGTCGGCACCGGCGAGCGCCACACGCTGAATGAGACGATTCATCTGCTCAATGGTATTTTCGGCTGCCAGGTAACGCCCCGCTACGGCGCGCCGCGCACCGGCGACGTTCAACATTCGCACGCCGACATTACCCGGGCCCGGCAGTTGTTAGGTTACGAGCCCAAAATACGATTTGAGGAAGGCTTAAAGAAGACCGTCGCCTGGTTCCGCTCGACCCTCGCCTCCTGAAAACGACAAGGATCATGACGACCGGATCAGCAATTCTTTTTAAAGATTATGATATCTTCCAGCATTTCCGGTCAGGCAAAGCACAACCTTCCGCCGGCCCATCCCCAGCACTCGCAGCGCGTGCTTGAAAGCCGCCCTCCGAGGAGGTTCTAATGAATTTTCTGCGCAAAGCACTAGCCTTCGCGTTCATTTTGCCGCTCTATGTTCTGTTGCCCGCCGGCAACTTACGCGGCGCCCAGACCACGGTATGGCAGATTGGGATCTTCAACCAATCTCCCCACGAATTTAATGAGCAGGCGCCCGTCGGCAATCCAAGCTACAATCCCGTTTACATTGTGGGGAAGAGCACCAACAAGGATTGGCCTTCCCGCCAGCCCGGCTCGCAAAACAACACGGAAGGCTCGCGGCCGCATCCGTTTACGATCCTTTTTGACCTGGGGTCAAAACCCCATGGGACGTACCGGCTGACGATTTCCGAGCTGCTTTACGATCCTCGCGTTCCCAAGCTAGAAATCTCCATCAACGGGCAAAAGGGCGGGTATTATTTACCCCGCAAGCTCAGCTATTACCCCGGGGTTCGCGAACTGTGGGTCCCGATTTACAGCGGCGGCGAAATCAACATTGACCTGCCCGGCGGGGCCTTGCATAAGGGCCGGAACAAGCTGGTCCTGACGGCGGTGGATCAACCCCACAGCGGCCCGGCCGATTCCTGGATCACCTACGACGCGCTTCGCCTCTCGCACGCTCCGCAAAAGGTATCCTTCAAGCCCCAAATCAGCGTAAACCCGACCATCCTCTACGCTCAAAAAGCCGGCAACCTGGAAGAGGCCGTGCAGGTGACGGCCCGGCTGGGCAGGAAGGTTCGGCGCGGAACGGTGCGCCTGACGCTTGCCGGCCACCACTATGACGCAAAGCTTTCTCCGGACCAGGATTTCGGCGACCAGAGGTTTGAATTTATGGTTCCGGCGCTTTCCGCGCCGGCGCCCGCCGAACTCACCTTGCACGCCAATGGGAAGACCGTAAAGAAGAAGGTAACCTTCCGGCCGGCGAAGAAGTGGACGATCTACGTGGTGCCGCACATGCACCTGGACGTGGGCTTTACCGATTACCGCGGCAAAGTATTTGAAAGCCACGATCGCAACACGGACACGCTGATCAAGTATCTTCCCAAACATCCGAGCATGCGCTGGTCGCTCGACGGCAGCTTGATTGCTCAGCACTACCTGGCCACCCGCAAGCCTGCCGCCAGGCAAGCTTTCTTGAAACTTGCCCGGGAGGACAGAATTGTCGTGCCGGCCCAATACGCGAACCTGCTGACGGGATACGCCAGCCTGGAAGGGCTGATCCGGTCGACTTTCTACTCTTACCACCTCCATCAGAAATACGGAATCGCGTTCGATTACGCCAACATCACGGATGTTCCCAGTTACACTTGGTCCTATCCATCGATCCTGAACGCGCTGGGCATCCGTTATCTAGCCGCCGCAGCCAACAGCTATCGCGCGCCCATCCTGCTCTGGGGGAAATGGAACACGAAATCGCCTTTCTGGTGGGAAGGCCCGGACGGCAGCAAGGTTCTCATGTCCTATGCGCGGCAATACCAGCAATTGACCTTCACCTGCCAGTTGCCGGCTCAGGTGGAAGCCTGCCGCGAGTCGCTGCCGACGTTTCTCCAGACCTATGACAGCCCCTCCTACAAACCGGACGTGGCTTTGATGTTCGGCACCCAGGTGGAAAACCGGCAGTTCGTTCCCGGCGATTCGGAATTCATCGAAAAGTGGAACGCGATGTACACCTACCCGAAGTTCGTCATCGCCACCTTCCCGCAATATTTCCGGTACATCGACAAGCATTACGGCAAGGAACTGCCCACCGTTCGAGGCGACGGCGGGCCTTATTGGGAAGACGGCATCGGCTCCGACGCGCGTTACGTCGCCATCGACCGCTCGAACCAGCAGCGGGCTCTTTCGGCCGAAAAGCTTTCAACCCTCGGCACCTATGTGCAGAAGGACGCGGCCGGAGAGCAGCATCTGATTCGCCGGATGTGGCAAAACCTGGATCTTTTTGCCGAGCACACCTTCACTTCCTGGGGCGGATTCACGCGTCCCCACAGCAATCAAACCACGCGTCAGATGTTTACCAAGAACCAGTTCGCCGTGAACTCGCGCCAGGAGATTCGCTCGATCCTGGATCAATCTCTCAGCCAGCTTGCCGACCAGATCCACATGCCTCCGCTCACCATCGTGGTGTTCAATCCACTCAGCTGGCAGCGCAGCGGCTTTGTCGAAGCCGACATCAACGACGACATGCAGCTTGAGGAGTACCCGGACATGAACGTGGTGCCGTATCAAGTTCTCCGGCGCGGCAACGGGTACAACCACGTCCGCTTCCTGGCGCGCAAAGTGCCCTCCATGGGATACAAGTGTTACAAGATTGTTCCCGCCGCGGCGGGCGCCAACCCGGCAGCGCAAGAGGCGTCTTTACCCATCAGCAACTCGATTGAGAACGCCTACTACCGAGTGGTCTTTGATCCCGCTTCCGGCGCTATCAAGAGCATTTACGACAAGCAGCTCGGCAAAGAACTGGTCAATCCGTCCAGCCCCTATCGCGCCAACCAGTACGTTTACGTTGCGGGCGGCCATAATTCGCGAATTATGCGACTGAACTTCGGCCGGGCCGTGCCCAAACTTGCTATTCATCCCTCGAGCGGCGGGCGCGTGACCGGCATCCGCAGGACCTCCTACGGAACCATCATGACTTATGAAACCAGCGGGGTGGCCGCGCCGCGGATCAAAACGGATGTGATTCTCTTCAACCATCAGAAGAAGATTGAGTTCGTCGATCACCTGGATAAAAAGCCCGAGATGCACAATGAAGCGGTCTACTTTGCATTCCCCTTTGCCATCGACCATCCGGATTTCAGCTACGAGATTCAGAACGGATGGGTCGATCCCGCTCGCAATATCCTGAAGGGCGGCAGCCTGGAGTGGTTCACGGTGCAGCACTGGGTACGCGTGAAGGGCGCTCAGTTTTCCGTGGGATTGGTTCCGGTTGACGCCCCGCTGGTTTGCCTGGGCGACATCAATCGCGGAACCTGGCCGAAGAAGTTCCAGCCCAAAGACGCCACGGTCTATTCCTATCCGATCAACAATTACTGGGATGCGAATTATGGCCGCGTGCAGAAAGGCCGATACACTTTCCGCTACGTGCTGACCAGCGGCGAGAATCTTTCCCCGAACTCTCTGGCGCATTTCGGACGTGACGCGATGACGCCGCTCGAACACGACCAGGTGATTCCGGCGAAAGACAAGTATGACAATCCTCCCCGGCCTCTCACCCCGGCTCCGCACAGCTTCCTCACCGTCAGTGCGCCGAACGTGGTGGTGGAAGACTGGAAGGCCGCGATGAACTCTCACGGGACCATCGTGCGTCTGCTGGAGGTTGGAGGCGAAAGCGCAACGGCCAGGCTCACTTTCCCGATGTTCCACCTGCAGCAGGCCTGGATCGCCAACGCCGTTGAGCAGAATCAGTCGCAGCTCCAGGTGGACGGAAACTCCGTGGAAGTTCCCGTTAAGCCCCATCAGATCATTACGCTGCGGATCGTCGCCACGGAGAAGGGTGATCCGGGTCGTAAAGAGGAATGAGGAATATTAAGATGAAGCCGGGCGGGGCCTTTTCGTTTGCGATAATCGAACCATGAAAAGCGTGATGAAATTGCTGTGACTTGCCCACCGTGGGTGGGTCCAGCGCTGGCGTGAACGGAGAACTCTGCTCGATTGCCTAAGCTTCCGGGGGGCGCTCAGGCAGTAATTCGTGGGCGCCGGGTTTCCCGGCTTCGCCAAGCCGAACCCACTTGGCCAACAGACCTTATAGCGTCCGGCTCGCCTACCCCCTTTGACGGTATCTTGCTCAATCGGGATCGGTTCACACTTCCTGCCCCATACCAGCCCCCTTTAATCGCCTGGTTCCAGCCAATTCACCCATTAAAGAAATGCGTAACAAGGCCGATTCACATTCAGAGGGGCCGCGATCGCGCCACACGCGTCAGGCGAGCTATGGGCGAGCGGGCTGCTTCCTCAGAGGTAAGCGTTAACGCGCAGCAGTCCTGGAAAGTGAGTTGCGATGAAGTCGCCGCCCGATGGCCAATCCCACCCCGCGCCCAAACGACCGAACACGCCGCCGGAAGCTACAACTCAAGCGGAAACCCTGCAGGACAAGGAACTCTCCTTTCATGGGGAACCGGAGGAGGTCCCGGCCGGCCGTCAGGAAGCGATTATGAATTGGGACGAGGCGTTGGCCTACGTGGAGGGGGACCGGGAGCTCCTGGGGGAAATGGCAACGTTATTTCTCGACATTGGCCCCGACTTACTGTCCGCCGTCCGGGAGGCGATCACGCGCCATGACGCGAACAGCCTCGAAAAGGCTGCCCACTCTCTCAAGAGCTCGGTGGGCGTCTTCGGCGCCCACACGGCTCAGGAGGCAGCTCTGGACCTTGAAAAGATCGGTCGCGGGGGCGATTTAGCCCGCGCCGAGGAAGTCTATCGCTTGCTCGATAATTCGATCCAGCAACTCTGGCCCGCCCTCAAGGAAATGCAGAGAAAGGGAAATGTCTCTCTTGAAGATTCTGGTAGCCGACGATGACCGAGTCCAAACCTTGATGCTATCCGCCCGCCTCAAGGATAAGGGATTCAAAGTGACCGTGGCGTATGATGCTATCCAAGCATGGATAACCGCCATTAAGACCTTGCCCGACGTGATCCTTCTGGACATTCAAATGCCGGGCGGCACGGGAGTTGCGGTTCTTAAACAGCTTAAGAATTCCTCAAAGACCAATCAGATTCCGGTTGTTGTGTTGAGTGGCAGCATCGACCCGAGCGCCGCTTCCATGGTGAAGGATCTCGGTGCGAACGAATTCCTGACGAAGCCGGTGGATTTGGAACTGTTGTATCGGACGTTGTCCTTGGTTTTGGGAAGACCGCTGGACTCTCCAGAAGCTCACTGAGCTACGGAGCGGCGCAGCCTGACCGCGGCATCTCCAACCTGTTTTTTGACCGACTTCTAATGAGCGATAAAGCCTGAAGCAAGCCGGATACCGGCCGCACGGGTCGGCACCAGGATCAATCCTGCCAGCCCTGCGGCTTTCGCCACATCCTCTACCACCGCGGGGAACCGAACCCGCGGACGTGATCGTATGCCGGGAGCGGTCGATTGAGCAAGCTTGGTTTTCTCGTTGTCCCGACCGGCTACTCAGACTCCTGCACCTGTTGAGCCAGAAGAGAGAAGCTGGGTGTACCGCGCGCGCGCGTCCTCCAGCTCCTGACGGAAGGCTTTCACTTCGCTTTCCCGATAAACCTTGCTGGAGACAAATTGCGGGTCGCGCAAGCGGCCGGCGATGAAATCCAGCACATCCATGCGGTACTTCACCAGCTGCGGCAGCGCCTTCTGGTCTCGGAAGCTCTTGCCGTCGACCAGAACATATAGAGGCGAAGTGTGAGCGAGCGCCCCGTTGTGTGACTTCACCCGGGCCGCGATCCACTGGCTCTCGTCCGCCTTCAGATGAAAATCTGCCTTGAGCTCATGCTGGCCGGGGTTCGCGGACTCGGCGGAATGGATCACCCGGCCCTGGCTGATGATTTCCAGCAGCTTTGGCGAACCGATGCTGGCAGGTGCCCAAGCCTTAGCGCGGATTCGCACCCGGCGATTCCGGCGAACCTGCAACTCCTCTCCCAGGCCGGCGCCATCAGCCTCAAGCGTCACCATGGGCCCGTTGGTCACAAAGGTTTTTCCTGCTTTCATGGCTGCAAACCAGGCGTCAGCGGAAAATTTTGGCCCCGTGTGCGCGTACATCCGCACCTCACCGATGGTGTTGCCCCACGGAAGGTCCGTGCCCGCCGAGGCCGTCAATTTGAAGCCCAGGCTTAGAAAATCGTAATAGTCCTTCACCCCGAGCATCCGAAATTGCAGAATCTCGAGAAAGTCTACCTTATGGCGAACCACGTTGATGGTGGCATCCCACACGGCATAGACCCGCTCGCGCGGGGAGGCTTCCTGACCGAGTTGCTGAGCCCAGGCCAGGTGGGCGTAACCCGCCAATCCCCCTTGCGCATGGATTCCATCGAATACGGCGCCGTAGAGGCGATAACGGGTGACGTCCCGGACGGGCGCCTTGAGGTTCAATCCAATGGCGTGCCCTTGTCCGGTAATGTGCATGCGAGGGTCTTCCTGGCCCGAAGCCAGCACGTAATCCTCATGCTCGTAGCGGTAATGTTCTCCGTAACCCTCCTGCTCGAAATAGGTCTTGTGCGGATCGCCCATGCGCAGGATGTTGGACACATGCACATCTTCCGCGCGGGTCCAGGTCATAAGGAGTTCATTCTGGTTCGGCGTGACTCTCACCATGTGAACGTGGTCGTCGCCGGAGTACCACCCGAGTTTGGGCATGTTGACCCAGCGGTGGAGCACAATTTTACGTTCAAGCGCTTCCCCCTGAGCAACGTCAAACTCTTCGAAGACGGGCCGATATTCGATTCCCCTTGCCACGGCCAGCCGCCACTTGCCCGCCGGAAGAGTGATGGAAAACGGCTTGGAAACAAAGTAGGTTGCCGGTTCCTTCCAGAATGGATAGGCGGATTTCGCTCCGTAAACGCCGGATCGTATGTTGTTGTTGTGATAGTCCCCCGCCGTGACCCTTACGGGTCCAATATCTCCCGGCTTCCAGGAAGGAAGGCCTTCGTAGAAATCGCGGGTGGTGGTGAAAGGAGGCGAGGTTCGGCCATCGGGCGGCGTGCGCCATTTGCGGTCGGCAAGAGACGTGATGCAAACCATCGCAGGGACGACTTCCTTTGTCGCTCCATCACGGATTTCCACCTGGAGCGTGCCCGTAGCCTCGGTCGAGGCCGCCGCAGGTTGCGGGACAATCAGTCCGCTGGATAAGGCCACACTCGTCGCCTTCAGGAAATCGCGGCGCGTAAAATCCTTTTTCGACCCGGCTGTCTTTTGTGCTGAACGCTTCTTGGACCTCACTTTTTCCCCCTGGTTCTCAGATATCGCCTTGGTGGTAGCCGAACGTATTCTGATCTGAGCGTGAGGTGATGTCAAACTGCTTGAATAACCGCAGGCCGAAAGCGCTGACAGCGATCAGCAGAACCGCGATCACGATCCGGTCCCTCGTCTGGTGATACCAGGCTATTTGCGCCCCCAGGATCAATCCAGCCAGCAGCACCAGCGCCAGGGAAATGCCGCGGTGGAAACGGCGAATCTCCGATTGGACCCAGGAATTGACGCGCCGCTCGATTTCCCGGCCATCGTCGGAATCAGTACAGTCGGGTTTCTTGTGGCAGCAGTTGCAGATGTGCCCCGGCGCGCGGTAGCGCACAATGTTGTGCTGGTGGTCCACGGAGTGGCGGCGGAGCAACTTTCCCGTCGGGCATTCCCAATGGTCGAACTCCTGATGGTACTTAAAGCCGGTCACCCGCATCTGCTCAGACCGGCGATGCGAATGCTTGGCCAGCCATTCCAACGTGACCGCGACGCCCACCAGGAATATCGAGTATCCACCCGCCATCAGCACTTCAACATGGAAGCCATCGATCATCATTTCACTCCAGCACTTCGACGATCTCGGTGTAGAGACTCTCTTCCGGTTTCTGAGTCCTGATTCTCGGCGCCACGTGCCGGACGCCAAGCCACGCGAGATAAACAACCGGGAGTACGCCACCCACAATAAACAACGTGTCGCCGGGAAGCCGCAACCACTCAATCAAAGCGTTCAGGTGGCCCGTGAGATACTGGAGCGTCCGTGCGTTGTAATAGCCGTAGCGGACGGAGTGATACAGTTGGATGACACCCAGCGGGAACAGCGAGGCAAAGCACATCCAGGCCAGCCCAAGATTCAATGACCAGAAGCTGATTTTTGCCGCCCTGTCGGACCAGCGATCCTGAGGGATCATGTAGCGCAGGCAGAACAGTGCCAATCCCACGGCCAGCATTCCGTAAACGCCCATCATGGCGGCGTGCGCGTGATTGGCCGTCAGGGCCGTCCCGATTTCATAGTAGGACACCACCGGCAGGTTGATGAGGAAGCCGAAGATTCCGGCACCAAGGAAGTTCCAGAAACCTACAGCCACAAGAAACATCACGGCCCAGAAGTGCGGGAAGGGTGACTTCGATCTGGCGCTCTGCTCCGCACCCAATTGCAGGAAGCTCCAGGCCTCCAGCGTGAGAAAAGTGAGCGGAATCACTTCCGCCGCCGAGAAGAAGGCGCCCAGCGCCATGTGCACGGCGGGTTCGCCGGAAAAATAGAGGTGGTGCATCGTGCCGATCACCCCGCCGGCAGAATAGAGCAGGATGTCGAGATAAACCACCCTTAGCGCTACACGTTCATGGACCACGCCCAGCAGCACAAAGATGTAAGCCACCATGATGGTTGTGAACAACTCCAGAAAATCCTCCACCCAGAGGTGCACCACCCAGAACCGCCAGAAGTCCGTGGTGGTGAACGCCTCGCCCGGCCGGGCCAGCAGACCGACGGCATAAAAAGCCGGAATGGATAGCGCCGAGAAAAAGAAGAGCCACGGCAGGTTGCCCAGATGCTCGTTGCTCAGGCGCCCGCGCAGCCCGCGGAAAAGAATAATCACCCAGAACAGCAGCCCAACCGTCAGCAGAATTTGCCAGAATCGTCCGAGGTCGAGATATTCAAAGCCTTGGTCGCCGAACCACATCCAAAGATGCTGAATCCAGCCTTCGATCCCGGCGTACTCTCCAAGCAGGCTGCCAGCCACCACAACGAATAGCGCTCCGAGAAGCCCATAGGCGAGCCAATGCTGCCCTTTGGGCTCGCGCTTGGTAATCATCGGCACCAGAAATATCCCGGCCGCCAGATAGGAGGTCGCCACCCAGAAAATCGCCAGCTGCACGTGCCACGTCCGGGCGATATTGAAAGGCAGGATGCGGGCGAGGTCGAGCCCGAAAAAGTTGGAGAGGTCGGCACGATAATGCTGGGAAGCGCCGCCCAGAAGCGTTTGCAGCAAAAACAGCACGGCCATCACCAGGAAAAAGTATGCTGTGGCTCGCTGCGCAGGCGTCAGGCTCACGGAGTCCGGAGGACGAAACGACACGACGGCCCGTTCACGTCCATGCCAGCCGAGGAAGTTCCAGCGGCCAAAGGCTGCCAACAGCAGGCCGATGCCTCCCAGTAGCGCAATCAGCGAGAGCACGCTCCACACAACGGCATCGGCCGTGAGGTGATTGCCCACCAGCGATTCCGACGGCCAGTTATTGGTGTAAGAGTATTCAAGGCCGGGCCGTGAGGAGGCCGAGGCCCAGGCCGACCAACTGAAGAATGCCGTCAGATTATCAATCTGTTGTGGATTAGTGATGGCTTTGGCACGCAAGCCGAATCGCGTGCTGGGCTGGGAGAAGAAGTCCCCATAATGAACCTCAAGGTCTTTGAACGCGGTGGCTTGAGCGGCGGTATATTCCAAAGTTCCAGTTGCAGGGTCGTAACGGTTGGTCTTGAAATCCTTAACGGTTTGCGCCCGGGCGCGGTCAGACTCTGCACCCCCGTACTGCATGCGGACAATGAGCGCGGCACGGTGGAGGTAATCTGCGGTGTAGTCCGGTCCCAGGTAGGCCCCATGGCCAAAGATGGAGCCGTACTCCATCAGGCCGTTGCGGAGAAAGGTTTCCTGTCCGCGAATAATGTCGGCATGCGTAAAGAGGACCTGGCCGGACGGGTCAACAACCTTAGCGGGAATGGGAGGCTCGCTAGTATAGGTTCGGTACGCCAGTAGCCCCATTACAAAGAAGCCGAAAAGGAATACAATCACAACGGCTTGGCCCCACTTGCTGGAGATCATCAGGCCGCGGTTGGGGTTGGCATCCATACGGTTGACTCCTTGCGTCGGCAGTGACGCGGTGAGTGGGATAACGTCTGAATGACCTAAATTATGATTCTTGAGTGTCCCTGACTATGACTTTAGTCACGCGGATGACGGCCAAAAACCACAGAACGAAAAGTCAAGCGATTAGGTGTCCTGCCATGGCTGCAGGCGCTTCACTGCGGCCCGGATCATCGCCTGCCGGAGATGATGATGGAAAAGTTGTCACGGTATCAGGCCTGGTAGATTTCGATTCGGAGACCCTCCGGGTCTGGAAAGAAGGTGAATTCAAGGGTGCCTTTAATTCAGACTACGAACGGGAATGTTTCCTCTACGATCACCCTTATCCAGGTTTCGGAAATCCCCAATCCGGGCAATGATCTGACTTTTATCGCCCAAGGGGCTCCCGACACAGTCATGAACACGGAGAGAGGCGACGGGAACGGTTCCTTTTACGGCCTGCCTGCGACGTCGAATCTTGATTAACCGGGATGAGCCATTTTGACCAAAGGCGTGAGCAGGACTGGGCTGACGGGTGATTCAGCCCCGGGTATAAAGGGAGTGCACCTCCAGTATCTGATGCGAGGCGGATTTGAGATGAGTTGAAATGGAGACAATAGCCATGAAACAGGTCAGGATTATCAGCACAGTAGTTCTGTTCTTAGTTCTGGGAGCCACCATCCCTGCATTTGCACAAAAAGGACATAAAGAAAAGGGCGGAGGCGGGGCAAATGTCAAGCAGTCGCACCAGCAGCCCACACGGCACGCGAAGAAGGCTCAGCGCACGCAGCAGACGAAGGGCAAGCAGCAGACTCGCGCCGTTGCCAATAACCGTGGCAATCACGGCAACGGCAACAATGGCAACCATTATGGTCGCATTCCTGACAACCATTACCGTGCCCATTTTGGTCATGGCCACTCGTTCCGCATGATCCGTCCCAAGATGGTCAAGGGGTACAACCGCTTCCAGTACAGCGGCTATTGGTTTGGATTCAATCAGCCATGGCCATCCGGCTGGAGCTACAACGACAACGTCTATGTCGAATACGTCGGGGGAAACTATTACCTATACAACCCGAGGCATTCCGGCATTCGCATCACCCTCAACCTGTTCTAACGATTTAGCCAGGACACCTTCGGGGGAGGATTCACCCAACACGGGCCGAGTCTCCCCGCAGGTGGAGTGATAGACGAATTAATGGGTTGGCATAAGATTTGCCCAAGCGGCAAATCATGATGGACGCCGAAATCCTGAAACGCCAGTTTTAGTCACGGTGTCTTTAACGAAATATCAGTGCCTATCCGAAGTCGAATCCTCGCCGGATGCCACCGGCCTCACCTCTATTTTCCCCTCATCAACTTGAGTGAGCAATTTTGACCAACTGAGTGAGCAGTACGAGACTGACGCGCGAATTAGTTCAGAGTACAAGTAAAGTAACCGGAGTTGCGAGAGTCGGCGGCAACGGACGAATTTGGCCATGTTTTTTATCCTGCTTGTCGTGCTCCTTGCGGGTGCTCTTCATGGGCTTTATCCCGTGGAGCGATCGGATTACTCAGGAGGTGTGGCGTGAAAATTAGTATTTTGAACCGAATGGTTGTGGCGGCTGTGATCAGCGCGGCGTTGTTGGTGGGGATAAGCCTACCGACCAATGCCCAGCAACAATCGCAGGCAGAGCGGCAAACGCAGCGA
>CAYWMN010000075.1:0-14927 GCA_964459065.1 uncultured Acidobacteriota bacterium | reverse complement strand
GGAAAGGCGAAGAAATTCTGTTGCGCTTCCACGACGAGACACCCGTAAGCCCGGAAAGGTTGAAGGAGATCCTTCAACGGCACGCCGCTGCGGCGTTCCGCCCCGACGGCGTGCTCCGGATGCGGCTCCCCAAACACCCAACAGACGTCCTGGAACATGTGGAAAATGTCTTGCTGGAACTGCAAGCCTAGAGCTAACATAAAAAGTCATGGATGTTTTTTCGGGGCCGCCCTGTCGCATGCCCACTGGCGTCATGGAACTGAATTTTTCGATTACGGAAGGATGTAATCGTGGGTAAGTTTCGTAACTCGTTAGCATGGATTACCTTAGTCGCAACGCTGCCACTGCTGGGAGCGCCGCGAGCCTATGGCGCAACCCGCCTGGTAGAACGCATTATCGCCCGGGTCAACAACAACATCATTACGCAACTTCAGTACGACAAAGATGAGAAGAAGTTGCGTTCCCAACTCGCGCAAAACTACTCCGGCGCGGAACTTCAAAAACAGTTTCTAATCCATCGCAAGGACTTGCTCCGCGATATGATTGACCAGAACCTCCTGGTTCAAAAGGCCAAGGATGACGGCATCAGCGTTGAAACGGACGTCGTTAAGCGGCTGGACCAAATCCGCCAGCAAAACAACCTGCCGTCGCTTGAAGCGCTTCAGCAGGCGGTCGAGCAACAAGGGCTGGACTGGGCAGACTTCAAGGATCAAATTCGCCGCCAGTTATTAACGCGGGAGGTCATCTCGCAGGAAGTCGGGTCGCGAATCATCCTTTCCCGCGCCGATGCGCGGAAATACTTTGAGAGTCACAAAAAGCAATTTGATTCTCCCCCGGGAGTCCATCTGGCCGAAATCTTGATCTCAACGGAAAAGCACACCCCGGCCGAAGCGGAGAATCTCGCCAAGAAGGCCCTGGCCGAGCTTAAGGATGGAACGCACTTCTCCGACGTCGCCCAGAAATATTCGGACGCTCCAAGCGCCGGCGACGGCGGCGACGTCGGCTTTTTTAAAAAGGGAACCATCGCGCCGGCCATCGCCTCCGACATCGCAAAAGTGGATGTCGGGAGTACCACCGGACTGATCAAGACGCAATACGGATATATGATTTTTAAGGTGCTCGAAAGGCGCACCGGCGGAACGCCTTCCTTTGATCAGGTGGCCGACCAGGTATCCGGATTCCTTTACAATCAGAAAATCCAGGCCAACCTTCGCACCTATCTGACCACCCTGCGAAAGCAAAGCTATATTCTCCTGGCGCCGGGCTTCGAGGATACCGGCGCGCCGCCGGGAGGCGACGGCAACTACTGAGGCTCGAAGGCGGAACTTTGGCGAAGAAAACCTACGTTGCGGATTTTGTGCCGGGCACACCCGTCACAACCTCCTTGCTGGTTCGCACTAAAGAGCGCAAAACCGCTCGCAACGGAAGCGCCTATCTTGACCTGGAGCTTCAAGACGCCACCGGAACGATCAAGGCAAAGGTTTGGGACTGCGATCATCTGCAATCGCAGTTTGAAGCGGACGACATCATCCGTGTTTCCGGCAGCGTCGAACTTTTCCAGGGCAACCCTCAACTGACCCTGCGGAAGATCGCCAGGTGTTCTGAACAAGAAATCCAACTGGTGGATTACCTGCCACATGGCACGCAGGATACCGAGGCGCTCTATGCAGGCTTGCTCGGCCGGATCGAGGCGATGAAGACTCTCCCGCTGCGCGCCCTGCTGCTCCAGATCTTTAAGGACCCCGAAATTGCAGAAAAATTTAAGCTGGCACCGGCCGCCACCCATTTTCATCATGCTTACCTGGGAGGACTGCTCGAACACGTCAGCTCACTGGTTGAACTGAGCGAGCGAGTTTGCGACCATTACCCTTTCCTCGAACGGGATTTGATCCTGGCGGGCCTGCTGCTTCATGATCTGGGAAAGATTGAAGAGCTCCATTTTACGCGCCACTTTGAATATTCAACGCGGGGCCGGCTGGTCGGCCACATCAACCTCGGGCTTGGAATCGTCCGGGAAAAGATGCGCTCCGTCGCCGACCTCCCCGACAATTTGCGTGACCGACTGGAACACATTATCCTTTCGCATCACGGCAAGCTGGAATTCGGATCTCCCAAAGAGCCGATGTTCATGGAAGCCCTGGTGGTCAATTACCTCGATGATCTCGATTCAAAACTGGCCGCCATGCGCGGGCAATTTGAAGCGGATAAGAACCGTCCGGGCGATTGGACAAGCCGCAATCGGGCCCTGGGCCGGGAACTTCTAAAACCCCTATCGCCACCCCAGGCTCCGGCCGAGCCGATGCAACTGGACCTCAAGGACCCATCAGACCCAAACCATCGGTGAAGCCTTGCAGCGGAGGTTCAGCAGCGGCAAGGGTTGAAGGCAAGCTGTCAGCATGGCAAATCAGGCTCCGGGAAAAGTGAATCACCAGTTTGAATCGGCCCTGCTGCGGATGTTGCCGCACCGCTATCCTTTTCTGCTGGTGGACCGGGTAACGGAATTCACACCGGGCGTTGAAATCCGGGGCATTAAAAACTTCACGGCTGATGAGGCGATGCTGCTGGGCTATTCCCCGTCGTTTCCGCTGGTGCCGACGGGAATTCTGCTGGAAGCCGTGACGCAATTGGGCGCCATCCTGGTGCTCGAACGGCCGCAAATGGCCGGTAAGATCGCCATGATTCTTCAAATCCCCTCCGCCCGGCTTTACAAGACCGTGGTGCCGGGCGACACGGTGCGCTTTGAAGCCCGCGTGCTGAAACTGCGTAAAACCCTTGGAGAGCTCGAAGGGACCGCCTACGTCGGGGAAACGCTGATCGCGCAAGGGCAGATGCGATTTGCGATTGCAGACCGGGACCAGATCCTTCCAAAATAGATTACTTATGGTCTTTGAGGAATTGCAAATCCGCAACATAAAAATCCGGCCCGCTCACATCCTGGCGCCCATGGCCGGCATCACCGACACCGTTTTCCGGCGTTTTATCAAGCGACTGGGCGGCTGCGGCCTGATCATGACCGAGTTTGTTTCCAGCGAAGGCATGGTCCGGCAGAACCTGAAGTCCCGCCGCTACCTTTACTACACGGAAGAAGAACGGCCCATCAGCGCGCAAGTCTTCGGAGCCGACCCGGACCATCTGGCCGATGCCGCGCGCATGATTGAAGATCTGGGATTCGACCTGATTGACCTGAATCTGGGCTGCCCGGCCAAGAAAGTGGTTAAGTGTGGAGGCTCCGGCCTGCTGCGTGACCTGCCTTTGCTCAAGGTGATTTTTGAGAAGATCCGCGCCGCCGTAAGCATTCCCTTTACAACCAAAATCCGCGCGGGATGGAGCGACGACGAAATTGTGGCCTGCGAGGTAGCCAAACTGGCTGAGGATTCAGGAGTCGAAGCCATCGCCATCCATCCCCGCACACGGGTTCAGGGCTACAGCGGCAAGGCCCGGTGGGACATTATCCAGGAAGCCAAAGCGCGCGTGCGCATCCCCGTCATCGGCAATGGTGATGTAATGAGCCCGCCCGATGCCGCCGCTCTCCACGCCCAAACGGGCTGCGACGCCGTCATGATCGGGCGCGCCGCGCCCACCAACCCATGGATCTTCCGGCAGATGGAATCCTATGCTCGCACCGGCTGCTACGAGGAGCCTTCTGCCGCGGACCGCTATCAGTTGATTCGCGATTACTACGCGATGCTGGTTCAGGAAGAAACTCCCGGAGCAATTGGAAAGATGAAGCAATTTGCCGCCTGGTTCACGCACGGGGTGCGCAACGGCGCCGAGCTGCGCCGATCGGTGCAGAGTTCCAGAAGTCCCCGGGAAGTCCTCGATCGCGTGGACGCTTTTTTTGAGGCGGCCTGTCGCAATCCGCTTCCGGCGCCGGCCACCATCCCCTGCCGGGATCTCTGATCTTAAAATTTTCAGGCAATTATCATGGGAGAGTGCAGCCAGGGAGCCAGGCCGCGAATCGTTATTTCCGGCTGATCTTCTCACTCTGGAGCTGGCGGTAAGCCTCGCTGCGAGAGATTCCGCGGGCGCGGGCGACAACCTTCAAAGCACTTTTCTCGTCGAGACCTTGATCGGCTTTCGCGGTTTCCACTTCCTGCAGCAGGGAGCTTCCGGACGGAACCTTTTGAGCCGCGGGGCTTCCCGGCCCCACGATCACGGTCAACTCGCCTTTGGGCGGAGTCTCGTTCAACTGTTTTCGGATCTCGGCCACCGACCCTCGCAGAAATTCTTCATGAATCTTGGTGAGCTCGCGGGCCACCACCATCTGCCGATCGTCAAAGATTTCATGGATATCCCGCAACGCCTCAAGAATGCGATGCGGAGCTTCGTAAAAGACAATCGTCTTGCCGGAGGCGGCAAGCTCCGTCAGGCTGCGCCGGCGGGCTAACTTCTTGGGGGGCAGAAATCCCGCAAAAATAAATTCGCTCATCGGAAGGCCGGCGGCGGCAAGCGCCGCCACCATGGCGGAGGGTCCCGGCACCGGGGTCACTGGAATCTTGTGCCGGATGGCCAGGTGGACGAGACGAAAACCGGGATCGGAGAGAACCGGCATCCCGGCGTCGGAAACCAGAGCGATCGCGCGGCCCTGCTCCATTTCGAGAACCAGCTCCGGGGCCCGGGTCATTTCGTTGTGCTCGTGGTAACTGATGGTGGGGGTTGAAATCTTGTAGTGATTCAACAGCTTCTGAGTTCGCCGCGTGTCCTCGCAAGCAATCACGTCAGCCGACTTCAGCGTGTCAAGAGCCCGCAACGTGAGGTCGCCGAGGTTTCCAATGGGCGTCCCGACAACAAACAACCTGCCGGGAGAAACCCGCGAGTCTGCATAGCCACCCTCGCGCAGCTCTTTGCTCATACCATCCTTCTCGCTTTCAAGTCTGCAGTCGCTTTCTAAGTGCTAGTGTACCAATTGACTCCCGGCCGCACAACTTATCCATGCCGGGGCGTACAGATTTTTGACGGGCGATTCAATCCATTGCTATAATCAGTGTGAAATCAGGAGGTTGCTTTGCCTCTCTACGAATATCGTTGTGACAAGTGCGGTACGAGAATCGAGAAGATCCAAAAGTTCAGCGATTCGCCTTTAACAACCTGCGAAGCTTGTGGCGGAAAACTGGTCCGGTTGATTTCAGCGCCGGCGATTCAATTCAAGGGAACGGGTTGGTATGTGACGGATTACGCTCGGAAGTCATCGGGCGCAGGGAGCTCAAGGTCAAGCAGCTCTTCAGCCCCAACATCCTCAAAACCAGCGGAGACATCCTCGACGACCGCCGGCAAGCCGGCTGAGACCACGCCGTCCTCGAACAAATAACTCCCGGGGAACATGACGGGCAGGATACAGGCGCCTTGGCGTCGCTGTCCGCAGCCCCGGCGGGTTCAAACCATTCATCAGTCTTCCGGCCAGGCTCCCAGAAGGCGGCGCACCATTATGAGTTGCCCCAAATGGTAGGCGTTGTGGTCACAAACCAGCAGCGCCTCGCGCAAAAGCGTCTGGCCGTCCCCATGGGCGATTTTTGCATAGAGATCTTTCTTCGGGTCCGACACCAAATCCTGCATGGCCTTGAGATCCCGGCGAAAAGCTTTTAGCGATCGCGCCCAGGAGTCCTTGTTAGGCGGGCCGTCTTCCCCGGGCCAATAGCCCTCCGGGAAGTCGGGGGAGACGTGCTGGGGATTCCGGCTGAACTCAAGAATATCCCATTGGGCGATCCGCAGATGCTCAACCAGCCGCCAGGCCGTGTGCGGAAAGCCCGCGGGCTTGAGGCCTCTCATCGCAGCGGGAAACCGGGCGACGGCCGCATCAAAATCAAGGTGCGCGTGCCCGCCGCCGAGCAGGTCAACCAAATGCTTGCGAAGCGGAGCTTGTTCGTCCTTCATCAGCTTTTCCTCTAGTACGGCTTCTGAAGTCCCCCAATCCCGGGCTCCCAGCGGCAAAAAGCTCAAATATACGCAGCCGGCGGTCCGGCTGCCAAAAACAAACGCTGCCGCTTTCCCCCGTTTACGGGTCCACGGATTTGAGGTACTTTTGAAACTGTTTTCCCAGGGTCGGCTCCTTCAAGGCGAACTCGACCGTGGCCTTCAGAAACCCGAGTTTATCCCCGGCATCGTAACGTTTCCCATCAAAAACAAATCCGTAGAGCGGCTCATCGGCCAGCAAGCTCTTGAGCGCGTCCGTCAATTGGACTTCTCCGCCTTTGCCGCGCCGCGTCGAAGCAAGCTTTTTGAAAATGGCGGGAGTTAGGATGTACCGCCCGATAATGGCCATATTGGAAGGAGCCTCGCGCGGCGAGGGTTTTTCAACCATGTCTTTGATTCGAAACAAACGCCCGTCCCATTTTGAATTCTTCACGGGCTCGGCATCAATGATCCCGTAGCTCCCCACCGCAGATTTCTCAACCTTCTCAACCGCCAGAATACATCCCTTGAGTTCGGCAAAAGCCTCCATCATCTGCTTCAGGCAAGGAACCTTGCTGTCGATCACATCGTCGGAAAGCACCACCGCAAAAGGTTCATCGCCAATCAGATGGCGCGCCATCAGAACCGCGTGTCCGAGCCCTCGCGGATGCTTCTGCCTCAGATAAACAATGTCGCACAGCTTTGCAATCGCCCGCACTTGCTTACGGAG
The DNA here is from genome assembly GCA_964459065.1 of uncultured Acidobacteriota bacterium. Classification (GTDB taxonomy): domain Bacteria; phylum Acidobacteriota; class Terriglobia; order UBA7540; family UBA7540; genus JAMCXS01. The sequence goes on along the minus strand of CAYWMN010000075.1, from coordinate 8,308 downwards.
TTCCTCTTTGCCGCGCCCGGCCAATTCATGCTCCAGCTCAAAGGACACGTCAAAGTGATTTTCAATAGCGGCCTTGCCGCGGCCCGTTACAAAGACGGTGGTGGGAATGCCCGATGCTGCAACTTCCTCCACGGCATATTGGACCAGAGGCTTGTCGACAATCGGCAGCATCTCCTTGGGTTGTGCTTTCGTCGCCGGCAGGAATCGGGTACCCAGTCCCGCCACCGGCAAAATGGCTTTGCGAATCTTCACAGTTATCCCCCTGAACGGCCAAGGTAGCCTTTTTGCAAAAGCTCAGTCTATCTTCAATGTCGTTGTACAGTCAAAACATAACCTTTGCCCAGCCGTGCTAAGATACATCTCTGGGGTCAATGGATGTTGCTTTTAGGAATTGAATCGAGCTGTGACGAGACGGCGGCCGCCGTGGTGGCGGACGGCACGCGCATCCTGTCGAACGTGGTCGCCTCGCAGATTCCGATTCACGAAAAGTACGGCGGCGTTGTCCCGGAGCTGGCTTCCCGGGAACACTTGCGAAAAATCGTTCCAGTGGTCGATGAAGCCTGCCGGCAGGCGGGCGTGGGCCTGGAAGAAATTGAGGGCATCGCGGTCACCGAAGGTCCGGGACTGATCGGATCGCTGCTGGTGGGGCTAGTCTACGGCAAAGCGCTGGCGCTTTCGCTGCACAAGCCGCTGGTGGGAGTCAACCATCTGGAGGGCCACATTCACGCCGTGCTCCTCCACAATGCCATGGAAAAACAATCGGGCGACGAGGTTCCCGACGCCGGCTTCCCGAACATCACACTGGTTGTTTCCGGCGGGCACACCAATCTGTACCGGGTCGAAATGAACGCCGCCTCTGAGACCTCTTCACGCTTTTCCTACCAACGCCTGGGACAAACGCGGGATGACGCAGCCGGCGAAGCTTTCGATAAGGTCGCCAAGTTACTGGCTCTTGGCTATCCCGGCGGACCCATCATCGACCGCCTGGCCAAACACGGAGATTCGCACGGTTTTGAATTCGGCCGGATTCGCATGAAAGGCAACCAGCTCGACTTCAGCTTCTCGGGGCTGAAAACAGCGGTTCTCTACCGCGTCCGGGGTACGCCCCTGGTCTCTGAGGCGGAACAGCGCAAAGCATGGCGTAACGGCCTGAAAGCAAAACCGTCGAGCGACGACATTCGGGCCCAATGCTCCCAGACCACCCTCGACCTGGTCGCAAGCTTTCAGGAAGCCGCCGTAACCGATCTGGTTCAACGAACCGTAGCGGCCGCGACACAAGCGGGTGTTGGAACCGTCTTTGTTTCCGGCGGCGTGGCCTGCAATTCCCTTCTGCGCGAGCGCTTCGCCGAGGCCGCTCGCGAGCACAACTTTAAGGTCTTCTTTCCATCGCTGGCGCTTTCCACCGACAATGCGGCCATGATTGCCGCCGCGGGATACTACCGGCTGGTGGCCGGCCAGCTTGCGGACTGCTCGCTGACGGCGCACGCCTCTTTCCCCCTGGGCGATGGGCTCGGCTAACAAGCAATCTTCCATTTTGCCCTTGTCCCCGATATTCGCATCCTAAGGCTCGAGAAACTTTCATCCTTTCCGGCAGGCTTGTTCTTCAGCGTGCATCAGTTAAAATAGGCAACTTCGGCAAGAACTTTGAATCCGGGGATTCGGTAGCCGGCAAATGAAGAAAACGATGCGCATCGGCGTGGACACGGGCGGCACCTTCACAGATTGTGTCCGGATCGAAGCAGGGCGGACCAAGGTCGTCAAAGTATTCTCGGGTTCCTCCACCTCGCCGCACACGGCGACCCAGGCCCTCGTGGAAGGCGTCCGGCAAGTTGCCGAAGCGCCCTCAGCCGACTTGGTCGAAATCATCCACGGAACAACGTTCAGCACCAACAGTCTGCTGGAGCGCCAGGGCGCGCGCGTGGCGCTGGTCACGACGCGGGGCTTTGAAGATTTGATTGAAATCGGCCGCCAGGCGCGTTCCGAGCTTTACAACCTGGACGTCCGCCGCGCCGCGCCGCTGGTTCCACGCAAGATGCGTTTTGGCCTGGCGGAACGAACGTCCGCAGACGGAAGCATTTTAAAGAGCCCCACCCGCCGGGACCTCCAGGACCTTTGCCATCGGCTGAAAGGCTGCCGAGCCGAATCGGTCGCGCTGTGCCTGCTGTTTGCATTCGCCAATCCCACCAACGAACAGCGGGTTTTGCGGGAGCTTCAAACCCTGGGGATTCCCATTTCAGCCTCGCACCAGATTTTGCCGGAGTTTCGGGAGTACGAACGGCTTTCTGCCGTGGCGATCAACGCTTTCCTGGTGCCGCGCATCGGAGCCTACCTCGCCGAGCTGGAGCAAAAAGCTTCCTTGGGCCTGGGCCGCGGCCCTCATCCTGCGCGCGGCAAGGCTGGCGAGGGAGTTCGCGTTTTCGTGATGGAATCGAGCGGCGGCATCACAACAGCCGCCCGCGCGGCGCGGGAGCCCGTGCGCACAATTCTGTCAGGGCCTGCCGGAGGCGTGTCAGCGGCCGCAGGGCTGATGGAACGACTGGAAATTCGGCAGGCCATCACTTTTGACATGGGAGGCACGTCAACCGACGTGTGCCTGGTCGACGGCCGTCCGCCCGTGACGAATGAAACCACGCTCGGCGACCTGCCCGTGGCGGTTCCCGTGGTCGACGTGCGGTCGGTGGGCGCCGGAGGCGGCTCGCTGGTGCGCCTTGATGAGGGAGGCGCGCTGCGGGTGGGCCCGGAGAGTGCCGGAGCCACGCCGGGTCCGGTTTGCTACGGCCGCGGCGGACGCCGGCTCACCGTAACCGACGCCAACCTGATGCTGGGACGCCTTGACCCGCAGCACTTTCTGGGCGGAACTTTTCCCCTGGACGCTGAAGCTACGGAAAACGGCTTTCGCCGTTTCCTCCGCGGGCAGAGGGGAAAAGGGCTGGCGGCGAAAACCCCATTCCAGAGTCCCACGCATCTGGCGCGCGGAATCGTCGCCGTGGCCAACGCCAATATGGAAAGAGCGCTGCGCGTGATTTCGGTTGCGCGCGGCTATGATCCACGCGATTTCACCCTGGTCGCCTTCGGCGGCGCCGGAGGATTGCACTGCGCGGACTTGGGACGCGCGCTCCGCGTCGCCCAAATCATCGTTCCGCCCAACCCGGGAGCGTTCTCCGCGCTGGGCGTTCTTCTGGCCGATCTTGTCAGAGATGTTTCGCAATCCATCCTGCTGCCCGTTCCCGCAGTCGCCCAGCGCGGTCCGTCGTCCGTCTTCAATCGCTTTGTGAGGGATCTGGCCGGCCGCTTCCGGCGGCTGGAACGTGAAGCCCGCGCCGAAATCCGACGCGACCGATTCCCTGCCGGCCCCATCCAAGTAGAAAAGCACCTCGACGTGCGCTACCAGGGCCAATCTTACGAACTGAAGGTTCCCTTCTCCACCGAATTTCCTCGGGACTTTAAGCGCTTGCACGCAAAAACCTACGGTTATGCCCATGAGCGCCAGAGTCTGGAAGTGGTCAATCTGCGGTTGCGGCTGACCATTCCGACCCCCAAACCCAAGTTCGCCAAGCGGCCGGGAAAGGCGAAACGCGACCATCTTCAGAAAGCCGTTGTGGCGCGCCGGAAGGTATGGTTTAAGAATCGCTTCTTCACCGCACCCTTTTACAATCGGGAACTGCTTGGCCCAGGAGCCCGTTTTCGAGGGCCGGCGGTGGTGGCCGAATACAGTTCCACCACGGTCGTGCCCCCGGATTTTTTCTGCGCCGTGGACACTCAACTGAATCTGGTTCTTACTCAAAATGGCCATTGATCCTGCAACTCTCGAAATCTTCAAGAATCTCTTTCACTCCATAGCGGAAGAGATGGGGGCGGCTCTCGGCCGCACGGCTTTCTCCCCCAACATCAAAGAGCGCCGGGATTATTCCTGCGCGGTTTTCGACGGCCGCGGCCGCGTGGCGGCGATGGGTGACCATATGCCGGTGCATCTGGGCTCGATGCCGCAATCGGTGGCGGCGGCGATTGAGGCCCTGCCGCTGGGACCCGGCGACATCGCCATGTTGAACGATCCGTTTGCCGGAGGCACGCATCTTCCGGATATCACTCTGGTCATGCCTGTTTTCGGAGCGGGCGGCAAACTCGCGGCCGGACGCAAGCCACAGTTCTACGTCGCGGACCGCGCGCATCATTCGGATATTGGAGGCGCTCAACCAGCCTCCATGGGACTCCATGAAGAAATCTACCAGGAAGGCTTCCGGATGCCGCCGGTGTTTCTGGCGCGGGCGGGCAGGATTCAAAAAGACATTTTGTCAATGCTGCTGGCGAACGTGCGAACTCCGGGCGAACGCGAAGGCGACTTGATGGCCCAGGTTGCGGCCTGCCGGCTGGGGGCGCGGCGACTGGAAGAAACGCTCCGCAAATACGGACGCCGCAAGCTGAGTCTTTACCTGGAAGCCCTTCAGCAGTACTCGGCAAAGCTGATGCGGCGCGCGCTGAGCCAGATTCCCGCAGGCGACTACCGGGCAGAAGATTTTCTCGACGATGACGGCTACGGGCCCGACCCGGTTCGCCTGCAAGTAGCCATCCGAATCCGGCGCGGCAGCGCGGTTGTTGACTTTGCCGGCAGTTCGCCGCAATGCCGCGGCGGAGTGAACGCGGTGCTCGCCATCACGGCCTCCGCTGTGTTTTACGTATTTCGCTGCCTGCTGGGCGAAGACGTTCCCGCCTGCGCAGCTCTGATGGAACCCATCACGATTCTTGCCCCGGAAGGCAGCGTAGTTAATGCGCGCCCGCCGGCTGCGGTGGCCGCGGGCAACGTTGAAACCTCGCAGCGGATTGTCGACGTGCTGTTCCGGGCTCTCGCCCAAGCCCTGCCTCAACGGATTCCGGCGGCAAGCTCCGGCAGCATGAATAACCTTTCCTTCGGCGGAATTGATCCCGTGACAGGACGCCCCTTTGCCTATTACGAAACGATCGCCGGTGGAATGGGAGCGCGGCCTACGGCCGACGGCTTAAGCGGCATTCACACGCACATGACCAATTCTTTGAACACCCCGGTCGAAGCTCTGGAATCGCATTTTCCGGTGCGCGTGCGCCGGACGTCTCTGCGGCGCAATTCCGGCGGTAAGGGGCTGTTCCGCGGGGGCGAGGGCATCATTCGGGAAATCGAGTTCCTGACCCAAGTGCGCGGCAGCATTCTTTCAGACCGCCGCCGTTTTCGTCCTTACGGACTGGCCGGGGGCGAAGCGGGCCAGCCCGGAACCAACAAGCTGACCTCCGGCGGCAGGAGCAGGAAATTGCCCTCCAAAACTACTTTTTCCGCCCCCGCTGGAAGCGTTCTGAAGATTCAAACTCCCGGCGGCGGGGGCTGGGGAAAACGATAGAACCGGCCAATCGCGAGGCCTTCAGTTGCCCGCCCTCGCACAGTTCAAGCTCACCCGGCTGGCGCTTCGGTTGAGCGGGACCGCTTCACAGGCAAACCCACAATCCATCCCAGAACCACAAACGACAGAACCAGCAAGAGCACTCCGTTCCATTGAAAGAAGGTCGAAGGCTGTGACAGGAGCTTGACCAGCGGCCCGCCGGCTTCAAGGCAGAAGATCGTTCCAATATAGGCCAGGATATTGTCCCGGAGGAAATACAGCGCGATCAGAACAGCCGCCGCCAGGGGGACAAAGCCCATCACCCATCCCACCAGAAACTCCCGCGCCGAGTGAGCGCCGGCCGGCCCAAAACTTATCAGCAGAAGCGCAGCCAAAGCCCAAAGCCACCAGGCGCGCCTGGACCACCCATAACGGACAATGTAAATAAGAATCCCGACGAAAGCCGATGATAGAACGGTCAGCAACAATGCATGGAGGATGAAGGCAACTCCCGGCGAGGCTGTATTCAACAGCTCAGGGAACAGGCTTGCTCCCACGGGAGCGAAACGGTGGAAACGGTCCTGGAGGATCGTATCAAACCGCACCGCGGCGGCCGCCGCCGCAAGGCTGAGAATCATAAGGATGACCGCATCCGAGCGCCACACGCGCCGCGAAGCGCCTTTGAACACTTTCCAGCCCTCAGGGTAGAAGCTGGTAGCCAGTCCCACCAAAAGCCAGCCCACAATCCCTGCCAGCAGGGGAAAGACCACCAGGCCGGCCCCTGTCATGATCCAAAAATTGCCCAATGAAATCGACGTCGGGTACCGCCGGTAGATCAACGGAAGGCTGTTCAGCTCACTCAAGGCTGCCAAGACAGCGAGCGCCACCCCCACCCAGAGAGAACGCTTCCAGGGAATGCGGCCGGCGCGGACCTGCCCCACAAAAAAGACCACCACCAACCCCGCCAACAACATCGCCAGCAGGCTGCGAGCACCCATCAGAACGATGTTCCACAAATGGGAAGCTTCGCGCTGCCGCTGCCATTCTTGAGGAAGCTTGAAGTACCGCGACACCCCCACAACCTGGTCGCCGGCAATATCCACCGCCACGCGGAAATGGGCGTCGCCGACGTTAAGAGGGTCGCCGGGCCTGGCCTGCCAGGTCAGCGTGTAGTCTTCGCGCGCCTTCCGCTTTCTGGCTTCAGAGTTCTGCAGTTCAAAGTCCGAAAGCCGGTAGCCCTTTCGCTGAAGGAAGTCCACCGCCAGAACGCTCGCGGCTTCAGGTTTGAGCGTCGCCCCCGGAGCGTCCTCGTCAAGAATGTGCCTTGAAGCAAAAACCATGTTGTCCGCCGGATTCACATAGACGCGGTACTCTTCTTTCTGCAGAGGCCTGAAGAAGCGGACCTCCCAAAGCTCCAGCAGAGTTGCACGTCGGTAAATCCGTTCCGACTCGCGTACCGAAAGGTGCTCCAGCATGTAACGCAGCGTCAGCGGATCGACGTTCCCAACCAGCGACGCCACGTGCCGGTAGCTCTGAGGCTTCACGCCCTGGTGCTGAAGAAAAGAGCTTGCGGCTCGAACGGCCTCGGTTCGGGCAAAGTTGAGTTTGAGGTCCCGTCCAAATCGGTACGCGGGCAGAAGCGCCACACCCACAAAGGCCGTGGCCAGCAGGGCCGCCGCCAGCAGGCGGGATTTGCCGAGGCGCCGGTAGCCCGCCCGAGGGGCAGGCGGCGCAACCTCCGCAGCCTGGGGCGCGCGCACGATTCCTGCGTTTTCATTAGTCAGGCCGGATTCATCCTCAAAGGTGCCCGTCCGCAGATAGAAGATCAAGGCCACGACCAGAGGAATCAGCATGATTCCGGCCGTCAGCCCTCCGGAAACCCTCAAGTAATCATTGGAGGAGCGCAGCAGCAGAAAGGCCGTGTAAAGCGCGTCGACCGAATAGTGCCAGATCAGCGTGGCAATCACACCGAAGCGGAGCATCACCAGGCCCACAATGATGCCCCCGCATCCCACCTCGACTCCCCGAATGAAAAACGGCTGGTTCGGATATGCCGAGTGCAGAAATCCCCAGATGAAGGCCGCCCCAATCAGCCCCGCCGCCCGTGACCGGAAGACTTTCTCCAGGAACGGGATGCCGAAAGCCCGGAACTGCATCTCCTCGGAAACCGCCGGGAAGAAACCGATAAAAAGCACTGAGACCCACGGGATGCTGGTGTTCAACAGGTTTGAGAACGGAATGTCGGCGGGAGCCCAGGCGCCCAATTTGTCCGCGGCCAAATAGAAAACCGTCTGATAGGCAAAGAAGAAAAAGGTCAGCGTGATGCCCACCACGTTGGCCATGAAAAACGAGCGTGAACGCAAACCCCGCCAGCTCAGCGTGCGACGAATCGAGGTGAGCCGCGGAAAGCCCTCGCGGTAAACGGGCTCGGCGGCCGCGACAATCAAAAAGATAAAAGCGCCCACTCCCAGCGCACTCATGGCTGCGTTCAAAAAATAACCGGCCATGAAACTGGAATACGAATCCGTTGTCTGATAGCCGAACTGGCTCATCGAATACGAATTCAACTGCCCCAGAAAATACAGCACCGTCGCCACCAGACCGAACAACGCCGCCATCCGCAGCGGCACATCGTGGTCGCGCAGGCGCCGAATCAGGATCACCAGCATCGCCAGGCTCAGCAGAACCCAAAGAACTTCGTCAACCATTTGCGCGGAATTGTTCCGCGAGCGCAGGCTTTGGTAATCCCGCGTCCACTGGTCGGGAACCTTGACGAATTCGCTGTAACCGTCAACCTGGCTGCCGTCCACCGCAACTTCAATGCGGTAGCTGCCGTCCCCCAGGTTTAGGTTCTTCACCTTCCAGGTAAAAGTGTGGTCACTGCGCGCGGGGCGCTTTTGGGTCTCCGAATCAAGGAATTCCAGTTGGGAAAGATCCCGGTGCATAACGTTGCGCAAAAAAGC
>CAYWMN010000074.1:0-15007 GCA_964459065.1 uncultured Acidobacteriota bacterium | reverse complement strand
GGCGAGCGGCCTGAAGCTTTTCGGCTGCGGCGGCGAGGCCATGCGGGACGCCGGGGTGGAAACGGTCGTTGATCTGCATCAAGTCGCCTTGATCGGCATCTCAGAGGTGGTGACCGGGCTGCCCAAGGCTTACGCGGCCATGCAGTTGCTCGTGGAAGAATCCGTCCGCCGGAAGCCCGCCGCCGCCATCCTCATCGATTCCCCCTCCTTCAACCTGCGGTTGGCAAAAAAGCTCAAAAGGCATGGTATTCCCGTGGTCTATTTCGTAAGCCCGCAAATCTGGGCCTGGAAAAAATGGCGGATTCACGAAATTAAGCGTTCGGTGGACCTGATGCTTTGCCTGTTCGATTTTGAGAAGGAAATCTACCAGAAGGCAGGCGTCCCCGTCGAACACGTCGGGCATCCGCTGGTTGAAATAGCCGGTTCGCGGCTCACGCGCGACGAGTTTTTCAGCCGCGCAGGGCTAGACCCAAATGTTCCGACCCTCGCCCTGCTGCCCGGAAGCCGCAAGACCGAAGCAACCTTCAACCTCCCGACGATTCTCGACGCAGCCTCGCGCCTGGCCCTGTCCCGCCCCATCCAATTTGTTTTGGCGGCGGCTCCCACGCTTGACCCGCGCTGGATCGAGTCTCTGGTGGCAAGACGGTACGTCGGCCAGGCCAAAATGCGAGTTCTTTCTGAGGCAACTCACGATGCTCTTTACCACTCCGACGTGGCGATTGTGGCCAGCGGAACCGCTACGATTGAAGCGGCTCTGTGCGAGCGGCCCATGGTTGTGGTTTACCGGGTTTCAACCTTCACCGCACTTTGCGCCAAAGTGATGATCAACGTTCCCTTTTACAGCATGGTCAATCTGCTGGCCGGCAAGCCGGTGGTGCCCGAGTTGATCCAGAAAGAATTTGAAGCCGCAAATCTGGCGGCTCGCATCGAAACCCTGCTCGACGACAAAAAGGTTCACGATCAAATGATCCAGGGGCTCCGGGAAGTCAAGGATCGCCTGGGCGCGCCAGGGGCCATTGAACGCGCGGCAGACGCAATCTGCCGTTACCTTCAGCCGGCAGGGGCATCCAACCAGAGGGGTTGAAGCATCCATGAAAAGGGTCCATTGACGCAAGAACCCAAAGAAGTGTACTTTTTTACTTGCAAACGAGCCCGTTTCAGCAAGCAAAATGTGACATTAATCATATTTGTCCTGAAAGGCTTAAACCTTGAAATATGTTGAGTTGTTGCGCAGATTAACCTGGGATCAGGACTCGAAAAGGGGTATTCGATACAGCTTTGCCGCCGCCTTGATCTGCACGGCCTTTTTTGCCGCCGGTGCCAGGGCCCAGACGGCTGCGCCGCCGGGTTTCAAGGTCACCAGATACACCATCACAGCTCAACTCTACCCGGCCACTCATATCCTCAGCGCCAACGCGAAGATTGACTTCACCCCTCAGGCCAGTCTTACCGAGCTTGATTTTCAGCTCAACAGCTCCCTGAAGGTGGAAAAAGCGGTCGATGCAACCGGCCAGAACATCCAATTTCAACAACGGGGCCTGAGCTTGCGCCTGACTTTATCAAGCCCGCTCGCGCCGCAGCAACCTTCTTCGGTAACAGTCACTTACAAGGGAAGCCTGAACTCGGCGGAGGGAAGCCCCATTGAAGGCTTGAAACTGGCGTACGTGGGGCCCGAAGGCTCTTACCTGCTCTACCCCTCATGCTGGTTCCCGGTGGAATCACCGGGTCTGGAACGGTTTGCGGCAACCCTGCATATCACCGTGCCAAGCGATGAAACCGTCGTCGCCTCCGGCGCCGCGCAATCTCCCGAAAAAGGTGCCGGAAACACAACCTACTCTTTTGAATACAACCAGGCGTCTTTCCCGGGCAGCGTTTTCGCCGGCAAGTATACGGTTCAACATGAGACGGCTTTCGGGGGAAATATCGCTCTTTACCTGAAACCGGGCGATGAAAACTACGCGGCGGATTACGGTGCCACGGCGGCAAAAATACTGAGCTATTTTTCCTCCACCTTCGGCTCGCTGCCCAACGGAAACCTGGCCGTGGTTGAAATCCCCAATGGCACGGTCGGCGGATATTCGGCTCCCGGCATTGTGGCTCTTGCCGCCCGCGGATTCTCCGAGCCTGTCAACGACCAGTTACTGGCCCATGAGATCTCGCGCCAGTGGTGGCGCTGCCTGGTGAGTCCCGCCACGCCCGACGACGCCTTCCTGGACGACGGGCTTTCCTTGTATTCCATGGCGCTCTACGTGCAAAAAGCCAAGGGCGAAGCAGCCTTTGAGCGCCTGATGAATTCAACCGCCATCGGCGCCCTGACGCACGAAGAGGCCTCTCCGATCAGCGGCGCGGGATCCATCCAAAAGTTCACGCCGGAGTACGAATCGATTGTCGCGCAAAAAGGCGCCATGGTGTTCCACATGCTCCGGTGGGTGATTGGCAACGGGGCTTTCGACGCCACCCTCCAGGATATGGCCCGGCAGTATGCCTGGAAGTCGATTAATACTCAGGAATTTGAGCAAGTGGCGGAAAAAGCGAGCAAGCAGAAGCTGACGTATTTCTTCGCGCAGTGGGTCAGTTCCACGGGAGTGCCGCAATTCAAACAGCAGTGGTCGGTCTATCGCATTGGAAACCACTACCAGGTAGTGGGGAAAATCCAGCAAGACCTCGACATCTTCCGAATGCCGATTGACGTCCGCGTCTACTCAGAGGGGCGGCGGCCCATCAATGACCGGGTGGAAATGATCGGAACCACGGCGGATTTTGCTGTGAATACCGTCACTCGCCCCACCCGCGTTGAAATCGATCCCGGCAGCAAAGTGCTAAAACTGACACCCGCGATCAAGACGAAAGTGGAAATTGCCAAGGGCGATCAGCTGGTTGCACAGCAGGCTTACCTTGAAGCCATCAAGCAGTACCAGCAGGTTGTAAAAGATAATAAGAACAACTCGCTCGCTCACTTTCGCATGGGGCAGATTTACTTCACGCTCCGCAATTACAACGCCGCCGCCGATGAGCTGCGGGCGGCCCTCGATGGAAATCTGCAACCCAAATGGGTGGAAGTTTGGTCCCATCTGGTCCTGGGTGAAATCTTTGACGTCACGGGCCAGCGTGACCGGGCCATCAACGAATACCAGCGCGCGCTCCAGACCAAAGATAACACCCAGGGCGCCCTCGACCTTGCCAACAAGTATATTCAAAAGCCCTACACTCAATCCTCCCGCACGAATGGATGACCCCGCAGAACCCGGCGGGAATAGAAGTTTCAGGGATATAGGGAATTTAAAGAGAAGTTGCCATCCCAGGCCGTGTCGCGCCGCGCGTGATTTCCAGGCGCCATGGCGGACGCTTCGGGCTGGCTAAGGTTCATCAACGGCAGGACGGGCCGTCAGCTTCTGATAGGCCTCCTCAAACACTTTGAGCGCCTGGTCGTCGTAAAGCACAAAGTAAATCTTTTCCAGGCTGCTCCGGGACTTGAGATGCTCAAGCACTTCCCCGATCATGAGGTCGGCGCATTCCGCCATCGGAAACCCGGCAACTCCCGTGCCGATGGCGGGAAAGGCGATGGTCTTCAGCCCTTTTTCCTCCGCCCGCAGCAGACTGTTGCGGGTTGAACTCCGGAGCGACTCCGCCGTCGTGCGGCCGCCCAAACGCATGCTGGCCGCATGGATCACGTAATAGGCCTTGAGACCGCCCGCCGGAGTCACGGCCGCCTCACCCAGACGGATGGAGCCGATGCGCTCGCATTCCTCTTGAATGGTTGGGCCGCCTTTTTGGCGAATCGCTCCGGCCACGCCCGAGCCCAGGATCAGGTCATTGTTCGCCGCGTTCACAATCGCGTCCACTTCCATGCTGGTGATGTCGCCCTTCAAAAAGAAAATTTTGGTTGGCATATTCCCTCAACTCTGAAAACGTGAAGTTAGCCAAAGGATATCGCTAGACAGCAGGCTCTGGCTACCGTTTCCTGTATAAATCATAGGCCATCCCGGCTTCGATTCCCTGCCCTGATGAGCCACAAGATGGGCTGGGACCCGGATCAAGCCTCTCAATGGGAGGCTGACACGGTCGACGGCGCGACCTTGCCCGCAGACTCTTTCATCGTCGGACGGTAACGGCCTGGCCGTCGTAATGCACGACGCGGTCAACGGGCTCGGCTCGATTCAGGCCCGTGCCGTGCCCCTGAGAAACCCAAACCACGTGGAACGTCCGGCTCTGAAGCATGCCCGGAAAACTTCCCTGCCGCGCGCCAATCGTCAGCGTCTCGGCAGCGTCGTCCCAATGGATGGGAATGGTGGATCGCTCACCCTTTTCGTAGTCGTAGGTGATCCCGTCATCTGCGTAGAGCGTAAACTCGCCGTCGGCCCCGGGATAAATGCGAAGCTCGATTGGATTATCAGGCTTCTGGCCGGTGTATTGCTCTTGGGGCCCCATCGGAATGATCGAGCCCGCCCGCACGAACAGAGGCATGGTGGCAAGCGGCGCCGGCGTTGTGATGAACTTGCCGCCCGAGCGGCGCCGGCCCGTCCAGAAGTTGTACCACGTTGCCTTGGGCAGATAGAGGCGGCGCGTATGAACGCCGGGATGCGTGACAGGATTCACCAGGATGGCCGGCCCGAACATAAACTGGTTGCCGATATCCTGGGCTTCAGCGTCGTGAGGGAAATCCATCACCAAGGGTCGCATCATCGTATAACCCCGGCGGGTCACGCGCCACGCCACCGAATAAATATAGGGCATCAAACGGTAACGCAACTCGTCATACTGGGTCAGGATTGATTGCGCCTGATCCCCATAAGCCCACAGCTCGTTGGTATTGGTTGTGCGAGTCCCGTGAACCCGGAAGATCGGGCAGAAAGCTCCATACTCAAACCAGCGGACAAATAATTCCCGGTACGCCGGAAGCGTAGGGTTTCCCCCGACGAACCCGCCGATATCCGTCGTCCAGTAAGGAAGCCCGGTAATGGAATAGTTCAAGCCGGCGGGAATCTGCCGCCTGAAAGCGTGCCAACTGGCGGCTACGTCCCCGGACCAGGCCGCCGCGGCGTTGCGCTGCATTCCGGCAGCCGCCGAGCGCGTCAGGATAAAAACTCTTTTGTCCTGCGTCACCCCGCGCTGTCCCTGGTAAACAGCCATCGTCGTCATCAGCGGAAAAATATTGGCGTAGCGAGCGCCGTTGCCCATCGCCGTCTGGGAACGAACCATCACATTCTGTTCGCGGGAGGTTGTTTCCGGCTCGGTAGCATCCAGCCACCAGGCGTCAAACCCCCGGCTGAACAGAGCGTCGTTGATCAGCTTCCAATAGAAGGCGCGGGCCTTGGGATTGAAGGCGTCGTAAAGTCCTGCGCCGGGCCAGCTGGTGATGGGACTATTGATGTGAATAAACCAGCCGTTGCGCTTGAAGATGTCAAAGTTCGGCTGGTCCGGCATGAATCGCGGCCAGACGGAAATCATGACGTGGAAGTGCTCGCGATGCAGCGTGTCCACCATGGCTTTGGGGTCGGGATAATGCTCGTTGAAGACAAACGATCCCATCTTCGTCCACCAGTACCAGTCCTGCACGATGTTGTCGATGGGGATTCCCAGCTTCCGGTACTTGCGCGCGATGCCCAGGATTTCCTTCTGAGTGCGGTACCGGTTCTTGCACTGCCAGAAGCCGTAAGCCCATCGGCCGAACAGCGGAGCCTGACCGGTGAGATTCCGATATTCGCCGATGATCTTGTCCATCCTCGGACCGTAAAGAAAGTAATAATCGATGGTGTCAGCAAATTGTGAAGATAGATACAAGCTGCGCGGAAAACGGTTGTCGAAGCGCGAAACCGAGGCGTTATTCCAGAACAACCCGTAGCCCAGGGAAGAAACGTAAAAAGGAATGGAAATGTTGGTATTCTCCTGGGCCAACTGGACGGATTCCCCCTTGTAGTTCCAAACTCCGCTCTGGTGCTGCCCCAGTCCATAGAACGCCTCATCCCGTTGTGCGGCGAACAAATCCGTTGCACGGTACGTCCGCGCGCCGTTGACGGTTGCCGGCATCATCAGCTTTCCGCCGTAATGTTGGTTGTCTTTTAAGAGGACGTGTCCCGACAGATCGGCAAAGGTGAGGCCGCCGTCTTTGCGCTCGATGGTAACGCGCAATTGTGATGTCGAGAGGGTGATCTTATCGGCGCTTGAAGTCTCAAGCTTCCAGCTCGCAGCCGGCCAGGTGGTCCGCACAATCATGGGATCAGGATGATGGGGAAAGGTTCCGGTAGGCGAGTAGATGACATGAACAATGCCCGGCGTTTCAACCCGCAGTTCGATCGCCCCGGTCTGCATTTGGAGGAGAACGCCTTGCTTACGCTCGCGAACGGCCGTCACTTTGCCGGGAATGATCTGGGCAAAGGCCAATCCGCTGAAGGATAGAATGCCGACGAACAGAAAAATCCGAGTCAGTGCTTTCAATGACAAACCCTCCCTGGGGTGCTCGTTGCGATCAACACACCTACGTTTTGCAGAGCCATCCACCGGCCGATAGGACGTGCAGCCGGGTTTCGTAAACAGTCCGGGATCGATGTCCGGACCACGGCAACATCTCGATTTCAGCCAATCAGTTCCAGGCCAGTATACGCCAGACGGCCTTGATCCAGGACGCCTGAGCGCCATTTTTTGTTTTTAAATTGCGCGGGGAAACGGTTCGGGAGCGCGATGGGCCGTCGCCGGTCAAAAAGGAGTTCAAGCATTCGGTCCGAAGAGGGGAGAATGGTTGCGGCCGGAAAGGCGCGCTCACGGTTCCTGCACGAGCTTCGCCAGCCGGCAAAAGTATTCCAGCTTCTGGCGGCGCGAAAGGCTTACATTGCGCCCGCTGGTGGAGGGCAGAACAAAAATCCGGGAGTTTCCCAACAGGTCCGGCTGGCAACCTAAATCCACCCGGCGGCCCTGGAATTTTTCAAACACTGTCTTTCCATTAAACGCTACCGTCCGGGGAGAAGCTTCCACCAGCTTCGCCTTCAGGCTGGGAATGCCGCTGCGGAAGTCCTGCGCGTTCAGCTCGCTGCTGGACTTCGACCAACGCTTCACGAGGTCGGTCAGCCCAAAGCCGAATTCCAGCAGCCGGAAATCCTCTTCGGGGGCAAGCCGCACCGAAATCAACCCGGACTCATAAAGGAAATTCCAGAACTGGTTTCCGCGTCCCGCATAGTAGTGTCCCAGAGCAGCCGAGCGTTCTCCGGGATTGAAGCCCACAAACACAACCTTCAAACCCTTGCGCAAATAATCCGGTAAGTGAGGATACAGTTTGAATCTCCCAACAGGCCTGATGGCGGCGGGTTCGAGGAAATCAATATCTGGATACGGCTAGCCAGAGCCTGCCCGTTCCCGGCACTTGGCGATGAAGGCCTCAAAAATTTTGAGCTGCTCCCGATGCTCGGCAAACAATTCTTCCGGATGCCACTGGACGGCCAGAAAAAAGGGGTGGCTGTCCGCAAGCTCAAAGGCCTCATACAATTCGTCTTCAGAGTGCGCCGTGACCTTCAGGCCCCGGCCCAGACGCTTGATGGCCTGGTGGTGAAGGCTGTTCACCTGGCAGTTGCCCGGAATCAGGCCCTGCAGCAGAGAATCCGGCTCGGTAACCGTCACCGAATGAGTGATGGCGCTGCGGCTTCCCGGCTGCCTGTGATTGCGCTCAAGAGCCAAATCACTGTTCAAATCCTGATAGAGCGTTCCCTTGAAATAAACATTGATCATCTGGATTCCCCGGCAGATGCCCAGGATCGGGATGCCGCGCTCAAGGCCAGCCTCAAGCAATCCGAATTCAAATTCGTCCCGCTGACGATCAACATGAACATTTTCATACTTGATCGGCTCGTCATAAAAGAAGGGATCGACGTCTTCCCCGCCCGTAAAAAGAATCCCGTCCAGGATCTCAGGGGACACTTTGCCCCGCTCATCCACTGAGACAATCTGAACCTCCTCGGGCCGCGCTCCGGCGGCGAGCAGCGCCTGATAATAGGGCGATTCCGAACCTTTGGCCTTCTCTTTTTGGGAAACTGAAATAGCAATCTTCATCATCCGGCTTCCAAAACCTCCTCCGTACCCCAAAACGGGTTGGGCGACAACCGCGCCAGCTCCCATTTTCCCTTGACACTCGTACGCGATTCAAGTAAAAACATATTTATGCGTTCTATGCATAATTATTCTAAGGCACGGCTCCCTTGCGGACGATAGCGGCGGCGGAAACCGGGAAGGCGCAAAGCCCCGGCAGCGCTGCAGAAACCCTTTTGCGCGTGGCCGTTGCGGGAGCAACGGGGTATGCCGGCCGGGAGCTTTTGCGCCTGCTGGCCCGCCATCCACACGTCCGGGTCACGCGGCTGATGTCCTCCGGGCGGCGCGCGAAAGAAGGCTTTCCCATCGGGCAGTCGCACCCGGTTCTGCGCGGAAAGTTCGACGCCCTTTGTGAACCGCTTTCGCTCGACGGCCTGGTCCCGGGCGAAGTCGACCTGGTATTTCTGGCGACGCCCCATGAAACGGCGATGGAAGTTGCCCCCTCGCTGGTCAGCCGCAAGGTGCGCGTCGTGGACTTGAGCGGGGCCTTCCGCCTGAAGGATGCCGCCGTTTATCCGCGCTGGTACGGCTTTGAGCACCACGCGCATCCGGCGCTTGAAGAAGCCGTTTATGGCATAACCGAATTGAATGCTGCCGGCATCCGGCAGGCGCGCCTCGTGGCGAACCCCGGATGCTACGCGACTTCCGTCATTCTGGCGCTTGCGCCGCTGTTGAAAAAGGGCTGGATTGACCTCAACGCCGGCATTATTTCCGACTCCAAGTCGGGCGCCAGCGGCGCGGGCCGCGCGCCCAGCGACAAACTGCATTTTGTTGAGGTCAATGAGAACTGCCGGGCCTATGGCCTTTTCGGCCACCGGCATGTGCCGGAGATGCTCCAGGCGCTGGGCATCGAGGAAAAGCACTTTATTTTTACGCCGCACCTGCTCCCGGTAACGCGCGGCATCCTGAGCACGATTTATGTTCGGCTGGCGCAACCTCGCACCGCCGAGGAAGTTGCAGCGATCTACCGTGACTTTTATTCCCAGGCGCCGCTGGTTCGTTTGCTCGATTCAGGCCTGCCGGAAATTCAGGCCGTAGCCCACACCAACTATACGGACCTCGGCTTTGCCCTCGACCGCGACGGCCGGCGAATGATTATCGGATCGGCTCTCGACAACCTGGGAAAAGGAGCGGCCGGACAAGCCGTTCAGAACATGAACCTCATGTTCGGCTTTGACGAGGTAACGGCGCTACTGTGAAGATCGTCATCAAAATTGGAGGCCAGGCCGCCGAAGAGCACGCCCGCCGCAGACGGCTGGCGGCGCAGATCATCCAATTGCGGCGGGCAGGCCACCGCGTGGTGGTGGTGCACGGGGGGGGCAAGGCCCTGACTGAAACCCTGAAAAGCATGGCGATCCCGACGGAGTTTCATAACGGCCTGCGCGTCACCGACGCCCGGACCCGCGACGTGGCCTTGATGGTTCTGGCCGGAAGCGTCAACAAGCAGTGGGTCGCGGAGCTTGAAACGCTGGGCCAGGCGGCGATAGGAATCTGCGGCGGAGACGGCAAGCTGGTGGTGGCGCGCAAGCTCGCGAGCACCTTGAACGGCTCCAAGAAGGATTTGGGATTTGTGGGCCGGCCCAGCCGGATTAACCCTGCCATCCTGGATTTCGCCTTCAAGAAGGGTTTTGTGCCGGTGGTGGCAAGCCTGGGCCTGAGCGCCCGGGGAGAGTATTTGAACATCAACGCCGATGATCTGGCGGCGGCCATGGCCGCGGCGCTTAAAGCGGACCGGCTGCTCTACCTTACGGAGTCGGGCGGCGTGTGGGATGCGGAGCGGAAAATCCTGCCGCTGGTGCGGACAGGGGAAATTCGCAGCCTGATCCAAAAGGGCACGGTTCGCGACGGAATGATTCCCAAATTGCGCTCCTGCGCGCGCACGCTCCGGCACGGAGTCGGAGAAATCGACATTATTTCACCGGACACACCAAACTCTTTGGTGCGAACCGTCATCAAACGTGAAAGTGTGGGAACAAGGATTGTGAAAGCGGCATGAACTACGAACAGGTTGCCGAACTCGAAAAGCAGACGCTGGTTCCGACCTACGTGCGCCTGCCGTTTCTTGCCGTGCGGGGCGAAGGCTGCTACCTCTACGACGACCAGGGAAAGAAGTATCTCGATTTTCTGGGCGGGCTGGGCGTGAACGCGCTGGGGCACGCGCATCCGGAAATTCTCGAGACGCTCCGCGACCCTTCGGAAAATCTCCTGCACGTCTCAAACCTCATCTACCATCGCTACCAGGCCCCGCTGGCCCAAAAGCTCGCCGAACTCACCGGGCTTGACCGCGCCTTCTTTGCCAACACGGGCGCCGAAGCGGTTGAAGGCGCCCTGAAACTTGCCCGCGCCTGCGGCCGGAGCCAATCGCCGGAGCGGGTGGAGATTCTGGCCCTTGAAAATTCGTTCCATGGGCGCACGCTGGGAGCTCTTTCCACCACCTGGCCGGAAAAATACCGCAAGCCCTTTGAGCCGCTGACTCCGGGCGTCAAGTTCATCCGCCCGAACGACATCACGCACCTGGACGGCAACTTTTCCCCGCGCGCAGCCGCCCTGCTGGTGGAAGTGATTCAAGGCGAGGGCGGCGTGGTTGAACTGGACGAAGAGTTTCTGAAAGCGGGACAGGAACTTTGCCGGACTCACGGCGCACTGCTGATCTGCGATGAAATCCAGTGCGGGCTGGGCCGCTCGGGAAATTATTTTGCTTACCAGCGCTTCGGTCTGGAACCGGACATCGTGCTGGTCTCGAAGGCGCTGGCCGGAGGGCTGCCGCTTGCCGCCATCATGACACGCGACAATGTGGCCCAGGCGTTTCATCCCGGCATGCACGGCTCGACGTTCGGAGGCGGTCCGCTTCAGTGCCGGCTGGCGCTTAAATTTCTTGAAATCCTCGAGCGGCCGGAATTTTTGAAACAGGTGCGCGAGGTTGGCGCGTATTTTCGCAACGGACTCCTGAAACTTCAGGAGGAACTCCCCGTCATCGAGCAGGTTCGCGGCCAGGGGTTAATGCTGGCCGTGAAACTGGCGGTGCCGGGCAAGGAAGCCGTGCGGCAAGGCCTCCAGGCAGGAATTCTGTTCAACTGCACGCAGGAGAATGTTTTGAGATTTCTGCCGCCACTAATTATCGAAAGGCAGCATGTCGATCAATTTATCGCGGCACTTCGGCCGATTTTGGCTTCCGTGTCCACGATGCAAGACAAGGGGGTGCACGCATGACACCGGTGATTTCTATGGAAAAACAAGAGCAACTCACGATTCGGGATTTGGTGGCTGACCAGAACCTCACCACCGGCGACCTGAAAATGATTCTGGAGCTGGCAGGGCGCGTTAAAGCCCATCCCGGCGAATTTGCGCACGCCCTGGCTGGAAAACAACTGGCGATGATCTTTGAGAAGCCGTCGCTGCGAACGCGCGTGACCTTTGAAGTCGGCATGACCAGCATGGGCGGCTTTGCCATCTACCTTGAGCACTCCAAGCCCCGCCTGGGTGAGCGCGAATGCATCAAAGACGTCGCCCGCAACCTTTCACGCTGGGTTGACGGAATTGTGGCGCGCACCTTTTCTCACCAGTCGGTGGTGGAACTGGCTGAGCACGCTTCGGTCCCGGTGGTCAACGCTTTGACGGATCTTCTGCATCCCTGCCAGGCGATGGGAGACTACTTCACGCTGCAGGAAAAGTTCGGCCGGCTGAAAGGCCTCAAGCTGGCTTATGTGGGCGATGGCAACAACGTGTGCCACTCCCTGATGCTGACCGGCGCCAAACTCGGCGTCACACTCTCGGTGGCGACACCCTCCGGGTTTGAGCCCAAGTCCGACATGGTGGCCGAAGCCCAAGCCCTGGCGCGAGAAACAGGAGCCAAGATCCAATTGCTGCACGATCCCGTCGAGGCTGTCGCGGGAGCGCAGGCCGTCTACACCGACGTCTGGGCCAGCATGGGGCAGGAATTCGCCGCGCATCTGCGGACGCAGGTCTTTGCTCCCTACCAGGTGAATGACAATCTCATGAACGCCGCCGGGCCCGACGCATTGTTCCTCCATTGCCTTCCGGCGCACCGCGGGCTTGAAGTAACCGATGAGATCATGGATTCGCCCAAATCTCTGGTTTACGACCAGGCGGAAAACCGCCTGCATGTCCAAAAAGCCCTTCTCCTCCTCCTGCTCCAATCCCGATAACCGCAGAAGGCGAAGCCTGCTCGCAAAAGCTTTCGGGGTTCACTCATGGGAAGTTCCGGCCGGCTGGGCCATTGCCCAGCTTCCGCCAAGCTGGGTTAAGCGGCGCGTCCCCGGGGTTCATGGAAAGCGGGCAAAGAGGCACACTCCCGCACCAGTTTGCGAAAACCCCTGCGAGCCTGACGGGGCTAAGCGGGTCATACCTGTTTGGGTCCGCGAGACCGGAGATGCCACAGGTAGATAATCGCCATGCCGAGCATTGCTCCGAGGGTATCCAATCCGCAGTCGACAATGGAAGGTCCGCGGCCGGGAACAAACCGTTGGTGGAACTCGTCCGTCAGCGAATAGAGTCCTGCCAGAATGACGCAAACAAGGGCTCTGCCGGGCCGCCACTCCATCCAGTCGCCGTTTCCCCAGGCGCGGTATAGAAAGATGGCAAGAATCGAATACTCAGTGAAATGGCCTGTTTTCCGTATGAGATGGTTCAGCAGGCCAAAGGTTTGCGCGGAGACCTGAAGGTGAGCCAGCGCGAGGATATCCGCCACCACGCGGGCAGAGAAGGAATTGCCGAAGAACCTGGTGGACATCAGGAAAATGACGCCTGCCCAGATTAACACGGGCGTCCACTCGATGAATAATTGTGATCGCTTGCACGATTTACAGGAGGCCGGACTATTCGAGTCGATAGTTGGGCGCCTCCTTGGTGATGATGACGTCGTGAACGTGGCTTTCTCTCAGGGCCGCTGAGGAAATCCGAATGAAATGGCCCCGCTGTTGAAGTTCAGGGATCGTCGGGCATCCGCAATACCCCATCCCGGCGCGGAGCCCGCCGGTCAGTTGAGCGATCATGTCCGACAGCAAGCCTTTATAAGGCACGCGGCCTTCAATGCCCTCCGGAACCAGCTTGAGAGTTTCATCTTCCTGCCCGTAACGGTCGCGCGACCCTTCCCTCATCGCTCCGATCGACCCCATCCCGCGATAAGACTTGAAGGTTCGTCCCTGGTAAAGGATCGTTTCACCGGGGCTCTCTTCAGCGCCGGCAAACAGGCTGCCGATCATCACAACATTGGCGCCCGCCGCAATGGCCTTGGTGATGTCGCCGGAAAACTTGACTCCCCCATCGGCAATCACGGGAACGTTGGCCTTGCGGGCAGCGCGCGCACACTCGGAAATCGCGGTGATCTGGGGCACGCCCGCCCCGCTCACCACACGCGTGGTGCAGATCGAACCCGGGCCGATTCCCACTTTCACGCCGTCCACGCCCCGGTGAACCAGCTCCGTGGCGCCGGCAAAGGTGGCAACGTTGCCCGCAATAAGATCGGTATCCGGAATGAGCTTCTTGATTTTCTCGACGGCATCGAGCACCCGCTCGGAATGACCGTGCGCGGTATCGACCACAATCACATCCACTTTGGCCCGAGCCAGTTCCTGCGCGCGCTCCAGATAATCACCCGTAACACCGACGGCGGCGCCCACCCTCAGACGCCCGTGGGAATCCTTGGCCGCGTTCGGATACTTGATCCGTTTCTGAATGTCCTTGACGGTGATCAGGCCCTTCAGAGTAAAGTCCTTGTCTACCACCGGAAGCTTTTCAATGCGATGCCGGTGCAGGATCTTTTCTGCTTCTTCAAGCGTGGTGCCCATGGGAACCGTGACCAGGTCCTTTTTGGTCATCAGCTCTTCAACCGTCAGATCCGTGCGGGTTTCAAAGCGCAGGTCCCGGTTGGTCAGAATCCCCACCAGCTTGCCGTTTTCGGCGACCGGAACGCCGGAAATATGGTACTTCGCCATAATCTCCAGCGCTTCGGAGATCCGGCGCTTGGGACTGATCGTCACCGGGTCAACAATCATGCCGCTCTCCGAACGCTTCACTTTGTCGACTTCCAGCGCCTGCTGCCCCACGGACATGGTGCGGTGGATCACTCCAAGGCCGCCCTGCTGCGCCAGCGCAATCGCCAGGCGCGACTCCGTCACCGTATCCATGGCGGAACTGACAATGGGAATGTTCAAAGAAATTGTGCGGGTAAGTTGGGTGCGAGTATCCGCCTGGGCCGGCAGAATCGCAGACCGGGCGGGCAAAAGAAGAACGTCGTCAAATGTAAGCCCCTCGGGAATCGAACCGTCGAGCATAGCCCCTCTTGGATGATTTTATGTGCAAATGTAAAAGTTTAATTCTAGTTCGCATCCATGGGCTCGTCAAGGCAAGCAGGGTGTTTGTTTGACAGGCGTCCGGGGCTGTGAGATTCTGAGCGCCATCTGGGGTGAGGCAGTCAGGCCTCAGGCGCAGCACCCATTTCTTTTGCAGGAAAGGTGACGCCGATGAACCGACGGGAACTCTTCAAAACGGCAGCGGGCGCCATGGCCATGTCCGTGGCAGCTCCCAGGACGCGGCGTCTGATGGCTCGCCAGCCCAAGCGCCCCAACCTGCTGTTCATCACAACCGATCAGCAGCGGGCCGACACGCTCCGCGCCTACGGCAATACCCACAACATCGCCCCCAACCTGGACCGTCTTGCGGAGAAGAGCGCCGTCTTTGAGCAATATTACGTGGCACAGCCGCTGTGCACTCCCTCTCGAGGCTGCCTGCTGACGGGGCTTTACCCCCACACCAACGGCGCCACCAGCAACAATATCCCCCTGCCCGATTCCACCCCGGTCCTGGACCAGATGGTCCGCCATGGAGACTACACGACAGCCTTTTACGGCAAGTGGCATTTGGGAAACGAAATCTGCAAGCAGCACGGTTTCGACGATTGGGAAAGCATCGAAGA
>CAYWMN010000073.1:0-15029 GCA_964459065.1 uncultured Acidobacteriota bacterium | reverse complement strand
CCGAGTCGTGCCGGGCAACGCCGTCATCAGCCAGAAGCAGAGGCGCAAGCACCGGCGAGGGGCCCAGAGCACGGACTCTCTCAAGATCAAGAACAACCGGCTCAGCGCAGTCCTCAGCATAGCGCTGCCGCATGCTCCGAGGAAAACGGCGGTTGTTCAAAACCACAAAGTCGAAGAGATTCCGGCCCACATGCTGGGCAATGGCGTCCAAGTGTTCGGCCACCGTATAACCTCGAGTTTCGCCCGGCTGGGTCATTAAATTGCCGATATAAATTTTCGTCGCCCTGGAACGGGCAATGTGCTTCGGAATACCCGAGACAAGCAGGTTGGGCAACAGCGAGGTGTAAAGCGAGCCGGGCCCCAAAGTAATCAGGTCGGCCTGCTCAATCGCTTGAACGGTCTCCGGCAAGGGCCAGCATCGCTCTGGAACAATGGAAAGGCTGCGAATTGGAACGGCAGTTTCGTGAATGCGCGATTCCCCTTCCACCCTCCGCCCGTCCGAAAGCAAGGCGCGCAGGCGGACATCGGCAAGGGTTGCCGGAAAGATTTCGCCACGAATGGCAAGCACGTCGCTCGCCTGCTTGACCGCCATCGAAAAATCGCCCGTCAGATTAGTCAGGGCAGTCAGGAACAAATTCCCAAGACTGTGGCCGCGCAGGCCGCGGCCCGTGGCGAATCGATAGTTGAACAGGCGGGTCAGAATCTTTTCGTCCTCGGCAAGAGCAACCAGGCAGTTGCGGATATCTCCCGGAGGGAGCATGCCAAAATCACGACGGAGACGCCCGGAACTGCCGCCTTCGTCCGTCACCGTCACCACCGCGGTCAGATTCGAAATCTTCCGGCCCGTTCGGGCAGAGGAAGCCTTTTGAACGTGCTGCTTCAGGCCCCGCAGCAAAACCGACAGTCCTGTCCCACCTCCGATGGCAACGACCTTCATCTCGCTCTCTTTTCGCTTCTGACCTGCGGAGGAGAAATCCCCGAAATGAGGGATTCCCTGGTAGTTTTAAGATACGGGGGAACTGACCACCTGCTCGAAACGCGGATCATCCGCCACAGCTTCGAAATCATCATCGACGCGAGCCTGAACGCGATTCTTGGGCCGCAGCTCGATGGCTTTTTGCAAATGTAGCAGGGAAGCGTCCGCGTCACCCTGGAGCGCATAAGCGGCGGCCAAGGCATAGTGGACATGGTCCTGATTCGGCACCATCTTGTCGGATTTACTAAGATATTCGATGGCTTGGTCCAACTCTCGGCGGTTCAGCGCAGTCACTCCGCGAAGGTAGGATTCTTCGGCGGTCTTGGGAGGACGTTGTGGGCGGGTTTTCTGGGCACAGACGCGCAGGTGCATGCGGGATCGCTCTGCTATTTCCCGGACCGGACTGGAAACAGCCTTCTTGAATAGCCCCGCGGCCTTCTCGTAGTTCTGCTTTCTCAAGTATCCGAGAGCAGCTTCAAAGTTCTTCAGCGCCGTTTCATAGTCTGCTCCGGGCTGCAAGCGCCCGCTTGCATTTTGACGAGTTTGTCGGCGGGTTGAGATCCTGACACTCCTTTGGGATTTTGCCGGAACCCTGGGGAGGGAACCCGAACTTCTGCGCGAGACTCCCGGAGTCGATGCCTTTCTGCCGGAATCAGCTCCCCGTCTGCGGCTTTTTACGCCCGTGCTCTTGTCCCGACGGCTTCCTCTAACCATTTAGCTTCCAGCAAGTTAGATGACTTACGTCGTTAAGAACTACGCGCATGATAACAATTTTTAAGCCCCGCGTCAAACCGCGGTCAACAAAGGCTCCAGCAGCCTTGCAAGTGTTCCGGTAAAATTGTGGCCGTATGAACGCTGGAATGGTGTTAGGCCCGGCGCCAAAGAGTGTTCAAATCAAACAATAATAATGAAATCCCAATCACAAAGCGACGAAAGACTTGGTAAAGAACAACGTTCCCCTGAACGGCCATTCTGCTATGGGCTCTGGACGATGACCAAACTGCCGGCGGGAAGCTTGGTCACCGATGACTTCAGGATCACCTGATGGAAAGCGTGCCCGGCGTGGCGCGGCAGGTAGAAGATGGCGGTCAGATTGGAATGATGCTGCAGGTAAACCCGGCTCCGTTTGATCCCTTCAACAAAAAAAGCCGTCGACAACGCGTCGCTATCGGTGGCCGAGGGAGAAATGACAACCGTTGACAGCATGTTTTCAACTGGCATTCCCGTGTGCGGGTCCATGATGTGAGCGTAGATCTTGCCGCCCAATTTGAAAAATTTTTCGTAGTCGCCGGAAACCGACAACGAGACGTTCTGCAGCCTCAAAACGCAAGCCGCTTGCTTGAGGTGGAGAGGATTGCGCACGGAAATCTTCCACCCCTTTTCGCCGGGAGGCGAGCCAAGAGCGTAAACGCTGCTGGTGCCGCTTGAAACAAGCGCCTGATGGATTCCATCCGACTTCAGAATCTTAACCACCTCATCGACGGCGTAGCCCTTGGCGATTCCCCCCAGATCAATCTCAACGCCAGGCTCGTCAAAATAAATGGTTCGCCGGGCAGCATCAAGCTTGACGTGCCGGTAGCCGATCCGCCGGAGCACTCGGGCTAATTCGGAAGCTTGAGGCAAGCGGCCGCGCCCTCGAAAAAACCCCCACGCTTTCATCAAGGGACCGACGGTCATATCAAAAGCTCCCCCGGTTTCTTCGCTAAATCGAAGGGACCTTTCAAGAAGGCTGAACAGGCGGGGCTCAACAACCACCCGGTGGCGATAAGCCTGCCGGTTGATCAGGGACAGGTCGCTCTCCGGCTTGTAGGTGCTCATCTGGCGGTCCAGGCGGTCAATTTCTCCAAAAGCCTGTTCGGTGACCTCTTCCAGATACTCGGCGTTTGAACCGTAGGTGACGATCGTAAAATTGGTCCCCATGGCCTGGTGCGAGGCCTCATAACGAACCAGTGAATCAGCCGCGGGGGCCGGCGCATTTCCGCACAGCAGCACCAGCAGGAGAAAGAAGATCGGCCCAAGGAGGGATTGCCGGAAAGACGGAAGAATGCGCGGGGAGAAACTCATGCGAGGATACCACCGCCGGTTGACACTGAAGGCCCTCCTGCAACAGGACGCACGTTACGCTTCTTTGTTCGGCCAGACGACCTTCTGTCCGGTCGCAACGGAGCGGTTGGCGTAAATCACGCCCCGCGCATCGGCCATGCCGATTTCGAGAGGAACCACTGCGGGCTTCCCGTCGCGGATGCTATACATCAGATTATGCAGCTCGCTCCACCGCGGGGGATGAGCTTCTTCGTATTCGTAGATGCCCATCGAGGCCAGCCAACGCTTGGCGTAAACGAGTTCACGCTCCATAAAACCGCCTTGCTGGCTCATCTGCTCGGGGAAAATCGGGATGCCCTTCTGTTCGGCCTCCTGGGTTATCGTGGCGCCCGCCCACCAGTTCTCCTTGGCGGCGCCGGGGGTCACCTTGTGAACGGCTTCGTGATAGTACATGCCCTTCCCGATCGTGGTAATCAGCGTTCCCTGATCACCCATAATCTGCTCGTTGAATTTAAAGTGGGCGTTGTAAAGGATGGAGCTGTACAGCAATTTCCTGCCTTCAGGATATTGGAAGATGGCCTCAACGTTGTCACACGTCTCGCGGCCGTCTTTCCAATAGTCGATCCCACCGGTCGCCACCACGCTGACCGGCTCCGCGTCAAAGGCCCAATTGGCAATGTCGATCTGGTGGGAAGCCAGTTCGGCCATCAACCCGCCGGAATATTCCTTATACATCCGCCAGTTGATCATGCGCTCCAGCCGCGGGTCCGCCACGGGCCGGCGCCAGTTGCTGTTCCGGTGCCACTGGGCGCGCACAAACATCACCTTGCCGAGGGCGCCTTTGCGGATCATCTCCATGGCCACCTGGTAAAGGCGGCTGGACCGTCGCTGCAAACCGATTTGCAGGACCTGCTTGGGATGGGCGTCGGCAGCCTTCTTGATTTGCTCTCCCTCTTCCTCTTTGAAATACATCGTCTTTTCAACAAACACATGCTTGCCGGCGTTAAGAGCGTCAATCACCATTTGCGCGTGCATGCTGAGGGGCGTGGCGATTAAGACCGCATCCATATCCTTCCGCTCGAGCATCCTTCGGTAATCCAGCGGCCCCCGGGAATAGGTTTCCGGATTGGAGCCGATGGTTTCAACCCCGCGTTTTAAGTTGGGCGGATAAATATCGCAGGTAGCAATGCAGCGGCCTTCGGGAATCGTGGTCAGAAAGCGCAGCAGCGTACATCCCTCCGTTCCCGTCCCAATAAAGCCGTAGTTCACCACGCTGTTAGGGTTGGGAGACGAAAGGATTGCCGGCGCTCCAGCCAGCGGCTTGGCGGCGCTTCCCGCGGCAACGGCAACCGTTGCAGCCTTCAGGAAATCCCGCCGCGTGACCTGCTTCTTATTTTTCATGTCGCCTGCCTCCACAAAAGTTGAGAGCGCATACCCAGCCGTTCCCTGATCCCCTATGCCACTCCATGCCCGGAAAAAATGCAGTGATGCGGGTCACAGGCGGCAGAGATGGCTGGGGAAATACGGAGGAGAGGCAAGAATCCGAAGGCTGGCGGACCCGGACCGGAGCGACGCAGGGCCGGCGCAGACGGCTTTCGCCATCTGCGCCGCGCTGGTAGATCTATGATGCGAAGACTACTTGGGAAAAGAAAACTCCAGCTCCCGGCCCATCTTAAAGACCGGCTTCTTGCGCTTTCGGATCAAATCGCGCTGCTCCGACATGGCCGAGACCAGAATGGGCATCGCGATCGTCGAATCACAGTTGCAGGTGACCATGCTGGCGTCATGAGCAATCTTTCCCCAGCTCTGCGCTTCTTCAAACGTGCAGCCCGACAGGCCTCCCCAGTGAGGAGCGTCCGTCACCACTTGAAGGGCGTATTTGTGGCCTTCGGAAGCCTGGCGCATAAAGGTGGCCGTCACTTCGCTCTGCTGCACAAAGTTCTTGGGCGTTCCGCCGCCAAAATAAATCACTCCGCTGGCCGGAGAATCGCCGGCCAGGTGCGCGGTTTCAAGCACGTCACCAATCACGTCGAAGGTGAGGCTGTTCTTCCCGAGATGGCGATTTTCAGCGATCCCGATACCGATCGAAGAATCACCGATCGCCGGGCAATAGAGCGGGATTCCCGCTTTGTACGCGGCGGTAACAATCCCATCCTCCTTGGCGCGTTTGGAGATGTCCTTGCCCAGCAGATAGAGAAACTCCCGAGTCGTGTATGGGCGGGATTGATCGAGGGTCGAGGCAAAGCGCCCGATATAGGCGTCTTCTTCCCGGAATTCTTCTTCGTCCACTAAAGTGTCATACATGCGGTCGATCAGGTTCTTCTGGAGCGCGACATCATCAATCGTGGGCGAGCACTGGAAATGCAGCCGGCCCAGGCTCTCATGAATATAGTGGAAGAAAATTGCGCCGGTGGAAACCAGGCAATCGATCAGCCGGTAAATAATCATGTAAACAACCAGTCGCCGCATTCCGCCCGGAATCATGGCGCCCGACAAGCCCATCATGATCATCACGCGGTCGTCCATCATCCGTTTCCAGACGTGAAACGCCGTGCCCAAACTCCGGCCTTGAAAAGAAATATCCTGCATCCTCTCAAGCATCGACGCCGCGTTCTTCCGGCGGTCAATTTCAAACGGTCGGGTGGGCTTGGTCAAAATCTCGTGTTTGCGCATGATGGGCTCCTATCAATAATCTCGCGGCGGGGCTGGAGGGAAGTTAAAATCTGCCCCAGGCCGTGCAAACCATACCGCGTTCGGTTTCAAGCCAGCGGTTAATCGTCAAAACCCTGAAGAACCGCGGCCGCCAAAACAGTGGTCCACAGGCCCCGTTTATCCCCAATGGCAGACTGTGTGA
The DNA here is from genome assembly GCA_964459065.1 of uncultured Acidobacteriota bacterium. Taxonomy (GTDB): domain Bacteria; phylum Acidobacteriota; class Terriglobia; order UBA7540; family UBA7540; genus JAMCXS01. The sequence goes on along the minus strand of CAYWMN010000073.1, from coordinate 9,156 downwards.
TTTCCATGGTTCGAACAATCTTGTTGGAGATGCGGTAGATCTCCTTTTTCTCGTCCCAGCTCTGGTCAGGATCGAACTCCACGCCCAAAGTGGTCGCGAGCATCTCGGCGGCCAGCTCTTCCGCGTACTCGCCGGCAACCTCTTCGGTCTGCCCAAAAGAGTGGTGTTCGGAAAGGTAGCCGTAGGCGTTTCGGTCGGCCGGCATCGCAACACCAACCGAAGCCGCTATCAGGCGGTGTGGCTCGCGGGTGGAATTCTCGCTGATCACCACGAAGGTAACCTCGCCCGGCTTCAATCGCTTCATCCCCTCGGCGCGGGAGATCATCTTGCAGCGGGGTGGAAAAATGCTGGACACTCGCACCAGGTTGCAGGCTGCAATGCCCGCTGAACGAAGGGCCAGCTCAAAGCTTGTCAACTTTTCCCGGTGTTTGCCGACACCTTTGGTCAAAAACATCTTCTTTGGCACTAACATCCGTGTGTCCCTACCCGCTCTAAGCATTTAAAATCATCTGGAATCAACGTCAATTACCCCGGCAACACCCGAGGTGCCGCCCCGGAAACCAAACCTCCCCGGAGCAACTGAACGTAACAAAATCCGAAGAAAAGTGTCAATGGAGTTTTGGGCTTCGGGCCGCTTCGACCCGGAACTTGCAGGCCGCACTGCGCGCTGAGGCACGGGACGCCCCGCGCAGGTGAACACGGCCCACAGGGCGCACTTGCCGATCAGGAAGCAGGAAGCAATTCGGGGCCGCAAGCTCGCTCACTTTTGAGAGGTACTTCCCTGGTCCTGGGGCGGCAGTGGCTTGATCGTGGAATCGACAAGGCCGATCTCGACCCGGCGATTAATCGCCCGCGCCTTGGGCGAGGACCCGGGAACCAGGGGATCAGACTTCCCGAAACCCTTGGTGGTGATGATCTTGGGGCTCAAACCGTTCGCCACCAGATAGTCGCGGACGGACTTGGCGCGGCGTCTGGACAGCGCCAGGTTATATTCCTTGGTCCCGATGTCATCCGTGTAGCCGTAAACGTAAATCTGATAACCTTCCACCGTTGACAGGACGCCGGCAACGCGGCTGAGCACCTCTTTATCCCTGGGACGCAGCGCCGATTTATCGAAAGCGAACCGGATGGAATTGCTTCCCAAGGTCATCACCAGTCCCATGGCCGTCTTGCGGGTTTGGGCGATTTGCCCCAGAACCTGCTGCAGGTGAGCCAGTTCGGCTTCCCGCTCCTTGCGATACTGTTCGGCCTTGGCCTGAGCGGCCGCCGCCTTCTGTTGCGCCGCTTGCGCCTGAGCTTCAGCCTGCTGGGCGTGCTGCTCGGAAGCAGCCTTCGCCATCTCGGCCTGGTTTCGTTCGTGCGCCGCCTCTTGCGCATTCTGTTCGGCCTGGGTCGCCCGAGCCAGCGCCGAACTGGACTTCGCGGCAGCCGCTCCCGCCGCGCGGTTGGTCTGCTCCACCTGCCGGCTGAGTTGAGCCACCTGGTGGTTCATCCGATCCAGGCGCGTCACCACCAGGTAAGAAACGATTCCAACCAGCACCAGGGCAAGCACCGCAAACAAGATCACGCCGGATTTCGACGAACCGCGGTCGTTCAAAACGCGGCGGCGCGGGATTGATCTCCGTTGATGATTTGGAAGTTGGTTCATTCCGTATCCTTCCAAACGATTCTATCTCAGCACCCGCCTGATATCCAACCCTGCGCGACGCCGGCCTTCAGGCCTGGCGGCGGCCGCAACTTCAAACGGCGGCTTGCCCGTGCGCACCGCCTGCAAAAACAGGGCAAACCCATCGAAGCTTCTGTCTGGGTTGTCGGGAGGAGAGTTCCAAGAAGCTGGCCGGACCCGCCACTCTCGGCCGTGCTTGCAAGAACCGAGAGAGCGGGTCCAACCTGATCAGCAGTCCTATACGGCAGGCGCCTATGAACTGAGTTCGCGGACGATGTTACCCACGAACGCTTTGGCGTCGCCGAACAGCATCAGGGTTTTATCCTCGTAGTAGAGGGGGTTGTCAATGCCGGCAAATCCGGGGTTCAAGCTGCGCTTGATCACCATCACCGTCCGGGCTTTATTCACCTCGATAATAGGCATGCCGTAGATGGGACTGCTCTGGTCAGTCTCAGCGGCCGGATTGGTCACATCGTTTGCGCCGATCACCAGGGCCACGTCGGCTTGAGGCATGTCGCTGTTGGCGTCTTCCATTTCGACCAACCGGTCGTAGGGCACGTCAGCTTCCGCAAGCAGAACGTTCATGTGCCCCGGCATGCGGCCCGCCACCGGATGGATGCCGAACTTGACATCCACACCCTTCTTGCTGAGAAGGTCGTAAAGTTCCCGCACTTTGTGCTGGGCCTGAGCGACCGCCATTCCATATCCGGGAACGACGATGATGGAGTTGGCCGCGCCCAGAATCGCCGCCGCCTCTTCGGGTGAGGCGCTGCGCACGGTGCGATCGCCTTTATCGTCCGCGGCGGAAGCCTGGAGCTGGCCAAAGGCGCCGAACACCACGTTGGTGAAGGAGCGGTTCATGGCCTTGCACATGATGACGGCAAGAATGAAGCCTGAAGAACCGTCAAGAGCTCCGGCCACCACCAGAACTTTGGAGTTGAGCACAAAGCCCAGCAAAGCCGCCGTGAGTCCGACGTAAGAGTTCAGCAGCGCGATCACCGTGGGCATGTCCGCTCCGCCGATGGGCATCACCAGCATCACGCCGAAAAACAACGAGATGATGACCATGAGCGGGAAGACTGGGACAAAAAAGCTAGCCGTCGGGTTAAAGATAAGAACCAAACCTGTAAGGATGGCCAGACCCAGCACCGAGAGGCTCGCGTAGTTCTGCCCTTTATAGACAATCGGGCGCTGGGGCAGCCATTCCTGAAGTTTTCCGGCGGCGATTAAACTGCCCGTAAAACTGAGCGCCCCGATAATGACTTCCAGCGAGATTTCCGTCATCTCAAATTTATTGATGTGCGGAATGCGCAGGTAGTATTCGGAAATGCCGATCAAGGCCGCGGCAAGAGCGCCGAAAGCGTGGCTCATGGCGGTCCGCTGGGGAACGGCGGTCATGTGAACCATGCCCAGCGGGACGCCGATCATCGCGCCGATCAGCAAGGCGATCAGAATCCACTTGAACTGGACAAGCTCGGGGTTGAAAAAGGTAGTCACCACCGCCATCGCCGCTCCGATCTCGCCGATCAGCACCCCACGGCGGGCGCTGGCGGGCGAGCTGAGCCACCTGAGCGACAAGATGAAGAACGCGATGGCAATAATGTACGAGAAGTCGGTAAGGTATTGCAGGCCGGTTGGATTCATTGCTTTTTACGCCCACTGAGCTTGAACATTCGCAGCATACGGTCGGTAATCAGGAAACCTCCAACCATGTTGCTGAAGGCAGCGGCAACGGCCACTGATCCGAGGATGTAGGAAAGGGCGGTTCCATGCCGCCCGGCAATGATGATCGCGGCGACAACCACAATCGCGTCCAGCGCATTGGTCAACGCCATCAACGGCGTATGCAGCAGCGGCGAGACTCGGCGGATCACTTCGAACCCGAGAAAGCCCGCCAGCACAAAAACGTACAAGTTTGAGATAAAACCTGCTGGCACAATAACCTCCTTAAACTGAGTGTTTATTGATGCAAACGGCGACAGACGGATTTCGCGGACTGCCGCTGCGGTCTAAGATCTTTTACGGCGTATCCTTCTGGGCGGATGCGGCCGAAAGCGAGTAGAACTCCTGCACCCGTTTGTGAACGATTTCTCCATTCCTCGTCACCAGGGTTTCGCGTGTAATCTCGTCTTCAAGATTCAGTTCCGGCTTTCCGCCCTTGAACAAGTGAGAAAGAAAGGTCGTGATGTTTTTCGAATACATCTGGCTGGCATGATACGGAACGGTGCTCGCCAGGTTGATTTTTCCGACGATGCTGACTCCGTGTTCGACCGCGATCTCGCTGGGTCGCGTCAACTCGCAGTTTCCACCGCGCTCGGCGGCAAGGTCCACAATCACGGACCCCGGCGCCATGTTGGCCACCATTTCCTTGGTCACCAGCAGGGGCGGCTTTTTGCCCGGAATCACGGCCGTGGTGATCACCACACTGCTCTCAGCCACAACGCGCCCCAGCAGCTCCCGCTGCCGCTGGTAAAAGCTTTCGTCCTGGGCCTGGGCATAACCCCGGGCGTCCTGCGCGTCCTTGGCCTCGATCGGCAATTCCACAAAACGGCCGCCCAGGCTCTGAATCTGCTCTTTCACGGCGGGACGGACGTCATAGGCCGAGGCAACCGCTCCCAATCGGCGGGTTGTGGCAATCGCCTGCAGCCCGGCCACGCCGGCTCCGATAATGAAAACCCGGGCGGGGGTAATGGTTCCCGCCGCCGTGGTCAACATGGGGAAAATGCGCGGGAGCATGCCGGCCGCCATCACGACCGCCTTGTAACCGCAGATCGTCGACATTGAGGAAAGAGCGTCCATGCTCTGCGCCCGGGTGATGCGGGGCATCAATTCCACGCTGAAGGCGTTAACGCCGCTGCCGGCGATCTCCTGAAGCGTTTCAATCGATCCCAGCGGCCGCAGAAAACCCACCAGGGTTTGACCTTTCCGCAGAAGCGGGAGATCGGCCTTGCCCGTCTTGTCGTTGGAGCCGTAACAAAGAACCTGCACGATAATGTCAGCCGTCTTGAAGACTTCCTCGCGGCTGGTCAGGATCTTGGCGCCTTTCTCCGCATATTCCTTGTCCAAGTACCCCGCATTCGCACCGGCCCCGGCTTCAATCACCACTTCAAAACCGGCTTTCGCCAGGGATGGAACAACGGCGGGAATCAAACCCACCCGTTTCTCATCAGGAAAGATTTCCTTTGGAACACCTATGATCATGACAACTCCACTCTCCTTCCGTCTTGCGCCGGTTTTGGTCCGGAACGGACTTTGCGCTCTGCCCGCAAACTCACTCCTCGCGGCTGGCGGCACCCCTGATCGGCCCAGGGTTGGGATTCTGTACCGAATCGGGTTTTAACGGTGTGACTGCGATCACAGCGCTGTGTGACAGATAACACTCTTTGCTCCAAAATCCTTATGCAACTCTTTCTCCATACGGATAAAGGCCCTATTTGATCACAAAACAATCAAGATCAAAAGGCTTAACAAATATTTCCGAGCGCTCACTCAACAAACAACAGGCATTCTTGCATCCACATCGAGTTCGGCGTGTATAATTCGGAGCTGTAAAGGAGATCACATGGCGACTACTTCCACTCGTAACTTTGGTAAATGTTTCCGGCACTCTTTGGCCTCCCTGCTTGTCGTTGCGTGTGCGCTGGCTGTTTCGGCAGCAGCGTTGAAGGCGCAGACACAACTTTCGGCGGCGGAGATCAACCAGCGCGTCAACGCTATGCTGGCCAAGCTGACGCTCGCGCAAAAGATCCAACTCATCGGGGGCGTAGACGGCATGTATACGCACGCCATTCCGCAGATCGGCCTGCCCGGGCTGAGGATGTCGGACGGCCCGATCGGCGTCCGCAGCTGGGGTCCTGACACGGCCTACGCGGCGGGCATCGGACTGGCCGCATCCTGGGACGTGGCGATGGCCAAACAGGTTGGCGTTTCCATTGGCCACGATGCGCGAGCGCGCGGCGTGAATTTTGTTCTGGGTCCGGGCGTCAACATCTACCGGGCGCCGATGAGCGGCCGTGACTTTGAATATTTCGGCGAAGATCCCTATCTTTCCGGCCAAATCGCCGCCCACTACGTCCTGGGCGTGCAAAGCCAGGACGTCGTCGCCACTGTCAAGCACTACGACGCGAACAATTCTGAATATAACCGCCATCGGTCCAACTCCGTGGTCGATGAGCGAACACTGCGGGAAATCTACCTGCCGCAGTTTGAAGCAGCCGTGAAGGAAGGCCACGCGGGCGCCGTCATGAACTCCTACAACCTGGTCAACGGAGAGCATGCGACCATGAACAAGTTCCTGAATATCCAAGTTCTGAGAAAGGACTGGGGGTTCAAGGGAATTCTGATGTCGGACTGGAACGCCACCCACTACGGCGTCGCCGCCGCCAATGCCGGGCTCGATCTGGAAATGCCTTCCCCGCAATACATGAACGCCAAAACACTGATGCCCGCCATCAAAGACGGCAAGGTCTCGGTCGAAACCATCAATGAGAAAGTGCGGCACATTCTGTGGGTCGCGGTGAAGTTCGGCTTCATCAACCACAACCAACTCGATCTGAACATCCCCCTCTATAACCAGCAATCCCAGGCCGCGGCTTTGCGGGGCGCGGAAGAGGGGATGGTCCTGCTGAAAAACCAGGGGAGTCTGCTGCCGCTCAATCTCCACCGGGTTCACACCATCGCCATCATCGGCCCCAACGCTTATCCCGCCGTGGCCTCGGGAGGCGGCAGCGCCCATATGACGCCCTTCGCTCCGGTCAGCTTTATGACCGGCCTGAGCAACCAGCTTGGGCCCGGTACCAAGGTCTTGTGGAATCAGGGCTTGAAGGACGTGCAGGACATTTTCAGCCAAGGCAATTTCGTGACCACTCCTGAAGGCACCACGCAGGGCCTCAAGGAGGAAGGGTTTGCAAACTCCGATTGCAGCGGGCAGCCGAGCAGCGTCTCCACTGTGAGCCGGGTGGCCGGAGGGGGGCAACACGGCTTTGCTCCCGGGCAGGCAATCCGTTCGATTCGCTGGACCGGTTATTACATCCCCAAGACTTCCGGGCCGGTCCGTTTCATCGCTGAGGTCGGCCCCTGGGATTCGTACAAGCTCTTTGTGAACGGCAAGCGTGTCCTGAACGTGACGCCGAACTTTGGCATCGCTCCCCTGGAGGCAAAAGTCGATCTCCAGGCGGGCAAGCCCGCCTCCGTGCGCATGGACTACATGCTGGCTCATCAGATGGACTACGTGCCGGCTTCGACCCAGGTTCGAGCGCGGCTGGGAGTGATTCCGGTCGGCGGGATGCTGGAGCCGAACGTCCGGCAAGTGGCCGCCCGGGCGGATGTGGTCGTTCTGGCGGTAGGCTTCAACTCCAAGATTGAAGGCGAGGGGTTTGACCGCACCTACCGTCTGCCTCCGGGCCAGGATGAACTGATCAACGCCGTGCTGGATGCGAACCCGCACACGATTGTGCTGCTCACTTCCGGCGGAAGCGTGGACACCAGCGGGTGGCTCAACCGCGTGCCCGCTTTCATCGAGGGCTGGTATGGAGGTTCGAGGGCAGGCACCGCGCTCGCCAATCTGCTGACGGGCAAAGTCAACTTCTCCGGCAAGCTGCCCATCACCTGGTGGCGCCGATGGAAGGACAATCCGACCTACCACAACTACTATGAAGAGCCCGGCACGTTCAACGTCCGGTACCGGGAAGGCATCTTCGTGGGCTATCGAGCCGTCGGCCACGACGGGCAGCCTGCGCCGCTGTTTCCCTTCGGCTACGGGCTTTCTTACACTCGTTTCGCTTTCAGCAATCTGAGCGTCAAGCCCGCCGAAGCCGGCCCCAGCGGACCCATTACCGTCTCCTTCACCGTCCGGAACACCGGCCAACAGGCGGGAGCCGAAGTTGCTCAGGTCTATGTCGGAGATCCTTCCGCCACGGTGCCGCGGCCTGAAAAGGAACTGAAAGGCTTCAAGCGAGTCATGCTAAGTCCCGGCGAGGCCCGGCGCGTTTCCGTCACCTTGAACCGCCGCTCCCTCGCTTATTGGAGCACCAGGTCCAACGGATGGGCAGTGGACCCCGGCAAGTTCGTCGTCTATGTTGGCGACTCTTCCGAACATGTACCGCTCCAGCGAGCCTTCACGGTCCGGTAGAAAGCTACCAACAACAGCCACCGGGCAAATCATCGGCCGGTTGCCCGGGCCCCCTCAGTTCCGCTCGCCTTGCAGGTTGCAGCCTCAGGCTTGCAAGGCGAGTGCGGCAACATCCAACAAGGCGCAGCAGGCCGTGGGAATGATCACGGAAGCACCACCACGGCCCCGGCGCTTGCCAAAGCATCCGCCGGCTTAGCGCCGCGGCGGCGTTTCTGCCAGAATTGTTCTGAAATAGCTCCCAAAATCGCGGTCTGAAACAAGATAGCGGGGGATTGCCATGATGCTGTCATCATCGCCCGCATGCCTTCCGTTCAGGGCAAAGGCCGCCTGATAACCGGCCTGTTTGGCCGCCCGGATCAGTCCGGGATTATAAATTCCATACGGCCAGGCCAGCATCGTCACGTGAATCCCCAGCTTTTTATCGAGCACTTCCCTGGAGCGCTGGAGCTGGAAATTGACAGACTTGTTGTATTGGGCCGGGGTGAGGCGTTTCTTGTCCGCATTGAAATTCGGATGCCAGTAGGTGTGCGACTGAATATTGAAAAGCCCGGTGGCCTTGAGCACGCGCAGCTGCTTCCAGGTGAGCGCGTAGGAAGCGTTTGAAATGGCGGAAGGATAAATGAAGAGCGTCACCGGAATCTTGTATTTCTCAATCACCGGAAGCGCCCGCGTGTAGACCGATTCGTTGCCGTCATCGATGGTGATGACCACCGAACGGGGCGGCGGCGGGGCGGCTTTTCCCAGACGGTAATCCACGTAGCGGGCGAGAGAAATGAAGTGGTAGCCGCGATCCTTCAGGTATTGAAGCTGGAAATTGAACACCGACATCTTGACCGTCATGCTGGTGTCCTGATAGGTGTTGAACCGGTGGTAGTCAAAAATCATGACGGGATGGTCGGAATCGGCGCCGGCTCGCCCGGAGGGCGCTGCAAACAACGCGCCCGCAGCCAGCAGCAAGGTAAAAAAGAGAACGCTGATTTTTGTTCCTGAAAATGCGCTCATCAAAGTGTTCCTTCTGTCATGACGGAGAGTAGCAAACCGCGTACACGGAGGGTGCTCAGCGAAGGCGTTGGGTCTAAGTTCGGGAAGCCCGCAACAGCTCAGGAACCCCTGTGGAAGGCCAGGACAAGCGCCGAGGCACGAAAGGAAAGGTCGGTTGTTTTTTGTTACCCCGTGTTTCAGCAGCTAAGCTATGTGCCGAAGATCTCCGCTTTGAGTTCGTTTTTTTGGCGTTAACTAATTTTCAATAAGATAGCAGCTTCGTTTTAGCTTCGTTTTAGGTTCGTTTTTGCTGTTTTTTTGACAGCGATCTTTTGTTTTCAACAACTTCCTAGCTTCGTTTGCTCAAAAAAAGAATTCT
>CAYWMN010000072.1:0-15292 GCA_964459065.1 uncultured Acidobacteriota bacterium | reverse complement strand
AGACCCCGGACCAGGCGTTTTCGGTTGCTCAAACCCTGTTGCACCGAATCATTCACCATGCCCACGAGCGGGGAATCAAAGTGTGGCTGGCCATCGAGATTGCCTCGCTTCCCCCCAATCTTGCCCGATTCTGTGACCGAGTAGGGGACCTGCCCTTTAACAGGGTGTTTGGGACCTTTGTGCAGCCTCTGGACCCGACGAACCGGGAAATTCAGACGAATCGTCTCCGGGCTCTGTTTACGAGCTATCCGAATGCTGACGGATACTTCCTGATTTTCCCGGAGATGTACCCGGAAATTAACACCCCGAAGTATCGAACCTTTTACCAGCGCATGCGTCCGGCGTTTTTCCAGTTGCGAGCTCTGCGCTGGCCTTGGGTGGTGGATATAGCACGGAGTTCGGACCTAGTGGTGGATTCCAATGCCGGCACCTTTGACCTCTTTAAATACCTGCTCAAACAGCGGGATGAGATTAACCCGAAGGCTGAGATTGGCCTGATGGGAGTGGGCCGAGGCTACGCGCTGCCGGTGTTCGACAAGATGCTGCCCAAAGATATTCCCTTTACCGACCTGGAATCGAGCGGAATCTGGACGCCCACGGGGATTCCCATGAAAGATTTCGGAGGGATGGGTTCCCGGGAACGAACCATCCAGGTGCGCATTGATGATGACTTCGACATGATGGGCATGCAATTCAATGTTAGCCAGTTCAGTGCGAAGTACCGGATCTTCACCGAAGGGCTGAAATATGGCTTGTCAGGCTATGCAGGGCAAGTGGAGCGAGCCCGCGGGACGGAGACGAATAGTCTGTTCATTGCGGAAGCGGGCTGGAAACCACACCTGACGCCTCAGGAGTTTTACAAGGACTACTCCGAACGGCTTTTTGGCGCAGCCGCAGCCAGGGACACATACGACGCATTTATGACGCTTGAAAAAAACCAAGCGTACATCGGTTACGGCAACTACGGCTTCTCGACGATGAACTGTTGCGGCTACTTGCCGGAGGTGAACGCAGCTCGTCTTTATTCCCAGCAGCCTGATCCTTATGACGGGCCCGCAACGGCTGGCTGGAAAAGGTTCATTATTAATTCGCCTGATGCGATCGTGCGCTACGAAGGCTCCATACAACTGCTGAATCAGGCATTGGGCAGCCTGCATACGGCTTTGCCCAATGTAGCTCCGCGAGGGAGATACGAGCTCCAATATTTGATCAACCGGACCGAGTCCTATCGAGACTATATGCAGTCCCTGATAACGATCCGAAAAGCCTATCTGGATTTCGACGCAGCCTTTCAGCAGAGGTCCAACATATCTCAGGATCAATTTGTCGCCCGCCTGAATGCATGCTTGCATGAGTTTGAGCTGGCGGACCGGCAGGTCCGGACGGCGACGGGTGAATATGCAAAAATGATGGATCATCCCTCAGATCTCGGTGTGTTGTATCAACTAAACATTCGAGCGGTCTTGGGATTCAAGCTGGTCCTTCAGTGGATACGGGACGTTGTGAGTTTCCAGGAAGGAAAGCCGTACCTGACACAGGTGCCCTGGGAAAAGCTCTCGCCGCCTGATTTCTATCCCGCCACAGCACATTGATTCTTGGCTGGCCCTGCGGGGAGATGTCGGTTTTTCAGCCCGGATCGGGCTCAAAACATCTGTACGTCAGAACACCAGGAGGACGCATGAAGCGGCGTGACTTCATCAAGTCCGGTCTCGCTTCTTTAGCCTCGACAAGTGCCTTGAGCGCCTCGGCTTTTGGTTCGTCTGGACCGAAAGGGGAGGAGAGGAAATATGCGGAGGGGCAACGGCTTATCTTGAGCAACCGGTATCTTGACTGGGAATTGCTCATGACAGGAGGCGGCGTCAGGAGCGTTGGACTCCGCAACAAGCTGAGCGGGCGTCATTATGAATTGAATGATTCCAGGGAGTTTTTGCTGGCCCTATCGAGCGCCCGGACACGAGTCGAAATTCCCTGGTGGTAGGCAAGGGTGGGCCCGGACAACGATAAGGCATCGCTGAATCAGGAACAGGGTTACTTACGAGGATATCAGCTGGAGGATTTCCGGGACGCGAAGCAATGGAAGACGACGCTTAACCTGCTGCTGCGGGGAGGTGACGCAGGCACCGTCCCGCCGGTCTTTAACGGATACGCCTGGTTTCGGCAGGACTTTGAGCTTCCCGCAGGGGGGTGAAGGGGCGCCGGTTGTTTTTTTGCCTGGGCGGATACAACCAGGAGGACTGGAACGAATACTGGCTCTAATTGAATGGAACCCCCATTGCCAAGATTGAGCCCCGCGCGTGTCATGTGAATTGTAACGTAACTGCCCTTATTATGCGTTACACGCTGGCTTTTGCTGGCATTGCACAAGAAATTCCGGAACACGCTCACAGGCGCATTAATACAGGCTGAAATCCAATTACAGCTAATCATCCTTGTTTTTGTTTTGGGAACTGTCACCCATGAGGCCGCGGGTTCGAGTCCCGTCATCCCCGCCAGCGTTGAATCCAGGCACAAAGTCTTCTAATGCACGATTACGCGGCCGCCCGCCGTGGTGGGCCGGGTCCGGGAACTTTTGGGCCGCCCCCATCGGGTTCCCTGCCCTTGACGGTGTGGCTCGCCATCATCGGGTTGCTGGCGTTGTTGCTGCTAGTGAAATTCGGCCCCAAAGGAGCACGCCTGCGGCGAGCCGCTCCGTGGGCTACGCTGGCGCTGCTGGTGGCACTCTGCGCTGGTTGCGGCGGAGGCAATTCCAACACAAGCGCCAGTTCTGCCAACTCAACTCCGACGGGCACTTATGCTCTGCTAGTAACCGCCAAGTCCGGTAGCCTATCCGCAACCACCCAGATCACGCTGAAGGTGCAATAGATGGCGTCGGAGTCAGTTCGCAGCCCGATGGCGTGAAGGACCGGCAAGGCGTCAGGAGCAGCAAACTCAAAAAGGGCCGGAATTCCACCTGCGTGAAGTTCCAGCCCAATATGACTCTTTTCCGCCTCGTCATCAGCCCTGATGGAGACGTGCAAGATGAGGGAGGCTTGCCAGCCCTCCCGCCACCTGTATTCAAGCAACTCACGGATTGATTTGGCGAAAGCCAATCACCTTGTAAGTTGACAGGGTGCTCCCTCTGTCAACCCATGAGCTGTTGTAATCAGTCCCATTACCGCCGCCACCACTCGTTGCTTCCCCATCAATTAATTTGGCAGTGACCAGATCTGGTTCGTCAGACTGTGCCCGCAGGGCTGCATCTCAAGGCTTTGAGGCTTGCTCGCAGCCCCAGCGGCCCCGAGGCACTGGTGATCGGCGCGATTGATGAGGTTTCCCTTCTGCGTGTAGCGCCAATACTGGGCCTTCTCGACACGGCATGCTTCCAGACCCGGCTTCCCGTTGATAACAGCCAGACACTCGCCGCCGGAAGAGCGCAGAGCGCCGCTCGGGGTGACGGTCCACGTTTCGCCGGCAGTCCCGACGCAGGTCCCCACGCTTCCGGGAGAGGCAAGGCAGCGACCGTAACCATCGATGCTATGTTTCCGTGACTTCACATTAGCTGTCAGCGTGATCGTTCCGGTGCGCGACGGTTTTCCACATTCCGCAGAAGGGTGAATCCGCCAGATCGCCGTGTCATGTGGGGCGACTTCCGTCTGCAGCGCGGAAACTGACGATTGTTGCTTGCCGCTCCACAGGTCTTTTGCGTCCAGCGTACAGGCGGAACTTGTCGCAAAACCGAACTCGGCCGGATGCAGATCCACCTTAACGGGCGTTTCACTGCGGTTCAGCACTGCCACGGCATCATCACCATCAGTCAGCCGTTTGAATAGAACATCCGTCGTTGGCGTTCGCCGCACCAGGGTGGCCATTTCTCCCATCGAGTCCTGGTCAATCGCGATCACGGCCTTATTGCCGACGATCGAAAGCGCCTGGGGACTGAGTTTCGCGACGTCTGAGCTCAAAATCAGCGGGGCCGACATCATCGACCACAGGGCCATCTGGCTACGGCTTTCTGCAAGGCTCATCCCGCCGTCCCCGGCGATGATAAAATCCGGGTCGTTCCAGTTGCCGGGCTTCTGGAACCGGCCCAGCGGAAGATTGTAGGCGTAGTTCCAGAGCACGCTATTAAAACGCTTTCGGTTGGGGTTCTTCACATGGAAGTTAGCCATGTCTGAGCCTTCGCGCCACAGTTGGCCATAACGGCCCGACCAGATGATAACGTCGTACCAATCTGGAGTACCCTGGAAGTAGGCGGGCGCCGATACCGAGAAAACGACGGGACGGCCCACACGCTTGAGCGCTGCTGCCTCGGCGGCATAGGCACGGCGGAAGGCTTCTTGCCGGGTGATCCCAGGCGGCACGTAGACGTTGCAGCCGTCGAGCTTCAGATAATCGACACCCCAGGAGGCATAAAGCCTGGCGTCCCGGAGAAAATGGTATTCGCCGCCTTCCTTTGGCTGGCCGTCGCCTGCGTACCCGGCACAGGTTGCATAGCCCGCATCCCCATAGATGCCGACCTCCAGACCCAGTGCGTGAATGGCCTGGGCAACCGGCTTGATTCCCTGCGGAAACATCTGCGGGTTCGCCTGCAGGTTGCCGGCTGCATCGCGCTTTTTCTGCATCCAACACTCGGTGGTCATCACCATTTTATAGCCGCGGGCTGCAAGGCCGGTCCGCGCCAGCGCTCGGGCGTTCGCGAGAACCGTCTGCGCCGTGTAATCGCACTGGTAATGAGCCCAGGGGCTCCAGCCCATGGGCGGAGTAGCAGCCAGTTTCAGACCGCCAACGGGCGCGCTCAAGGTTGGAACGGTCGTGCTCCCCAGGACAGCAACAAATAACAAAAGCAGAATGACGGCCCTCAGGGCGTTCCACCCAATCAGGCTGGAGTTGGATGCGTGAAGACTTCGTTTTGCCGACATGAACGTACCTCCTGCGCAGTAGCACTGAAGATTACGGATTATCACCTTCCCAATCACCCATGCCTCAATTCATCGGGCTGTTCGATTCTGCATGAACAGTGCCTCAGCGTGTCTCGGCAAATCAATTGCCTCCCATCCGCGCATGCGAATGAAGTATGGAGAAGCTAACTGCGACTTGTATTCTTGATGTGAATAGCCTATCGCCACAGGGATGCCCTTAAACCTGTTTACACGACTCTTGCCACAGAACCGGATTCCTTTTTGCCGTTCAGGGCAAGCGAAGCACACACTCATCGGGGCGCCCGGTAGTCCCCATCACAGGGAGCCGGCAAGGTTTATCTTTCGTGGTTGAGCTTTTCCCAGATGATGCCAAGGTATTCATAAACGGCGCGTTCCGCCTCATAAAGCCCGTAACTTCCCGGGTAGATTTCGTCCGGGAGTGAATCCGCCCAGTCTTTGGCCAGATAATCGGTAGGAGCGGCGATGGGGTTCATGCCTCGATGTCTGAACAATCCCATTGCCCGCGGCATATGCGAGGCCGAGGTTACCAGGATAAACGGAGCCTCTCCAACCATGGGCGCAATAAGGATGGCCTCCTGTTCGGTGTTGGCTGACTTTGATTCAAGAATGACATCCGACTTTTTTACCCCCAGCCCCAGAGCCACCTTGGCCATGCTTTCGGCGTCAGCGTGCGGTCCTCCTGAAAGAATGAGTTTACAGCCAGGAACCTCCTTATAAAGCAAAACGCCTTTGAGGACGCGCACCGCGGTTTGGCTTGAAAGGTGGCTCACCATGTCGACGCGCGGGTCGGTTGAGTAACCACCGGAAAGCACCACAATGAACATGCCTGCTCTCAAAACAGGCTGGTCACCATGCCGCGACGAGACAGCAAGAGGGGGAAAACGCTGTTCAAGCGGCCGCACAAGGACCGCTGAAATCCCTCGAATCCCCAACAGGAAGAGCAAGACTGCTCCTAGAGTGACAAGAACTTTCCCGGCTTTCTGCCTTCGAGTGAACCAAAGCAAAGCCAAGCCAACCAGCAGGATTTCGCAGATCAACGCTACGGGAAAAAACAGATATCCGATCGAGTGGGTAATGTCTCTACTCAGCATGTTCTGGATTACCTCCGGCAGCCGTCCCCGTTCGTTCGGAGTAAACCGCTAAGGGACGGCAGAATTCAGGTGGGTGATTTCCGTTGCGCAGAAGATTCGTGATGCCATCATTCTTTGCTGGCCCGTTGGTTGGAAACCCCGCTTGATGAAACGCTGTTCATCATATTACAAGACGCCGAAGACATCCTCCTTCTTTTCGAAACCTTGTCGTCTCCGGCGCCAATGGTGCGGCGCCATGCCAGAAGAGCCGCCGATTATTCCCTCGACAGCCTTCCAGGTCCCGGAATAGGCACGCGTGCCCTCCTATACACGGTCTCGCGGGCTACGCGGTCTATTGGTCACAAGGCCAGGACAAATTTCACTTAGTGCTAAAATGAATCCCGGGCAGGATAATGGGCACACCATGAATAACCCTCGGGTGGCGAGGGGCCGAGACAAGGAACGTCTTGCCGAAAAACTGTCGGGCCCATGATTCAAAGCTTTGCTCCTGAGGGATTTGATCGTCGCAGAGTGAAAGATATTGTTACACTTCCGAGGATGGAGAGTCCTGTCGATTTGAGGTCAGAGCTCGGCGCGAGGTCTTCGAAAGAGACCCCGTTGTTGGTCATCTCATCCGCAGTACTGCAAAGTTTCGACCCTGAGCAAGGAGATCCTCGGCATGGATCCATCAGAAAGCTCTCCTTGCACCCTGTCTCACTCAATATGATCCGGACTTCCTCGGTCCCACAATTGTTGACGGCTGCCGGCACTAGCCGGTTGATGCCGACCGCTTGCCGACAACGAATTCCCGAAGCAAGTTCTTCAGGCAGCGTCTTGCTGGCAGTTGAACCCGAAGTCCCGGTGCGGTTAAAAGTATGAATCCATTGCAAGACCCATCGAAACCCGCCACCACCAGCACTCCCCGCATTGGCGGTCGCGCGCTGGTTCGCAACACCGGCCTGAACCTTATCGGCCGGATTGCGCCGCTCCTCGTGGCGGTTGCCGCCATGCCGTATGTCATCCGGCAGCTGGGACCGGACCGGGATGGTCTGCTTTCATTAGCCTGGATGGTGGTGGGCTATTTCGCTCTATTTGATCTGGGTATCGGGCCGGCAACGACCAAGTTTGTGGCGGAGTTGCTCGGTCGGGGGGAAGTCGAGAATCTTCCCGAAATGGTATGGACTGCGCTGGGCAGCCAGACCGCTTTCGGCCTGCTGGGCGGCATTTTGTTTGCTTTATCTTCACCCCTGCTCGTTTATCGGCTTCTGAAGATTCCCGCCGACCTTCATGCCCAAGCCCATTTGATGCTTCTGATTCTTTCGGTCGGCCTTCCCATCAGTTTTGCCAGTGGCTCATTTCGGGGGGTGTTGGCGGCCTCGCAGAGGTTTGACCTCCTCAATGCCATTACCATTCCCTCCAGCGCCCTAAATTACCTCCTGCCCGCGGTTGCCCTGGCCTTCGGGTTTGGATTACCCGCAATCGTACTATTCCTGGTTCTGGCCCGGATGGTGTCCCTAATAATTTTTGCTGTCTTCTGCATACGCCTCCACCCCTGTCTGGGGGCCGGCATACGCTTTGATCGACGGCTTGTACGCCCTCTGCTGAGTTTCGGCGGATGGGTCACGGTTTGTGGTGCCATTTACCCTATCCTGACTTACTATGACAGGTTCCTGATCGGGGCGATCGATTCGATTGCTGCCGTGGGTTTTTATACCCCTCCGTATCTGATCGCGACTAAACTGAACATCTTACCGTCGAGCCTTTCGGAGACGTTATTTCCAGCCTTTAGCACTTCGGCCGGGCGCGGAGATACCGAATGGATTAGAAAAAACCTCATCCGTGCTCTCAAATTCCTTCTCCTGGCGGTTGGCCCCGTCGCCATGTTTTTGGCCTTCTTTGCGCGTCCGCTGCTTTTCTACTGGCTGGGCTCCACTTTTTCCGCGCGAGGTACGCTGGTGCTTCAAATCCTGGTGGTTGGCGTCCTCATCCACTCACTATCCTTTATTCCTTTCAGCCTTCTGCAGGCCATCGGCAGGCCCGACCTGACTGCCAAGTTACAGCTTTCCGAGGTTCCTATTCATCTCGGCCTGGCGTGGTTCCTCGTCGAGCACCTGGGACTTTCCGGGGCAGCGATCGCCTATACTCTCCGCGTTAGCTTAGATTTCCTTTTGCTCATCCTCGCTGCTTGCTGGGTGACAGGTATCTCGCCTCGCGTACTTGCCGCGAAAGAATTAGGACGAAGCATTGTAAGCCTCTCGGCCCTCGGGCTTGGCTTTGCAGCCGTCTGGGTTTTGACCCACACGCTCATCAGCGAGGCTGTCTGCACATTGATGCTCAGCGGCGGATATTTGCTGGTGGCCTGGCGCTACGTTCTCACTTTGGATGAAAAAGGACAGATCAGCCGTTGGGTCAGAACAACCCGTTGACACGGCGCTTCCCGGATTACTTTTTTCCTGTTCCAAGACCCAAGCGGCATGCGTTTGATGCTCAGTCGGCGCAATCGCTGGCAGTTGCAGGAAGGTGCCCGCTGACAGGTCTTGCCAGTCGGCCGGGCGCGACCCGACGCTTTCCATTATTATGATATTATTAGGGTTTATGCGGTTCTTGCGAGACCGCAAGGAAGATCTTTCGGAGTGGGTGTCGGGCGAAAAGACTTCCATCGTGGGGAGGTCCCACTCGAAAACTCCAGGCCTGTGGATTGAAGTCAGCTTCCATCATACGATTCGATGAGAGGGGCCACAGTTTGCGCCGCCGGGGGGAGTGACATCTCTTCGCGGGTCAGAATGTATTTAATGTAACCTCAGCGACCGGATGTCCGTTAAAAGAGGCAGACCCATGAGGATAACATTTGTCCAAGGCGATTATTCAAGGAGTCCTCGCGGCGGCCCTCGCATCGTTTATCAATATGCCAATGGATTGGCCGCGCGTGGCCATGAGGTGACCGTCGTCCATCCTCGCAAGGTACCGATCCGGCCTCCCACGCTCATTCTTCGCATTCGAAGAAAGATCGGCGAAAAAAGGGACCTGATTTACACCCCTAAAATGAAATGGCAACATCTTCACGAAAAAGTCAGGATGCTTTATGTGTCTGATTTGTCTCCTGAGAACATCCCGGATGGCGATGCGGTTTTTGCGACGGCCTGGCATACGGCTCCATGCGTCCTCGACTATCCGAAACAAAAGGGAGAGAAGTTTTACCTGATTCAGCACTACGAAACTTGGGCAGGTCCCAAGGAGGCCGTCGATGCAACATGGCGAAGCAAGCTGCATAAGATTGTCGTCGCGGAGTGGCTGGCGGAGTTGGGCAAAGAGCTCGGCTGCACGGATATCAGTTATGTCCCTAACGGCATTGATCACGACCTTTACACAGTCCGCACCCCTCCGGCAGACCGCCCCGCCAGGGTGTCATTCGTTTACTCACCCTCTTCCTGGAAAGGGACGGAAGACGCACTCAAGGCGCTCACTTTGGCCAGAGAGAGCGGGGCTCGGTTTGAGGCTGTTTGCTTTTACACAATGCGCCGGCCCCGGTCACTTCCCGGGTGGATTTCCTACGTCAGGAAACCCTCCACTAAATTCATCGTTGAGGATCTTTACAATCGCAGCTCAATCTATCTATGCGCAAGCTGGAGCGAAGGCTTCGGGCTGGCTCCTGCCGAAGCCATGGCCTGCGGGTGCGCCCTTGTCACCACGGACTGCGCAGGAAATCGCGCATACGCAATTGATGGCGTGACCGCTTTGGTTTCGGAGCCCAAACAACCCCGGCGCCTGGCGGAGAATCTTATCCGGTTGCTCAACAATGATGCCCTTCGCACGCAAATTGCCGACAACGGCCGCGAGCGGATCAGAGAATTCGACCTGGACCGTAGCACCAGCCTCCTGGAGAAGGTCATCAATGAACGCCTTGGAGTGAGAAAGTAAGGAGCGCCGGATTCTTATTTTGCAAGGAAACCAGCCTTTAAAGCCGTTTCGGTCTGGTTGGTAGCACTGGGGCAGGGCCGGAATGCGACATCCCGGGACCGAATATCGGGGATGAGTCCCAGGAAGGCGTCATCCTGCTTGTCGCAAGAAGGTCCCTGCATGATGAGTAAGGAAGCATGGATTATGCATCATCAGCGTTGCCTCAACCTCACTCTGGGGGTGCGCCAATGCGGATTGGAATAGACGCGCGCGTGTTGTCACGGACGCGGGTAGGCCATGGACACGTCCTCCAATGCCTGCTTGACGGCCTCCGAAATGTCGATATGCGGAATACTTACTATTTGTATTCCGATCATGACTTTGACTTCCCTCGAGGGGATGGCCGGTGGCACAAACGAGTCCATTGCAAGTTTGGCTTTCTTCCCGGTACGGTTTGGCTATGGACCGACCTTCAACGGATGGTCACAGAAGATCAGCTGGACCTATTCTGGGGGCCGGGGCACATCTTGCCTCCCGGAATGCCCCCCCAAGTCATTCGAGTTGTAACCCTTCATGACGTCGTCTGGAAAAAATATCCCGACACGATGGGCAGGTTCAACCGGCTGACTCACTGGTTGCTGATCGACCGCTCAATTCGGGAAGCAAACGCGGTGATCACGGTTTCAAAATCGACGGCTTCTGAAACCCATCGCTTGCTTGGCGTCCCGGAATCAAAAATCCATGTCGTCTATAATGGCGTGAACCCGTTGTACCAATCGCAACCCCGTGCAGCGGCTGCACACGATTTCGCCGCGAAGTACAACGTGTCGCGCGACTATATTCTGGCGCTGGGCACCATCGAGCCAAGAAAGAATCTTTTGACGCTCATTAAGGCCGTCAAGATTCTTCGCGAACACTTCGGCTTCCGGCACCAACTGGTTATTGCCGGAATAAGGGGCTGGAGGAGTTCAGAGGTCTATGGAAGTGTAGAGAAAGCCGGTCTTGCGCAGGGGGATGTCGCGTTTACTGGTTACCTTGAGGAGGGTGATTTACCCAAGGCGTACTCCGGGGCTGCCACATTCGTCATGCCCTCATTCTATGAAGGATTCGGGCTGCCGGTATTGGAAGCGATGGCCTGCGGCGTCCCGGTGGTGACTTCTGATGCTACCGCACTGGTGGAAATTGGCGGCGATGCGGCAATTTCAGTGCCGGCCCGAAGAGCCGACTTGTTGGCTGAAGCGATCCATCGTGTTCTCCACGATGAAGCACTGCGAAAAATGATGATTGAAAGGGGCTACGACCAGGCGCGGCAATTCTGCTGGGAAGCATCTGCAAGGCAATTGGTTGGCTTGTTCGAGGAACTCTGCCAGCATACGGCTGGCAGGCCCTCAGCGCCCTAACCGCCCGGGCCTGTGGAGTCGCCAGTCCATTTGCTGCACGTCTGGATAAGGTCATGATGAAAGAAAGCCTTCAAAAATCAGTATCGAAAGTGACGAAAGACTGGGACGAGCTGGCAAGCTTGGATCCTTTGTTCTTCGTACTAACCACAAAGGGCAAACAAGACGGCCAGTGGGACGTCCAGGAGTTCTTCGCCACGGGCGAAGAAGAGATCGCGCGGATCATGAGCTTCGCGGAGAATTACCATCGGCCTGCGGCGCGGAACAAGGCGGTTGACTTTGGCTGCGGCGTCGGCAGGCTGACGCGAGCACTATCCACGCGCTTTGCGCACTGCTGGGGCGTGGACGGAAGCAAGAAGATGGTCCATCTGGCCAAGCAGTTGAACAACGATCTCGCCAACTGTGAATTCGTGGTGAACCACTCCGACAAGCTCCCGATGTTCCCGAGTGACACGCTGGACATGATTTGCAGCGAAATCGTCCTCCAGCACTTGCCAAGCCGGGATCTGATCCGGTCGTATATTCTGGAATTTGTCCGAATCCTGGGCCGCGACGGGCTGCTGGTCTTTCAGGTTCCCTCGCGCATTGGCATTCGGGATCGCATCCAGCCGCGCCGAAGACTTTATAACTTGCTCAGGAGTCTTGGTCTCAAGGAAGATATTCTTTACAGAAAGATTCGGCTTACTCCAATGAGCATGACGAACTTGCCGGAGACCGAAGTGCTCAGTATCTTGAAGAATGCCGGGGCACGGGTCCTTGAGGTCACGTCCGAGAAAATGGCTGGGAAGTCCCTTGAAAGCAGGACTTATTATGTCACCAAATAATACTTCCTCCTTTGCTGCTCTGGATGGGGAAAGCGGAAGATGAAGGACCGTCGTTAGCGGGACGTGGACCACTTGACTTATGGAAACTCTTATCCTTCCAACCTTTGCATTTATCTTGATCGCGATGATTGCCTACAAGCAATCGCGTGGCTTCATGAGCTTGCCAACCGTCTGTATTCTCTATTGGACCTTCGTTTACATCGGCGGCATGCGGCTATGGCTGCAAGTTTATTCGGATACCTACCTTTACGTGCTGGCTGCTACCGCTTCTTTTGTCGCAGGCGTCGCCGTTACCCGGGCATTTCAAAATCCACGCTCCCGTCCGGCGGAGGGAAAACGACAGAAGTCGAGTGATTCCGCAGGGTCATCTTTCTTGAGCAATGTCATTGCCCGGGGCCGACTGGGCATACGTCCTCAGGGGACAATCGCCAAACAACAGCAGATCGACATCGGCTTGCACCCGAAAGTGTTTCTTTACACCTTGGCCACTCTAACCTTGACCAGCCTTGGGATTTGGGCTTACTGGATATGGATTGCGGGCATCCCCCTCATGACTTCAGGCAACCCGTCGGTCGGCTGGGTTCAATCCGGCGCCGGCGCCATGAATCGCCTGCTGGGTTCACTCGGCGGTTCGAACCTTGTCTTCCTGGCGTTCGGCTGGTATGCACTGTATAAATTTCGTAAGGACCGTCTGTATCTGACGTTAGCCTCAGGCTGCCTCCTTGCAAGCATCTTCTACATGGCTTTCCAGGGAAGTAAGGGCTCGGCGGTTATGACCTTTCTTTTTTATTCGGTAGCACTTTTCTATTTGAATCGCCGGACGCCCGGGCTTAAAACCTTTGTGCTGATGGGAGCCGTCGCAGCTCCCATTACTTTGTGGGTAGCCTCCTACTATGTCAGTGCTGCTGGACAGGGCCCTATCGCGATCATCTTCAATCGCATGACCACCGGCGAGCTTCAGGGTCTGGACTTTCTCGTCCAAATCTGGGTACCGCGCTATGGCCTGATGCATGGGCACACTTTCGCAATGGACATTGCGAGAATCAAAGCCCAGTTTCTTGGGGGACCGCGGCCCGTGGTCTTTCATGAATACATTAAGAATCTTCTCGAAGGCGCGCCCGCATACAAGAGCACGCGGCTGGCGGAAAGTCTGACCCTGTTTGGGTTGGGTTATGCGAACTATGGATTGCTTGGCGGGTCGCTCTTTATGATGATATTTGGAGGCGTTTGCGAGGCCGTAGATTCCGCCTTAATGACGGCGAAGAGAATTCACTTTTTCGCCTTCATCATTGCGGTGTATTTGGCCAATAATCTTATCGCCGTGCTCATGGGGGGCGACGTCCTGATCATTGGCCTCGAGGCTCTGCTGATCGCAATTTTGCCAAAGCTGTTCGCTTTTTGCGTTGTCTACGGCATTTATGCTCTGCCGTTTGGCATTCCGTATAATTGGTCGAAACATTCAGCCAAGAAGCGCCCATCACCCCCAGCAGGAGAAATTCAAGCAAATCCCGGCGGCCATCATCCCGTTTAAACCTTATCGTATATCGTTCAGACGATATCCGCTGCGATAGGACTTCAGCCTTGAGTTTTGCGCACCCTGCGTCCCGGTTTCCAGTGCAACCCACAAGGTTCAGCAAGACGCTCCAGCAATCTGACGGTCTGCCCCTTTAGACGTCTGGCTTTCCATGGTATCTGCGACTTCCGCCCCCACAGATAAGCCCGTTTTCTTAACCACGGCGGCAGAAAGAAAAACATCTTCCAGATCCAACGGGACTTGCCGCGCGAGTACCGGGAAATTTGTTTTGCGGATAGGTGTTCCCCAAGCAGAACGGCTCGGGAAAGTATCAACACGCCAACGACAAGGTCACATTCAGACGGGTCGGGCTCGGTATTGAGAAATGTGCGTGCATGAAGCCGCCGTCCTTCCATGGCTCCGGAAAGTCCGGCGAGTCGGCTTTCAATTTGTTCCAGGGTGCTCAACCGTGAATGGCCGAAGAGACTATGACCATGAAGCCGATAGATCCCGAGAGCTTCGCCAAGGGCCGCAACCGGTGCAAGACATGCAGCTCCTTCTCGCACAACCCAGTCCCAGTGCGCCCCCGGGATGCGTTCGCACGGCAAGGGGAAAACACGCCCGGCGACTTCGGTTCGGAGTGCCAGTCCTGATGTTGGCGGAAATACCGGTTCCGGGCCTTGCAGCAAAGCCGGCGCAAGCCAGCCTTCATCCAGCGGCTCTTCGGGATCCCGCCCGCTCGTCTCGCCTTGGGGATTCATCATGGTCAAGGCGTGCGTCACCATTCCAGCCTCAGGATGTTGCCGGAACGCCTTAACCACAAGCTCGAGTCTGCGTTCGTTGGCAATGTCGTCGCCATCCAGCAAGGCGATGACTTCACCCCTGGAAACACTGAATGCAGCGTTCAGGGCTGCGCCCTGCCCCTGGTTGTGCTGGCGAACAAGACGAACCCGGGAGTCCTTCTTACACCAGGACTCGATCGCCGCACAGGAGTTGTCGGTTGAGCCATCGTCGCAAACAGTGACTTCAAAGTTGGTGTACGTCTGCAAGAGAATACTCTGAATAGCCTCCCCGATATACTCCGCGTAGTTGTAATTTGTCACCAGGACCGAAACAAGCGGGTTTTCGCAAAGCGGCTGAAGCGTAAGAGGGCGAAGACGCTCGATGTCCCCGTACTTTCCAACTCCGATTTTAGTTTGGGAGTGGATTGAGTCGGTCCTTGGGCTGGAATCACTTGTTAATGTCATACCCTCTGAAAAATCCTCCCATGAGACCTTGGGCCACGCCCTTTCCGAGGTCCATTATATTATTTCCAATGGGAACAGACCATTGGGGACGCACCCAACAAATAACACAAATATCCGCGCCGGTCAGCCCTGAATCAGTTCCGGATAATGGCTCAAAAAGGAGACGGTCAGGCTAAGTCTCGCGCTACACATGCGTTTGGCGACGGCGAAGCGGACGGCTGAGCGCCTGGAATCCACCGGGAGTACGGGCAGCTTCGTCAATGTTCCAAGCATCGGCCGGATCATCAACGCCATCTTCAACGGCAAGAATAAAAAGTCTCGACCGAAGAACCGCACCTCCTCATGTTTACACAAGCAGCTTGACGTTACCTTTTTTCTGAATGTCACTTTACAAGGAAGTTAAAGACCGTTAATCTCTAGCCATT
>CAYWMN010000071.1:4288-15447 GCA_964459065.1 uncultured Acidobacteriota bacterium | reverse complement strand
CGAGCAGTTGGTGCGCCGCGGCGCGCTCACTTGCAGCAAAACCACCCGCAAGTGTCAATTTGTTTTGGCCCCGGCGGACTCCGTCCATTCGGTTCACTAGAAACCCTGCCGCCGGCGAGGGAAACCGCGGCGGCGGGACCGGGCAGTGTTTCTTTACTTTTCTCCGATCAGGTAACGGCAGCCTTCCGGCCCCATACGGGCGGAGTGCACGGCGCGGGCGGGAACGTCACAGCGGTCGCCCACGCGGCAAGTTCGGGACTCGCCTCCGGTCGAGAGCGTCATCTCGCCGGCAAGGATCACGTGCGCGGTGAGGTCCGGGTGAGTGTGGTCGGGATAAAAAGCGCCGGGGCCGTCTTGCCAGACGTAGGTATGGCTGAAGCCTTCCTGGTGAAGCTGATCCTCCCATTCTTTTACGGTCATGGCGGTTTTCTCCTCCTCGGCATGGTCCATGATAACGCCTGGGTACTGCGAGGGGTAAAGGGGTTCGAAACGCGGCTTGAAAAACAATTGTATCTTTATGTTGTAAAGTACTTGACAGCGCATAGCCTCGGGTATAAGAAGGGAACATGGCATCGATTCGGCCCATCCGCCCCCACGCCAAAGGTCCTGTGGACCTGGAAGCTCACGCAATCGACAACCTGCGCTTTATCCGCGAAACGATGGAAGGCGCCTCGGCCTTTACGGCGGTGCCGGGCTGGGGCGGAATGCTAATGGGCATGACGGCGCTCGGGGCGGCCTTTGTGGCTTCAATGCAGCCGGACGCGGCGCGGTGGCTGGGCGTCTGGGTGGTGGAAGCTGCGGTCTCGTGCCTGATCGGCGCGGTGGCCATGCTGCAGAAGGCGCGGGCGGCCGACACGCCGTTGTTTTCACAGCCGGGGCGCAAGTTTGCGTTGAGCCTGGCGCCGCCGCTGGCGGCTGGGGCGATGCTGACGCTGGTGCTTTTTCGGGCCGGGTCAGTGGCCGTGCTGCCGGGGCTGTGGCTGCTGCTCTACGGCGCGGGCGTGGTGACCAGCGGAGCGTTTTCCGTCCGCGTGGTGCCGGCCATGGGAGTGGCCTTTATGATGCTGGGAGGCGTTGCGCTGGTTTCGCCGGCGGCCTGGGGCGACATTTTTATGGCGGTGGGCTTCGGAGGGCTGCATCTGATTTTCGGAGCGATTATCGCCTGGAGGTATGGTGGCTAAGACAAATGCTTTGGTCCGCGAGCGGCGGGAAAACGAAGGAGCGCCGGAAAATGCAGTCCGCAATTCCGACGCAGGAAACGCCGCCCGAACCTCAGCGCTGGACCGGCTGATCCACGAGCGGATCCGGCTGGGGATCGTGAGCGCGCTGGCGGTGAATAACTCGCTGAGCTTTCGGGAACTCAAGCAACTGCTCAAAACCACCGATGGCAATTTGAGCGTCCACGCCAGGAAGCTTGAGGAAGCTCAGTATATTGACTGCAAGAAATCCTTCGACGGACGCCTTCCCAAGACCATGTATCGCCTGACGGCGTCCGGGCGCAAAGCCTTGATGAATTACCTGGCGCACATGGAAGCTTTGATCCGGGCGACGCGCGCCCGCTGAAGCCGGCGGAGAGATTTTTTTTGGACAGGAGCTTTATGATGCAAAGGCCTTTACAGGAGCGATCCATCCCCGGCCTCCACGCGGCCATCATCATGGACGGCAACGGCCGCTGGGCGCAGCGGCGGGGACTCGCGCGGCCGCAGGGGCACCGCGCGGGCGTGGAAGCCGTCCGGCGGGTAATTGCCGCAGCTCCCGATCTGGGCGTGGGCATCTTGACGCTGGATTGCTTTTCCTCCGACAACTGGCAGCGGCCGCCGGAAGAGGTGGCTTCACTGTTGGGGATTTTTGAAGATTTCCTTTTTGAAGAGCCTGCGCCGTGGCTCGAGCGGGGCGTGCGAGTGACGGTGTTCGGGCGGCGCGACCGCCTGCCCGGCGCGCTGCTTGAAACCATTGAATACGCCGAAAAGGCGACCAGCGGTTGCAGGCGGCTCCACGTGCGGCTGGGAATTGATTATTCCGGACGACAAACGATCCTCCGCGCGGCGCGCGGGCTGCCTTCGGTGGCGGAGCCTTCCGAGGGCGCGTTCGGCCGGTTGTTGGCGGAAGCTTCCGGCGCGAGCGAGGTTGTTCCGGAAGTGGACCTGCTGATCCGCACCGGGGGCGAGCAGCGGCTCAGCGACTTTATGTTGTGGGAGTGTGCCTACGCAGAGCTGCTGTTTACACCGCGGCTGTGGCCCGACTTTAGGGCGGAAGACCTGGAATCCGCTCTCAGGGAATTCCGTTCCCGCAACCGCCGCTTCGGCGCCCTCGCTGAGGCCGCCGCCGTTTAGCGGGTACCTGCCATTTTAAGTTCACCCGAGTCTTTTAGGGTGTCAATGCGTTCGCGGGGGCGTTTGGAGAACGGGTCAACTGCCTGCCCGTAGCAAGCCGTGAACCAACCTTTTAACCCTGTGGTACGATGTTGCGGCGTTGAACCAGCGTTTCCATACCCTGAGCAAAGGACCGAAGATGAAACTCCGTTACGTATTTTGTACGCTGCTGGCAGCAGTTGTGCTGGCGCTTTTTCCGGTGGGGGCCGCCGCGCAGACGGTGAGAGCTCCGGCCGGGCGGCATGTTGCCCGCGAACGCATTGAATGGATTCATATGTGGCTGCCGAACGTGAATAAGACGGGGCTGCCGCAGGTATTGCTGATCGGCGATTCGATCACGAAGGCCTATTACAAAGACGTGGCCCGGAATTTAAAGGGCAAGGCGTACGTGGGGTATTTCGCGTCGTCGCTTTCGGTGGGCGACCCGATGCTGCCAAAGCAGATCGCGCTGCTTCTCAAGAACTATAAGTTTGATGTGATCCATTTTAATAACGGCTTGCACGGCCGGGGGTACAGCGAAAAAGAATACGCCCGCTACTTTCCGCAATACGTGAAAACCATTCAGGCTAATGCCCACGGCGCCCGGCTGATTTGGGCAAGCAGCACGCCGGTGCGCATGGGCAACAAGATGTCCGAGTTCGATCCCTTTACAAAGCGTGTGGCTGCCCGCAACAAAATTGCCGATGCGTACATCCGCAAGCAAGGTATTCCGATCGACGATCTCTACGCTGTGGTTCTCAATCATCCCGAGTATTACGTCGGCGTCGACGGCACGCACCCGAACGCCGAAGGGAAGGCGGCGGAAGCCCACGCCGTGGCGGCTTCCATCCTGAAAGTTCTGGGAAAATAGCCTGGAGGGCCGGGATCTGCGCTTGAGCGCCGCGCCCGAGCCCGGCGCAGAGCTCAAAGCCCGCCTGGAGATCACCGCTACGGGAAACGGATTCCATGGGCTGGTAACCGGTTGCGGGCCGGGGTAGAATATAGGTGGAACCTCTGGATTGAGCCGGAACGGCCACAAGCCTTTCGGCAAGAACTGAAAGGGGGATACCATGGGCATTCCGCAAAGGATCCAAGAATACCTGCGATCGCAGGACGTTCCTTTTGAATGGCTGCACCACCCTCAAGCTTTTACCGCGCAAGAACTGGCGCACTCGATGCATCTTTCCGGAAAACGTCTTGCCAAAACCATTGTGGTTACCGCGGACGGAAAAACGGTCATGGCCGTATTGCCGGCATCCCACCGGCTGAACCTCAACGAGCTTCGGGGACTGTTGGAAGCTCGAAACGTTGAGATGCTTCCGGAAGCCGAACTCGCCAAGATTTTCCCTGACTGCGAGCTTGGTGCGATTCCGCCGCTCGGTAACCTTTACGGCGTCGATGTCTGGGTCGATCGAACGGTTAGCGAAGACGAGGAGATCGTCTTTTCCGCCGGCACCCACGCCGATAGCATTCGGACAAAATACATCGATTTTGCCCGATTAGTTCACCCGCACGAGGGCCGCTTCTCAGACCTTTGGGTACCCAAAGCGGCTTGAATGCATCGGCCTGCAGAATTCTCTCTTTGGGTCTGTGCGGCCGGGGGCATCAGTCCGGCAGAGCACAGGCCTGAAGAGGGGTGATTTTCAACTTGAAAAAGTTATAGGAAGGTCTTTGGCCGGCGGGGAGAATTGAGTTTCCCCTGGATGCGGCGGCAAAGCCGGACATGACCTTCCCGCGCCCACCCCGGCTTTTTTTCACCCGGAGTCCCTGCACAAGTTTGCCCTTCGGATGCGAGGGTGTGTAGTCTATAAGTTGATCCTCAGCAGAAGGGAGATTGACAATGGCGACGGAACTTACGAACAAGGTTGCACTGGTGACCGGCGGGAGCCGCGGCATCGGGCTGAGCATCGCTCAAAGGCTTATTGCGGAAGGCGCCAAGGTTTTCATCTGCGGGCGCGATTCCGGACGCCTGAAATCGGCGCTTGACCTTCTGAAGAAAGACGCCGGCGAGGCGGCGGATGGCCTCGCGGCCGACGTCCGCAAATTTGAAGATTGCCGCAAGGCGGTGCAGGCGGCGGTAGAGCGCTTTGGCGGTCTGGATATCCTGGTGAACAACGCGGGGCTTGGTTACTTCAAGCCTGTTGACCAGTTGACCCCGGAAGAATGGGACGAGACAATTGAGACCAATCTTTCCGGAGTCTTTTACTGCTGTCATGAGGCGATTCCCCTGATGCGGGAGCGCGGCGGCGGGTACATCTTCAACATCTCAAGCCTGGCCGGCGTGAATCCTTTTGCGGGCGGCAGCGCTTATAACGCTTCCAAGTTCGGCCTGAACGGCTTTAGCGAAGCCATGATGCAGGATATTCGGCACGACGGGATTCGAGTCAGCTACATCATGCCGGGCAGCGTGGATACGGACTTCGGCTCGGCGCCGGGGAGCAAGTCCCGCGCGGCATGGAAGCTGACCGGAGAAGACATCGCCAAGGCGGTTGTGGACTTATACCGGTTTCCTAAAACGGCGCTCGCCAGCCGGATTGAGATGCGGCCCTCGCAGCCGCCCAAAAAGAAATAGGCGCTAGGTGCGGCGATCCCTAAGGGGGGGACGGTTCGAAACCCACCCCAAATCCCCGTATACTTCAGCCAAATCACTTGTTATAGTGGAGCCTCTTCGGGGGCTCCCGCGATGGGCCGGCAGGCCGACCTGTGTGCAGTGCGGCTGCTCCGGAGAATATTCCGCGTTCCATTTTCGTCAGGAGGATTACCCGTGGGCTATGCAAAAGGCGCCGCCGCCGGAAGGCTTTTCCTTGCATCGTTTCTCGCTTTGGGGATTGTTTCATTTTCAGGATGTGCGCAGCATTCCGTGCTGGAACTCAGCGCCCCGGCGGGGAACCGGTATACTGAAATTGTTCCCGGCGGAAAAACGGTTCTGCCCAACGGCCGCCTGATTACACCCGAAGGGGTGCAGGTCAAGGTTGAGCCGCACCCCTACGGCCTGGCGCTCAGCCCGGACGGCAAGACGCTGGTGACTTCCAACAGCGGAACCTGGCCGTTTTCGGTTTCCATCATTTCCGACCTGGCAAGCAGCAAGCCGCAGGTGCAGCAGATTCCGCCGGGATATCCGCCCAGAGGTTCCGAGACCGATCCCGAAAGCGTTTACCTCGGTGTGGCCGTCAGTCCCAACAATCGCACGCTTTATGTTTCCGAGGGCAATAACGGCCGCATCGGCATTTTCGACCTGCAGACCCGGCGCAACCTGGGCGTGCTTAATCTGAACGGGCGCTTCCACGGAAAGACCTACAAGAACAGCCTGGCGGGCCAGGTGAAGTTGTCGCCCGGCGGAAAATACCTCTATGCCTTGGACCTTGCTTATTACCGGATGGTGGTATTCCGTACGAGTTCCCGCCAGATGATCGCCAGCGTACGCGTGGGGCGGCAGCCCTTTGGCCTGGCGCTTTCGCCCGACGGCAAGCGAGCCTACGTCTCCAACGCCGGCATGTTCCGGTATTCACTGGTTCCCGGATACAACCCCAAGGACCCGCTGCACACCGGGCTGGATTTTCCGCCTTTCGGTTTTCCGTCCAAGCAGGCGGAGGAGGGCACGGTTGTGCAGGGCAAAAAGATTCCGGGCCTGGGGAGCCCGAACGTGCCGCAGTCGAATTCGGTGTATATGCTCGATGTGGCGAATCCTTCCAAGCCTGTGGTGAAGGCTAAGGTTCGGACGGGCCTTCCGGTGGGTCCCAAATCGGTCGGCGGATCGAGTCCCGGAGCCGTCGTGGCGGGACGGGAAAGAGTTTACGTGAGCAATTCCGCCCAGGACAGCATCAGCATTCTCGACGCGCACAGCGGAAAAGTGGAAAAGACGCTGCTGCTGCAGCCGGCCGAGAGCGTCAAAGGGCTGCGCGGCGTGCTGCCCTTCGGTCTGGCGCTCAGCCCCGATGGCAGCCGCCTGTACGTGGCCTGCGCGGGAATCAATGCGCTGGCGGTGATTGATACGCAACAGGACAAGGTCCTTGGGTACACCCCCACCGGATGGTTTCCGGCGCGGGTTAAGGTGAGCGCCGACGGGAAAACGCTTTATGTGAGCAACGCCAAAGGGTTCGGGGCGGGGCCGAACGGAGGAATGAAGTTTCACGAAGGCCCGGCCGGGCATTACATCGGCGACCTGATGTTTGGTGAGATTTCAATCATGCCGGTTCCTGCCGATAACGAACTGGGAGAACTGACCGAACAGGTGCTGCACAATAACGGGTTTGTTCCCGTGAAGCGCCCGGCCCGCGACCTGGGCTTTGCCGTTCCGCCGGCGGGACACCCAAGCTCAAAGATCCGATATGTCGTCTTTATCGTCAAAGAAAACCGCACGTTTGACCAGATGTTCGGCGATCTCAAGTCTGTGAACGGCGATCCGGCGCTTGCGGAGTTCGGCGACGACGCCACCGTCAGCGCAAAGGGCGAACCCACCTATGAGCATGTTCACGTCACTCCCAACGAGCACGAGCTTGCCAAGCGCTACGGCCTCAATGACAACTACTACGTGGATTCGGACGTCTCGGTGGACGGACATCACTGGCTGGTGGGCAATTATCCGAATGAGGTGTTTGAAGCATCGTGGCCGGCCGGATACGGTGGCCGGCTTTCATTCAGAGCCGACGACGACGCGCCCGGACGTTTGCAGATCGGCAGCACGTCGCCTTCGCCCGAAGACTTTCTGGAAAACGGTTCGCTTTGGGAACATTTGGCGCACTACGGCATCAGCTTCCGGAATTATGGGGAAAACCTGGAACTGGCGGGTTACAGGGAATTGCCCGGATCGGAGCCGACGGGCATCCGTGAAGCCGTCAACATACCCATGCCGGAAGTTTTGTTCAAGAACACCTCCCGGACCTTTCCCACTTTTAATACTTCGATCCCGGACCAGTACCGGTTTCAACAGTTCAAAAAAGAGTTTGAGACCCGGTACGTGAAGGGCGGCGAACCACTGCCGCGATTCATTTACATCTGGCTGCCCAACGATCATACGGCAGGCCCACGGCCCAAGGACGGATATCCCTATCGCGCCTCTTATGTGGCGGATAACGACCTGGCGCTGGGCAAGCTGGTGCAATTGTTTTCGCACAGCCGGTATTGGGGGCACATGGCCATCTTTGTGACCGAAGACGATGCGCAAGGCGGCCAGGACCATGTTGACGCGCACCGCAGCCTGCTGATGGTGATCAGCCCCTATTCGCGGCCCGGAGTTTCCCACGTCCACACCAGCATTGTCAGCATCCTGAAGACCATTGATTTGATTTTCGGCCTGCCGCCGATGAACCAGTACGATGCTGCGGCCACCAGCCTGGCCGACAGCTTCCGGTCCTCTGCCAACTACAGCCGTTACACGGCGCTCCCGGAGGATCCCCGCATCTTCGATCCCGCCAAAGCCCGCGATCCGGCCTACTTTGCGCAGCACCATGAGTCCCTGCCGCCTTCGGCGGAACTTGATGACCCGGCGGAGATCCGCAAACAGATGGACCGGTAGCGAAGCATAGCCCTGCAGGAACCGGAGCCAGAGGTCCAGAGGCACCGGTTCCCCGCTGCTGACATCCCGGTGAACAGGCGCCCATTTGGCCGCTTTCGGGGCATCGTGTACAATCAAGGATTCAGGGTTCACCCGGGGATGCAATCATCCAGAACAGAGTTGTTCCCTTCACCGAAAAATCATGACATCTCTACTTGATCAGCTTAATCCCCAGCAACGCGCCGCCGTGGAGCACACGGAAGGGCCGCTGCTGATTCTGGCGGGCGCCGGCAGCGGCAAGACCCGCGTGATTGCCTACCGCATCGCGTACCTGATTGAAGCCTGCGGAGTGCCTGCGCACAACATTCTGGCCGTCACTTTTACCAATAAAGCCGCCGCGCAGATGAAAGACCGCGTGATGGGCTTGCTGAGCCAGCAACTGGATTTTCCTCCGCACATTTCAACTTTCCATTCCTTCTGCGTCAGCGTTTTACGGCGCGATATCGACCGCCTGGGCTATAGCCGCGATTTTACGATTTATGACGAGGACGACCAGAAGCGCGTGATCAAGACGTCTCTGCAGGCGCTGGGTTTAACCGATCTGGTCAGCTCGCCGCGGGCGGCCCTGGGGCGGATCAGCGCCTGGAAAAACCGCGGCGTTTCTCCCGAGCAGGCGAGCAGCGGATCTTTCGATTCGAACACCGAAAACCTTGCCGCTCTCTACGAGCAATACGAAGCGCGGCTGAAGCAATCAAACGCGCTGGACTTTGACGACCTGCTGCTGAAGGCGGTGGCGCTGTTTGACGATGCGCCGGACGTTCGGGAGCGTTATAACAACCGCTTTCGCTTTATCCTGGTGGACGAATACCAGGACACCAACCGGATTCAGTACCAGTTGATCCGCCAGCTTACGCGCCTTCATCAAAACCTTTGCGTGGTAGGCGACGAGGACCAATCCATCTATCGCTGGCGCGGAGCCGACATCGAGAACATTCTCAATTTCGACCGCGATTATCCCGGCACGGTGATGATTCGCCTGGAGCAGAATTATCGGTCTACGCAAAAGATTCTGGACGCGGCGGGCGCGGTGGTCAGCAACAACGTGGCGCGCAAAGGCAAAACGCTGCGGACCGACCGCGGCGAAGGACTTTCCGTGGGCCTTTATGAAGCTCGGGACGCCGATGAAGAAGGATGGTTTGTAGCCTCGGAAATCACCAAGGCCCTGCGCACCAGTCCAGCGGCAAGCATCGGCGTGCTGTTCCGCACCAACTCGCAGTCCCGCTCGCTGGAAGAGGCGCTACGGCGCAACCGGATTGAATACCGCGTGGTGGGAGGGTTCAGCTTCTATGAGCGGGCGGAGATCAAAGACGCTCTGGCCTATGCGCGGCTCGCCAACAACCTGTGTGACTCCTCCGCCATGCTGCGGGTGCTCAACACGCCGCCGCGCGGAATCGGGCAGACAACGGTGGCTCATCTGCAAGCCGCCGTCCGAGAGCGAAACCTGACGCTTTGGGAAGCCCTGGAGCAGGCAATTGCACCGGGTTCCGAGTTTGCGGCCAGCCGGTCGCTGAAGGCGCTGCAGAGCTTCCACGCCATCATGGCCGGGCTTGCCAGGGACCGCGAAAGCCTGCGGCTGAGTGATTTTTTTCGCGCCGTTCTCGAACGGACGCACTACCTGGAAGTTCTCCAAAGCGAAAATTCTCCGGAAGCCGAGAACCGGGTTGAAAATCTTCGCGAACTGGTCAACGCCGCCGCTGAAGCCGAGGAACGCGGCGAGCGGCTGGCGGACTTTCTGGACCATGCGGCGCTGGTTTCCGACGCTGACACCTATGACGAGCGCGCCCGCGTGACCCTGATGACGCTGCATAGCGCCAAGGGGCTGGAGTTTTCCGTGGTCTTCCTGGCGGGGCTTGAAGAAGGGCTGTTTCCGCACAAGCTTTCCATCGGCGACGACGCCGGCATCGAGGAAGAGCGGCGACTCTGCTACGTGGGGATGACGCGCGCCAAGGACCGACTGGTCCTGACCTGGGTGCATCACCGACGGGTTTTCGGCCGGGAAAGCCGGGAAGAGGCGCGGCCATCAAGGTTTTTGAGCGAGATCCCCATAGAGCTTATCGAACCTCTCAATGCTACAATGTTCGCGGCTAAGCCCCGTACCACCTGGGAGAACGCGGTGAATTCCGTGGAAGGGATTGACCGGTTTTTCTCCAAGCAAGGCCGGGGCGGCGCGAGTTCGCAACCGCGGCGGAATTCCGCACCCTCAGAAGGGCGGAGTTCGAGCGGCTGGCGGCGTGGGGCAAGAGTACGGCACTCCAAGTACGGGGTTGGAACCGTCCTCGAGTGCGAGGGCCAGGGTGAAGACACCAAACTGACGGTCAGCTTTCCCGGCTTCGGGAAGAAGAAGCTGATGGAGCGCTTCGCCTCCCTTGAGAAGCTTTGAAAACAGCTGGGAAACGGGCGCTGGAGGCAAGAGGATGACGGGTCAAGCGGCTTCGAGGGAATCGCAATGCCCGAAGGCCGCCCCGCCTTGCGGGAAGGCGCGGAAGAAAAGAAGCGTCGCGATGGGGACAGCGGTCGTCCTGTTTTTGTTCGCAGGGCCGGCGCGGCGGGCCTTTTCCGCTCCGCCTCAGGCGGCCGAAATCCTGCGGAAATCGAGCGCCGTTTACAGTCGCCTTCAGGATTACCACATTGCGGCCGTCTTGAAAGAGAAGTTTGTGCGGCCGAAGGCGACGTTCTCACACCATGTTCGCGTTACACTGGACGCGGCCGGGCCTGGACGCGCACGGATGACCCTGGACGACGGAGGCTCCCGGCTGCTGATGGTGCGCGACGGCGGGACCCTTTGGCGCTATGCGCCGGCCAGAAAAGAATATTCCGAAACCGTGACGGACGCGGTCCCAACCGGCCCAGACGCTCCAGAGCAGGCAGAAAACAGGAACGGCCTGCTGGGGGAGATGCAGGACCTGCTGGTTGGGGATCTGGCGAGACTGTCGAAGTTCACCAACGCCGTAACCTTGACAGGCAGCGCCAAGGTTCAGTTTCAAGGCCGCAGCGTTCCTTGTTATCATATCGTTCTCCACTGGAAGGGTCTTACCGGACAGCTTTGGATTGAGAAGTCGAGCTATCTGGTGTTGCGAGAAAGCAAAACTCGTTTGCAGAAAAGCGCGGCGGGCCTTTCTTCCAGGAACAGTTCCGTATGCATCAAAAGAAATTTTTCCTTTGTCAACGTGTAATTTATTCACAATAGAATATTCAAAGTATTTGATGTCTTCAAGTTTTTTCTCTAAAAGATCTTCAACGTCTTGTTCGAGTTG
>CAYWMN010000071.1:0-4278 GCA_964459065.1 uncultured Acidobacteriota bacterium | reverse complement strand
GAAAAGCGTGACGGGCCTTTCTTCCAGGAACAGTTCCGTTGAGATCACGGAGCTTGAGGTTAACGCCACGCACGCTCGGGGCTTTTTCACGTTCGCGCCGCCTGCCGGGGCAAGGCTGGTCCCGGTTTTGAATCTGCCCGGCGTCCGTGAGAGCTTTGTGGGCGCGTTGGCGGGTGATTTTACGCTCCCGGCCGTTGGAGGCGGGAAAGTCAGCTTAAGCGATTTTCGCGGCAAGACCGTGGTGCTGAGCTTTTGGGCCACCTGGTGCGGCCCTTGCCGGGAAGAGTTGCCGACGGTCGAAAAGATTTACCGGGAGTACCAGGGTAAGAACGTGGTGGTGCTGGCCGTCGACGATGAAAATCCAGCGATGGTCAGGAGTTTTCTCAACGAGCATCACTATGGTTTCACGGCGCTGGTGGACCGGCAGCGGATACTGTTTAGAAGCTTTGCCGTGCGCTATCTTCCCACGGTGTTTGTGATCAACGGCAAGGGAATCATCGTCCGCCACATCGTGGGATTGAGAAGTCCATGGCAACTTTTCGCGGCGGTCAATGCGGGCGAAGGAAAGACGGGTCAATAGCTGATTCCCGGAGCCCGGCAAAGGGGATTTGAAAGCTGAAAGAGGAGATGATTCTTGAATACGAAAAGTGTTAAAGACAAAGCAGAACGCAAAAAGTTAAAGCGCGAAGCGCGCAAAAAGCGTCCAGCCAAACCCAAACAGACCGAACCCCGGGGTTCCCACAAGCCGAAGGTCAAGAAGCGTGGCCCGGGTATTGCATCTCGCCGGTAACGAGCGCCCATCAGAGCAGGCGCGAATCCTTTGCCGCCCCGCCGCCCCAGGCGTCCGGTAGCGGGAAAGGAGCCGAAGACCGGTTCAGGCTTGCGGGTGTAACGGCTCAGCCAAAGGAGCGGCTTGGCTTCGCAATTTCTTCGCACCAAGAGCATCGATAAGCTGCTGGCGGAAGCCGAGGAGCCAGGGCATCGTCTGCGCAAAACGCTGGGGCCCTGGTCGCTCACGGCTCTGGGCGTGGGGGCCATTGTCGGCGCCGGCATCTTTGTTTTGACCGGAACCGCCGCGGCGGGGGAAGTGCTGCAGGTGCACTCTCTGCTGAAAGCTCCGCTGCTGAGCGTGATTCTTCACGGCCGGCACGCGATTGGGACGGCCGGACGCCCGGGTGCGGGGCCGGCCATCGCGCTCTCGTTTTTTCTGGTGGCGGTCGCCTGCGGCTTGGCCGGGCTCTGTTACGCAGAGCTGGCCTCGATGATTCCGATCGCCGGCAGTGCTTACACTTACACTTACGCCACGCTGGGCGAGCTGGTGGCCTGGATCATCGGCTGGGACCTGATTCTGGAATACGCGGTCAGCAATATGGCCGTGGCGGTCGGTTATTCCGCTTATTTCGATAGCCTCCTGCAGAGTTTCGGCCTTCGCTTGCCGCCCAAATTTTCCGAACCGATCCTGAATTCATCGCTTCATTTGACGGGAGCCTATTTCGACGTGCCGGGCTTTCTGGTGGTGATGATTCTGACCGTTATCCTGGTGGTCGGAATCCGGGAGAGCGCGGGCGCCAACAATGTGATGGTCGGCATCAAGATCGCGGCCATCCTGATTTTTGTGATTTGGGCCTCCGGGCACGTGCATCCCTCCAACTGGAAGCCGTTTATGCCCAACGGCTGGCAGGGTGTGTTGACCGGCGGCGCCATTGTCTTTTTCACCTACATCGGTTTCGATTCCGTTTCGACGGCCGCCGAAGAATGCCGGAATCCGCAAAAGGACGTTCCCTTCGGCATCATCGCCTCGCTGATTGTCTGTACCATTCTTTACTGCACCGTGGCGGTGGTCTTGACGGGGATCCAGAACTGGCAGTCGCTGCGCAATGCCGCCCCGGTCGCTAACGCCCTGGCGGCGATCGGCCTCACCAACGTTGAGCGCTGGGTGACGATCGGCGCGCTGACCGGCATGTTGAGCTCGCTGCTGGTTTTTCAATTGGGCCAGGCCCGGGTGTGGTTTGCCATGTCGCGCGACGGCTTGCTGCCGCGGGCTTTTTCAAAAGTCCACCCCAGGTTTCGGACACCGCACATCAGCACCTGGACGGCCGGCCTGTTTGTGGCGATCCCCGCCGGCGTCTTTGACATTGGAACGCTTGCCGACCTTTCGAACATCGGAACTCTGTTCGCGTTTCTGCTGGTATCGCTGGGCGTGTTGATCCTGCGCCGCAAGCAGCCGGAGCGGCCGCGGAGCTTCCGGGTTCCATGGGTTCCGTTTATCCCCTTTGCTTCTGTGGCGTGTTGCCTTATCCTGATGGCCAGTCTTCCCGTGGAAACCTGGCTCCGGTTTCTGGTTTGGCTGGCGATCGGGTTGGTGATTTATTTAACCTACAGCCGTTATCACAGCGAGTTCGGACGGCATCCAAGAAGGGAAACGGGAGAAGGGGCCGTTCCGGATGCGAGGCTTCCCGGGCGCTAAGTCAAGGCGGAATCGGTTAGGGTTGCGGTAAAATTACAGATGATGGACCGACTGATGGCCAAACAAAACAAGGGGATCAGACCTGCGGCAGCCCCGTGGTGGCGCCCCGATCAAGCGCGTGGAGATTGTTTGCACTGGCTGATCGCGGTTGTGGCAATCCTGGGCATTGCGCTTGCAGCCACGAGCCCCGCTTACGCGTGGGGTCCCAAGGCCCACCGCCTGTGCAATGACTGGGCGATCGGCACGCTGCCCGAAGGCGTTCATGGCTTCTTTGAATCCAATCGCAGCTTTATTCTGGAGCACTCAAACGACCCTGGAAAGTGGATGAAGAAGGACCGCTATGAACGGATGCGCCATTACATCTTTTTAGACAAGTACGGCATGTTTCCTTATTTGGACCTTCCTCATTCCTACAAGCAAGCCGTCAAGAAATACGGCAAGGGCCATATTGCCCACAACGGCGTCCTGCCCTGGCAGATCGGCGAATATAGCCTGAAGCTGACCGAGGACTTCAAAGCGGGCAAATGGGAGCAAGCCAAGCTGGATGCGGCGGCGCTCGGCTTTTATGTGGCCGATGCCCATGATCCCCTCCATACCACCCGAAACTACGATGGACAACTGACCAACCAGGTGGGGCTTGCGGAGCGTTTTGGGAAGGGGCTGGTCAGCCGCTATTCCCATTTTTTCATCTACCGGCCCGACAAGGCGGCCAAGATCAACGATCCCACCGAGCACGCCTTCAACATGGTCCTGGAAGCGAACACCTGGGTGGACCAGATCATCTGGGCGGACCGGACGGCGCTCGGCGACCTCCCCGGATATACCGACACATACTATGACCGCTTCTACTCCCGGATCGGGTCCACCGCGATGCGCGAGATCAGCGAGGGCGCGCACGACATCGGTTCCTATTGGTACACGGCGTGGCTCATTGCCGGGCGTCCTCAATTACCCCGCTAATTGCCGCCCGGATTTCTGCGGTCCGCGGCCGGCGGAAAACACTTTGTCGGCACTTTCATGACTCGAATCACTCCTGCCAGCCGAGAATTTATTTCCCGCCTGCCCAAAGTGGAGTTGCATTTGCACCTGGAAGGCAGCGTGCAGCCCGCAACCCTGCGCGAGCTTGCGCGCCGGAAGGCTCGCGACGCCGCGGAGGTGGAAGCCTGGATCGGGCGGCAGCAGCGGCGCGGTTACCGGTACCGCGATTTTGGGGAATTTGTAGAAGCCTTCAAGTTTGTGGCAGTCCTGCTGGAAACGCCCCAGGATTATGCCCTGGCCACCACCCGGCTCATGGAATGGCTGGCGGCGCAGAATGTGAAATACGCCGAGGTGACGCTTTCGGCCGGAGTGGTTCTTTGGAAGCGGCAGCCGCTCGATGCCGTTTACGAAGCCATCCGCGCCGCCGCGCTTGAGGCGGAAGCCCGTCTGGGTTTGCGCGTGAACTGGATTTTTGATGCCGTGCGGCAGTTCGGCGCCGAACCGGCCCAGCAGGTGGCGAAGTGGGCCGCGCGCTATGGTTCGGAGGGCGTGGTGGCTTTCGGGCTGGGAGGCGATGAAGAGCGCGGTCCGGCGGAACTGTTCGGCGAAGTTTATCGCGAAGCGCGCGCTCTCGGCCTGCACACCATCGCCCACGCAGGAGAAACAGGGGGGCCCGAAAGCGTGCGCCAGGCGGTGGAGCTTTTAGGAGCCGAACGCATCGGCCACGGCCTGGCCGCCGCCCGCAGTCCGGAAGTGACCGCGCTGGTCGCCGACCGCAAGATTCCGCTCGAAGCCTGTCCCACCAGCAACCTGGCGATGGGCTTGATTCCCCG
>CAYWMN010000070.1:1767-15890 GCA_964459065.1 uncultured Acidobacteriota bacterium | reverse complement strand
GGCTTTCCTACTCAATCGATGAGTTGCTGGACGAGGCTTCCCGTTACGTCAAGAGCGGTTTTAAAGCGGTCAAAATGAAAGTCGGCAGTGCTCGCTTGAAGCGCGACGTCGAGCGGGTGAAAGAGGTCAGAAACTGTGTGGGAGAAGACATTCTTCTCATGGTGGACGCCAATCAAGCCTGGACTCCTGACGAGGCGATTCAATTCTGCAGGCAAGTGCAGGACCTCAGTATCTTCTGGCTTGAGGAACCCATTTCAAAAGACGACATCGACGGCTATGCGCGAATTTCTTTAAGCTCCGATATTCCCCTGGCAACGGGTGAACGCGAATACACGCTTGGAGCTTTTAAGAATTTGATGGAACGACGCGGGGCTGCGATCATCCAGCCGGACGCTCTTCGCATCGGCGGGATTACTCCATGGGTGAAACTGGCACACCTGGCGGAAACCTTTCACTTGCGGGTGGCGAGCCACTTTTATAAGGAAATCGACGTTCATGTGCTGGCCGCGTCGAGGAACGGCCTGTTCCTGGAATTTTTCCCCTGGCTTGACGACCTGCTTGTCACCCCTCTGCAAATCGAGAATGGAATAGCGAAGGTGCCGCAGCAGCCCGGACTGGGCCTGGAGTTCAAGCCGGAGGCTCTTCGGGAGTACGCCGCCCAGTAGACGCCGTCACTTGAAAAGCCTTGATCAGGCGATT
Source organism: uncultured Acidobacteriota bacterium (assembly GCA_964459065.1). GTDB lineage: Bacteria > Acidobacteriota > Terriglobia > UBA7540 > UBA7540 > JAMCXS01. The sequence continues at coordinate 15,191 of CAYWMN010000070.1, read as the reverse complement.
TCCCGTAAGCGTGGCAACCTCTCCCCGGTACGCTGGATAACAGAAGTCTACCCGAGCCAAACATAATTTTCGTCCGACGTCGAGCCACGTACTCTAGGGGAACGGCCCGAAAGTGCGCACGGGCCGGCATTATAAAAGACTGGGCACGATTTATTTGCCGAAGTGAAAGACGAACCCGGCAGAAACCGTTACGTTCTGTGCCCTGCCGCTGATAGGGTAGTAGGCGGTAAGACCGGACGTAGCCTGGGAAGGAAGGCCGAAAGTGGGGGATGGCATATAGTGGTCGCGCATGTCAAACCTTAGGGCAATGATGCGGGTCAGCTTGAAATCGAGGCCCCAACCGAAATTGACTCCAATTTTGCCTTGCGCAGAAAGGGTGGCATTCGGAACGCCGTTAAAACCCTGCGACTGCGCTCGTGACGCCGCAGTGCCGGTCGGCCCGAAATGGTTGTAGTCAAGACCGGCGGAAATGTACGGTCGGACACCTTTGATGGCCTTCGGCGCATGGGCGAAAGCGTCCAGGCTTACCCTCTGATTGAGGGTGGGGTATCCGATTTCCTGGGAAGGGGTGGCGGCGTTGTAGAAGTCGGTGACGGCCAGATTGTTCCTGACCTGGCTGTAGGAAACCTCCGCGTCCAAGATGTCGATTATCGGGATATCGGCTCCCACTGTGAAGGTACTGCCGGTCTTGTAAGTTGACCCGAAAGACGCCCCGTACACGTTGTAATACTTTTTGCTGAACAGCGCAGATCCGCCTCCCATGACGAACAGACTGAAGTTCTGTGCTTGCAACGCCGCTGCACTTGCGCTAAGAACCATCATCACCACTAACCCCTGCAAAAACCTGCGAACCTTCATTCGTACTCCTCCTGGATAGGCGATCTCTCCTATTGTAGCCGTCTTTGGGAAAATCGCATCTCTGCTTTACGGCAACTGTGTGCCGCCTGAAGTGATTTCAATCCATCGGCCCTGGCCTGGAATTGCCGGTTTGGCGAAATCCCGACTGCTGCCAAAGCAAGCGATTCGGATTGAATCATGCTGGTTTTGGTTATCCAACTAAGGTAAATTCTGTGTAAACCTTATCATTCGCACGAAGTGTTTATGCCGCGGCTGCAGTCGCGCAGCAAAGCGGTCGCGAGTGCGGTAGGTCGCAACAACATCCGGGATGCGGCAGACAATCGCCCGAGATGGAGTTTAGGAGGTTCAGTTTGAGAAGATTGACTTTGTTGGCGGTTGCATTGTTTTTCTTGTGCCCGAGTTTTTCAAGAGCGCAGGCTCCTCGATCCCGGACGTACGATGTGGTTGTTTATGAGGCGACGCCCGGCGGAATTGCGGCCGCTGTCTCGGCCGCGCGTCTTGGCAACTCCGTGGCCCTGGTGGAATACCAAAAGCACATCGGGGGCATGACGGCCAGCGGTCTGGGAAAGTCGGATGTCGAAACCCAAGGGGCTATTGGCGGCATCTTTCGCGAGTTTGTGAACCGGGTTTACCGGTATTACGTCGCAAAATATGGAGCCAACAGCGAGAACGTGAAGCTTTGCCGCCATGGCTATTACTATGAGCCTTCGGTTGCTGAGCTGGTGTTCAGCCGGATGGTGCAGGCTGAGCCGCGGATTACGCTTTTCAAACCGTGGCGTCTGGACCAGGCGATTCGCTCCGGCAATCGGCTGACCGGCATCGTCATCAAGAACCTTGATAGCGGCAAGGTGATGGAGTTACGGGCCTCGGTTTTCATCGATGCTTCCTATGAAGGTGACTTGGCCGCTTATGCGGGCGCCGCCTATCGGGTGGGCCGGGAGTCGCGCAGCCAGACGAACGAGCTGGACGCGGGCGTGGTGTATATGGATCCTGCAACGCGCGCATTTCTGCCCGGAACAACGGGGGCCGGAGATAAGCGCGTTCCGGCTTACACCTTCCGGCTCTGCCTGACCGATAACCCCGCCGACACGTATCGGTTGACGAAACCTCCGCCGGATTATGACCGTCGGCTTTATCTGGGTTACGTCGAAGATTGGAAAGCCGGACGCATGGGGCCGCTGGATTCCGCCTCGAAGGGTGGCGGACACGTCTCGCTGACTTCCGGCATGGTCGCCCGCGCCTTTTCAATTGCCGCGATTCCAAATCATAAGTTTGACGTCAATATCAACCCGCGTCCCTTAGGGTTCTTCTTTGGCGGCGAGAACTATCAATACCCGGACGGCAGTTGGGCCGTGCGGGACGCCATCACCAGGAAGATTCGCAACCAGACGCTCGGTTTGCTGTACTTTCTGCAAAACGATCCTGTGATTCCCCTCAAACAGCGCCAGATGATGCGGCGGTACAATCTGCCCAAGGACGAATTTACGGACAGCGGCCATTTCCCCTGGCAGCTTTATGTCCGGGAGGCCCGTCGAGTGATGGGTGAATACATCCTCAGCGAACATGACCTGCTGGTGGGGCCGGATCTGGGCCGGACACGAATCCATTCCGACAGCATTGCTTCGGGCGAGTTTCCAATTGACGCATTCCCGGTTCGCAGCCGTCAGCCCGGGCATACGGTGCTGGAAGGTTACGTCCTGATGCTCAAAAGGCTGACTCATCCGTATCAGGTTCCCTACGGTGTGATTGTGCCCAAGTCCGTAGACGGCCTGTTGGTTCCAGTTCCGGCTTCGGCCACGCACGTTGCGTTCTCCTCGCTGCGATTGGAGCCCACCTGGATGGTGCTCGGCCAGGCTGCCGGCGTCGCTGCCCATCTGGCGATTCAGGAACAAGTGGAACCGCGTGCTGTGAACATTGTTCGCCTTCAGCGGGAGTTATTGAAACAGGATCAGGTGCTGACCTATTTCAAGGACGTAACCACAAAGGACCCGGACTTTGCTGCCGTGGAGTATTTCGGGACGAAAGGGTTTTTCCATCAATATGACGCGCGGCCCGCTGACAAGGTGACGGCACAGACGGCTCGGGAATGGCTCAAGCTGGCGTTTCCCGGGCGTGGTTCGGCATTGGCGTCGGCTGTAGGGGGAAATAACGGCGTCACGGTGGCCGAACTCGATCGAGCTCTGGAAAAGGCGGGACTGCCCTTACCTCAGGAGCCTTTTGGCCAAGCAGCTCTTACGCGCGGGCAATTTTGCAGGGTTTTGTATGATTCGATGGGCATGAGGCTGGCTGAAAATAACTAGTCTCCCGCCTGCTGGCGCATAGAACAGCGGTCGTGGCGGGCTGTGTGATGTGGCTCAAAGCAAGCAATCGCAATCTTAAAGGAGCAGTCATGAAGAAACGCATTCTCGGGAAAAGTAATCTCGAAGTGTCCGCCATGGGTCTCGGCTGTATGGGAATGAGCTTTGCTTATGGGCCGGCCAAAGACAAGCGGGAGATGATTGCCCTGATCAGGGGGGCCGTGGAGCGCGGTGTGACGTTCTTTGACACGGCCGAGGCGTATGGTCCATTCACCAACGAGGAACTGGTGGGCGAGGCGCTTGAACCGGTGCGCAGTCAGGTTGTGATCGCAACGAAATTCGGCTTTCCGGACGGCGACCCGCACAAGGGCCTGGACAGCCGCCCGGAAAACATCCGGAAGGTTGCCGACGCGGCGCTGAAGAGGCTGAGGACCGATGCGATTGATCTGTTCTATCAGCATCGTGTCGACCCGAACGTGGCGATTGAAGACGTTGCCGGTGCGGTCAAGGATTTAATCGAGCAGGGCAAAGTGCGCCACTTTGGGATGAGTGAGGCGGGCCTGCAAACGATTCGTCGCGCGCATGCCGTTCAGCCCGTCGCCGCGCTGCAGAGCGAATATTCATTGTGGTGGCGTGAGCCCGAAAAGGAAATCCTGCCTGCCCTGGAACAGTTGGGTATCGGCTTCGTGCCCTTTAGCCCGCTCGGCAGGGGCTTCCTGACCGGCACGATCAATCAAGACACCCCATTCGACGCGAAGGATTTCCGAAATACCGTTCCCCGTTTCACTGAAGAGAACCGGAAAGCGAATCAGGCGCTGGTTGATTTGCTGGTGAAGTTCGGAGAAGAGAAGGAGGCCACGCCCGCTCAGATCGCGCTGGCCTGGCTGCTGGCGCAGAAGCCCTGGATCGTTCCGATTCCCGGCACGACGAAGCCGCATCGGTTGGAGGAAAATATCGGGGCGGTTGATATTGAACTGAGCGCCGTGGACCTCCGCGAAATCGACAGCGCCTTTTCCGGAATCACGGTGCAAGGGGATCGGTACTCGGCAGAAATGCAACGGCGAGTGGGCCGCTGACTCGAAAGGGTTTGGCCCGGGCACGAGGAACAACCGGCGGCGTGAGGAACCATCCAAAACGGCCCCGGCGGTTTTTGGTGCGGGCGGAGGGACTTGAACCCTCACAGGCCTTGCGGCCCAACGGATTTTCTTGCCATCTGCGGCTTTCGCCGCCTCTTACGGGAGCGCCTGGTGCGCTCGCGGCAAAGTTTGTGGTCTGGACTATCCCTTCACCTTGCCTCGGCATGGCGCCGGGGAGTAGGTGCTGCCCGTCTAGTCTCTACACCTTCCCGAACGTTTGTTTCCCGTCCGGGCTTGGCTCGGGATTGCCATTTCAAAGGTTCCCCCGAATTTGAGCAGTTCTGCACCGCCGGTTTCCCGGCGGGCACTCAAGTTGACTTAAGTCCGGTGCGTCTGCCAATTCCGCCACGCCCGCGTGGCTGGCCGTCAACTGCGGCTGACAGGTACCTGCCAGAGAGAATTGTAACCTAAAAGCGATAATTTATGGGACGTTCGGTGTTAACGAGCGTCTGCCTCGATCCGTCATTCGCGGCTCTTTACCCGTCCAGTTTGTGGAGCGTATAATTAAAAGTTTGAACTCAGGGCATTGTGACTCCCAGTATGACTGTCGCTTCCGGCTGGCGTTGAAATCGAAAAGAGCGATTTGAAATTCTCGTTGGAAGGACAGGACATCAGGAAGCTCGGGGACTGGGGCGATGGGGCGTGGTATTGACAATCCGGAGACAAGGGCTGAGGGCGGATTCTCAACCCCGGCCAGTGGAACACCATCCACTGCTGTGGAGGTGCGGCCGCCTGAAGCGGGGGCGATCGTCGTTCGCGGGGCTCGCGTTCACAATCTCAAGGGCGTTGATTGTGAAATTCCGCACAATTGCCTGACCGTGGTCACGGGGCTTTCCGGCTCGGGAAAATCAAGTCTGGCTTTTGACACGCTTTATGCGGAAGGGCAGCGCCGCTATATCGAATCCCTTTCAGTCTACGCGCGGCAGTTCCTGGAGCGAATGGAAAAGCCGGATGTCGATGATATCGACGGAATCGCGCCGGCGGTCGCCATTCGGCAGAAAAACACGACCCGGAATCCCCGTTCCACCGTCGCCACTTCAACCGAGATATACGATTATCTCCGCCTCCTTTTTGCCAGGATCGGCGTCACGATTTGTCCCCGCTGCGGCCAGGTCGTTCAGAGGGATCATGTGGACGGCATTGCCGACCGCATCCTGGAGTTGGAAGAAGGGCGCAGGCTCTACGTGCTCTTCCGGCTCAATCCTGACCTGCCGGAAGCGGCGGCACCGAAAAAATCGTCTCGCGCCAGGAAAACAAGCCCAAAACCTGCAACCAAACAGCGCAAAACTTCCGCGAAGGGGAGCCCGTCCGCAAAGATTGCGGACTCCCTCAAGCATCGGCTTTTTGCCTTACGGCAAAAGGGGTTCAACCGTCTTTTCCAGGACGAGCGAGTCTTTGAATTTTCGACGCCCGAATCGCTTCTTGACATTGATTTCAGCCGGCCGGTTTATGCGTTAGTCGATCGGCTTGCGATCCACCCTGACGTTCGACAACGCTTAATCGATTCCATTGAACTCTGTTACCGCGAGGCTGGCGAGGCGTTGATCGAGCTTTTGCCCGCGTCGCCGGACGGGAAGTCTGAATGGAAGAGTTTCAACGAACGTTTTGAGTGCAAGCAGTGCAACCTTCCGTTTCCGGAGCCGCAACCCTCGCTCTTCTCCTTTAATAATCCTGCCGGGGCCTGCCCTCGCTGCCAGGGATTTGGCAATACGATTGACTTCGATCTCGACCTGGTCATTCCCGATCAAAGTAAGGCTCTTGCCGAAGGCGCGATCGATCCCTGGACGAAGCCGCGTTACCGCGCTTTTCAGAATGAGATGAAGCGGGCTGCGCGTTCCAGCGGCATCCCGCTCGACGTCCCCTATGCCGAGCTCAACCAGGACCATCGGCAATGGGTGATGGAGGGCGACGACGATTTCCCGGGGCTGCGCGGATTTTTCAATTATCTCGAACGCAAGAAATACAAGCTTCACGTGCGGGTGTTTTTGAGTCGCTATCGCGGTTACACGCTCTGTTCGGATTGTGAAGGCGGGCGGGTTCGCAGGGAAGCTCGGAACGTCCGCATTCAGGGCAAGAACATCGTGGAAGTCTGCCGACTTTCCATCCTTGAGGCGCGAGAGTTTTTCAATGCTTTAAGCCTCGATGCCGCGCAAACGACGGTGGCGGAAAAGGTGCTGGCCGAAATCTCGTCCCGGCTGGATTTCCTGTACAAGGTTGGTTTGGAATACTTGACGCTTGACCGTCTTGCCGTAACCCTATCGGGCGGTGAAGCGCAGCGGATTCAGCTGGCCACGGCGCTGGGCTCGAACCTGGTCGGAGCCCTTTATGTTCTGGATGAACCTTCCATCGGCCTTCATCCTCGCGATACTGGGCGGTTGATTGAGATCTTGAAACGCCTGCGCGACCTCGGGAACACGATTCTGGTGGTTGAGCATGATCCGGAAATGATCCGGCACGCGGACAAGATTCTTGACCTGGGCCCGGGAGCGGGCGAGCACGGCGGCCGCATCGTCTACGAGGGAACTTTCGAGGGTTTGATGCGCGATCCTCATTCGCTGACGGCGCGCTATCTGGGAGGGGAACTCAGCGTTCTTGCAGCGCGGGAGCGGCGCGCTCCGGGCAAGTTCCACCTGAAAGTTCGGGGAGCCGGCGAGCACAATCTGAAATCGATCGATGTGGACTTCCCCCTCGGGCTGATGGTTTGCGTCAGCGGAGTGTCCGGTTCGGGGAAGTCGACGCTGGTCCATGACGTTCTTTACAACACTTTGGTGTCGCGGCGTGGGGTTGCGGCGCCGCGGGCAAGGGTTCAGGACCTGGAGGGAGACGAAAAGATCGCCAACGTAGTTTTGGTGGATCAGTCGCCTCTGGGCCGCACGCCGAGGTCGAACCCGGTGACCTACATTAAAGCCTTTGACGGAATTCGCGAAGTGTTTGCTTCAACCCCCGAAGCGAAGAAGCACCATTTCAGGCCCGGCCACTTTTCCTTCAATATTGCGGGCGGACGCTGTGAAACCTGCCAGGGCGATGGAACGGTGACAGTGGGAATGCAATTCCTGGCGGATGTTGAATTGGTCTGCGAAGAATGCCGTGGAATGCGCTATAAGCCTGCGGTTCTTAACGTGCGCTACAAGGGCAAAAATATCCATGAAGTCCTGCAGATGACGGTGAAGGAAGCGCTTGCTTTCTTTGCTCACATTCCTTCGATCATCCACAAGATTCGCGTCCTGGATGAAGTCGGCCTGGGTTATCTTCGCCTGGGCCAGTCGGCCACCACGTTGTCAGGCGGGGAAGCGCAGCGCGTGCGGCTGGCGGCTCACATGGTTCGGCCCGCAAGCGAGCAAACACTTTTTATTTTTGATGAGCCCACAACCGGTCTCCATTTTGATGACATCTCCAAGCTGCTGGCAACCTTTCGCCGCCTGATTGACCTTGGCGCAAGCGTGTTGATTATCGAGCACAATCTGGACGTTCTCAAGGCGGCGGACTGGATCATCGACCTTGGGCCCGAGGGCGGGGAAGCGGGCGGCTACCTTGTGGCGGAGGGGCCTCCGGAGAAGATTGCCTGTTGCGCAAAGTCGTACACGGGGAGATTTCTGGCCCCGCACTTATCCCAATCTTAAACGCCTTTCCACTCTTCGCGAATGCAAACGCCGCCTCGATGCTGCCTCGATGCCGTTCAGGTGAACTGGAGATAGCCCTTGAGGTTGCGGCGGGCGTTGCGCGGCCGTTTGGAGGCTGGCGGAAATAAAACGCCTGCGTCGCGAGAGGGTGTTGTCGCTATAATATCAGTGATGACCTCAAAGATCTTGCTGGGAACAGCGCTTCTGTTTTTCATTGCCCTCGGGCAGTGCCGAGGCTACGCGTTTGGGGGGCGCTCGCAGGAGAGCTGGGAAAGGGAAGCGAAGCTTGCGGCAAAGATCGATCGGCAGAAGAATCCGGGCAAGCGGGCGCGCTTGCAGCTTCGGTTGGCCAGGATTAAACTGCAAACCGCCATTAACTCTTACAACCACAGCAATTTTGAGAAGGGGCTCACCGGCCTTCGGGAATATCGGGACCTGGTCAATGCCTCCTGGAACACCCTGCAAAACTCGCCCCGGGGAGTGTCCAAGCATTTAAGAGCCTATATGGCACTCGAGATCGGATTGCGAGAGGACAGCCGACTCCTTGAAGATCTTCGGCATCAAGTTCCGTATCCTGAGAGTGAGGCCATCGCAAAAATCGAGAAGGAGAGCCGCGAGGTTCACCGGCAAGTCCTGGGAGTTCTTTTCCCGCCCGGGACACCGCCTGAGAAATCGCGAAAGCCGCGCCGCTCAAGCCTTTTGCTTTCGGCGTGTCGCGCTGTTCAGGGATGAGCCGCTTTTACCGGTTGTTTCAGCCCGGGTTGGTGGCGCTTCTGGTCCTGCTTCCGTCGGGCGCTTACGCGCGGCAGGGCGGCCGCCTGACGTCCGTTGAGGTGAAACGCTTGCGCGACGCTCAGGACCCTTCCCAGCGCATCAGCGTTTATCTTTCAATCGAGCAGGTGCGCTTGAACCGCATTGACGGATTGCAGGATTTGTCTCCGCAGTCCCGGGAGCGGGTTGGCGGGCAAGCGAATGAATTGCTGCAGCAGTATCTGTCGATTAACGACGAACTCCAGGATTGGATTCAATACCAATACGACCATGGCGGAGACATGCGCGGAGGTCTTCGCCAACTCTTGAGCGAGGGACCGCGGCAACTGCAACAACTTCAGCACTTTCAAAACGGCCCGGGAGTCCACGACTATTCCGACTCGCTTAGCGATGCAATCGCCGGCCTCAAAGACACCCTCAACGGGGCGACCGAGGCTTTGGCTGTTCAGCAGAAGAAGTTTCCTGAAATGAAGCACCAGATGAAAGCCGAGCGGCGCGCTCGTAAGAAGGAGATCAAAGAGCAGGCGAAGCGAAACAAGGAAGAAGAAAAGCTCAACAAGAAAGAAGCGAAGCGGATAAAGAAACAGCAGCACAAGAAGGACAACTCCGCCGGCTTCGGTCAGAACTAGGGTATTCGTGCAAAACAGATCCTTATCCATTAAAGCTCACCAATTGGAATTGGCGGTTTCCCCCTCCGCTGCCCCTGAAGTGTTCGCGCGGGTATTCCGGCGTTTGCGCTTCCCGGGCTCCGTGCCGGATTTTCAGATTGAATTCCGGCCGTTTGCAAGCGTCCGCAGCAGCATCAATCTCCGTGCCGGCAGAGCTCGGGTGCGCATCTCGGATGTCCTGGAACAAGCCCCGGCGATTGTTCTGGAGGCGCTGGCTGAGATTTTGCTGGCGCAGCTTTTTCGGCGCCAGGCTTCGGAAGAGGCGCGCGAATGTTATCTGGCCTACATCTTTGAGCCGGTGGTTCGCCGCCGGATTGATGAAGTGCGGCGCAAGCGCGGCCGCGTCCGTCTGCTGCCGCCGCAGGGCGAACATTATGACTTGAAAGAAATCTTTGACGGTCTGAACAAGCGGTTCTTCAAAGAAGAGCTTCACTGCAGCCGCATCGGCTGGAGCAGGGGGCGCTCCCGCAGCGTCCTGGGCCATTACGACCCTGCGCACCGGGCGATCACGATCAGCCGGTGCCTGGATTCAGCTTCGGTTCCCATCGATGTGGTGGAGTATTTGGTCTTTCATGAAATGCTGCACATCCTTTTTCCCCTGGAGCGGCGTGGGGCGCGCCGCGTGGTGCATTCCCGGGCGTTTCGCGAGGCGGAAAAGAAATTTCCTCACTACCGGGCCGTTCGTGACCGGCTGAAACGAATTTTCTCTGAATAGCCGCACGCACAAAGATTCCTTGATTTGGAACAGGGTCGCGGGCAGAATAGTGCTCGAAAATCCCAAAGAGGTTGGCCTCAGGGAGGGAACATGCTGAAGAGTGCTTATCAGGGTGTGCGAGTGGTGTGGCTGGCTGGCTGCCTGCTCACGTTGTTGGTTTTCCAGGGTTGCGCAACGCGGAGCCAGCTTGCGGTTAGTTCTCCGGCCGGCAATCTGACGGTTCATTTTAAGATCACGTCCAATCCACAGCCCTACCTTCCCGGAAGGCGCGCCTATTATAGTGTGTCCTACCAGGGCAAGCCCATCCTGGCGGATTCGCCCATGGGCATTCGATTCAAGGGTGCTCCGGCGCTCGACCAGGACTTTGACATTGTCGGCACGAAGCGTTCATCCAGGGACGTGACGTGGGATTGGGCTTTCGGTGCGGAAAGCCGCATCCGGGATCATTACAACCAATTGACGGTCTCTCTGCGCGAAACGCGCGCGCCCCACCGGCGGCTTGATATTGTGTTTCGCGCTTTTGATACGGGTGTGGCGTTCCGTTACGTTCTCCCGCAGCAGCCGTCACTTGGTAAATTCGCCATCTCCAATGAAGAGACGGGGTTCTATTTCAGCCGGCAAGGCTCTGCCTATGCGCTTGAGCCCGGCAGCTTCAACAACAACTATGAAGGTCCCTTTCGTCCCGTCAAACTGGATGACATCCAACCGGCCTCCGTGGTGGCGCTGCCGCTGACCTTGAATCTTGACGGAGGACCGTGGGTTTCACTGCTGGAGGCCAATCTCACCGACTATGCCGGATTGTACGTGCAGGGGGCTCCCGGCGTTCCTCACGGGCTTCGGGGCAAGCTCGTACCGGTTCCGGAGCATCTCGATGAGGCCGTCGTGGGTGAGACTCCGAAGTCTACTCCCTGGCGCGTGCTTCTTGTTGCATCGCAGGCCGGCGGGCTTATTGAGGCTTCCGATCCCATGATTCTCAATCTGAGTGAACCCTCGCAAATCAGCGACACGTCCTGGATCCAGCCGGGCAAGACGTCTTGGGACTGGTGGTCGGGCGATTACGCAAAAGACGTCAGCTTTAAACCCGGGATGAACACGGCCACCATGGAGCACTACATTGATTTCTCGGCCCGCGCCCATCTGCCCTACATGTTGCTTGACGCCGGGTGGTCGCCGGACTATGGCGGCGTGTGTGCGAAACTCAAGCCGGGCCAGTCGAGCATTCCGCACCGGAACTGGTGCGTTGAAAACGACATCACGCGATGGGTTCCCCAGGTTAATATCCCGGCGATTCTCCGGTACGCAAAGCAGCGAAACGTCAAAGTTCTTTTGTGGATTCACTGGACGGCGGCTGCCAGGGACATGGACCGGGCTTTTGCACTTTACGAGAAATGGGGAGTGACAGGAGTCAAAGTAGACTTTATGGACAAGGTTCCGGATGACCAGGCGATCGTCAATCTCTATCGAAAGATCGTCAGCACGGCCGCGCGCTACCACCTGCTGGTTGATATTCACGGCGCCTACAAGCCGGCGGGGCTCCGCAGGGCCTATCCGAACCTGCTGACCCGGGAAGGCGTCATGGGACTTGAGTACAACAAATGGAGCCGTCTTGAAACCCCTGAGCACGATGTAACCATTCCCTTTACCCGCATGCTGGCGGGCCCGATGGACTACACGCCGGGATGCTTTCACAATGCCACGCGCGAGCAGTTCAAGCCGCAGCACCTCCGGCCCATGTGCCAGGGCACCCGGGCCAATCAACTGGCGATGTACGTTGTGTACCTGAGCCCGCTTCAAATGCTTTCTGATTACCCCGCAGATTACCTTGGGCAGCCCGGGTTCGAGTTCCTGAAGAAGGTTCCTACAGTGTGGGACGAAACCAAAGTCCTTAACGGCGAGCCCGGCCAGTACGTAACCATCGCGCGGCGTCGTGGGAGCCATTGGTATCTGGGCAGTATGACCAACTGGACCGCGCGGGCGCTTCAGATTCCGCTCGGCTTTCTGGGCAAAGGGCAGTGGAAAGTTGAAATATTCGCTGATGGGCCCAACGCTGATCAAGACGCGACCAGCCTTAGGATTAGTTCAAAACACGTGACGTCCAAGGATGATTTGGCGGTCCAGTTGGCCTCCGGTGGGGGGATGGCGGCCATTTTTTCGCCGGTCCACTAGGAATCCAGGCAAAATTATTGGGAGAGTCCCCTTAGGGACTCTCCCCATTCACGACGCGAAGCCGCTGAAATCACCGCCGCCTGCTTCGTGACCACATGGGGACACCCTGTTCGTTGCGTAAGATGAGGGTCGTGTCCCCCTTCTTAATTTTTCGCGCGATGAGGGCTTCACCGCTTTTCAAGGTTACCTTTGACCCGGTTACCTCAACCTGATCTCCCTTGTCCACACTGAATCCTTTCTCTTTCAAAAAAGCTTTGGGGCCCAGGTGGACGTCCAAAGTTGTTGCTGAAGTTTTCAGCAACAAGTGAATGCCATGCCCGGCGCGGCGCGCCGGGACGGTTTTCACATGCTCGACCGTCCCGGTTACCGTCGTCTCGGTTGCCGGGTCATATCTCATAACCCGCCAGCCGGATCCTGGCCCCCCTTGCGCATTCAGAAGAGGCGGCAACAGAAAGGCGGCCAGGACAAGGGCTGCGGGCAGCGTCATTTTGCCCAGAGTTTTCATCGCGGTGCTCCTTTGCTGTAACTGCTCAGGACTCGGCTCCCAATTCACCCTGCATCTTGCGGTATTCTTTCTGCCATTTCTTCATGGATTTGTCCATGTCGCGGGCGCGTTCACGGACCAGTTTCCGGTTGGGTTCCGGCTGGTTGAGTTCGGCGTCCATTTGCTGGAATTGGTTGTTTACTCTGTCGCGGATTTGTTCCATCTTCTGGGTACGGTCTTGCACGGCGTTTTTCTGCTCCGCGGAAAGTCCGTTCATGACTTGTTCGTGTTGTTCTTGCATGGTTTGAAGCTGATCGCGGATCTGGTCGCGCTGCTGGCGCGCCTGGTCGGCGCTGAAGTTAGAGCTTCGGGCTGACTTCGCCATGTCTCGGGCGCGGGTTCGGATCTGGTCGCTGGTCCGATCGCAGGTGCGGAGTTGATCCTGTTGTTGGTCCGTAGCGCGGATGCGGTCTCGCTGCATGGTGCCTTGGCCCGCTTGCTTTCCCATTTGCTGCCCCTGGCCCATGGTGGGTGCCTGGCCTTGGCCACCGCGCTGCATTCCGCCGCCGCGCTGGCCACCGCCGCGTCCCTGGGCCGGCAACAAAGCCGCGCTCAACGCAAAAGCCGCGAAGAGCGCTAGTACGGTTTTCTTCATGGGAGTTCTCCTTAGCTTGGAATTCTACACACCAGTGATCGATCTTCTAATCTA
>CAYWMN010000070.1:0-1667 GCA_964459065.1 uncultured Acidobacteriota bacterium | reverse complement strand
GGCCGGAGGACCGTGGAGGGGAAATTGGGATGATTGGGACCATCCGGAAAGTGCTGCGTCTCGAGGCAGAATGCGGACCTGCGCGGATAAGTCTTGCCCTGTTTGCCGCGATGGCTGCCGTCCAGAAAGTTACCTGTGTAGAATTGAACGCCGGGTTGGGTGGTTAGAACTTCCATGACGCGGCCTGAGGCGGGCTCGACGGCGAGCGCGGCCGGCACCAGATCATGACCCTTGTGTTTCAGCACGAAATTGTGGTCGTAACCGCGGCCGTAGTTTAACTGCGGATCGTCCTGGTCGATTCGCGCGCCGATTGCGACCGGCTTGCGGAAATCGAACGGCGTGGAATCGACATTACGGATTTCGCCCGTGGGAATCTGATTGGAATCGGTCGGCGTAAACTGGTCCGCATGGATCGTCATCTGGTGGCCGAGGATGTCTCCGTTGCCGTGGCCCGCCAGGTTGAAATAGGAGTGATTGGTCAGGTTCACAATGGTTGGTTTATCGGTGGTGGCGGAGTAATCGAGTCGCAGCTCGTTATCGTCGGTCAGCGTGTAGACGGCCTTGGCGGCGAGGTTGCCTGGGAAATGTTCTTCGCCATCCGCACTCAGATAGGTTAGTTCGAGCGCGGGAGAATTCCCGGAGAGTTCGCGGGGCTCCCAGACTTTCTTGTCGAATCCTTCCATGCCGCCGTGCAGCGAGTTCGGAGGGCGGTTGAGCGGCAACTGATATTTCACGCCGTCGAGCGTGAATCGGCCGCCCGCGATGCGATTGCCAAACCGGCCGATCAGCGTTCCGAAATGCGGCTCGGGTCCGATGTAGGGGGCCAGCTCGTCAAATCCCAGAACCACATCCGCCAACTTTCCATTCCGATCAGGAATCCACAGGCGAACGATTTTGCCGCCGTAGTTGGTGATCTCCACGCGGATGCCGTTCTTGTTGATGAGGGTGTAGAGATAGATTTTCCGCCCGTCGAGCATTTTGCCGAACACGGTCCTGCTGATTCCTGTCTTGGGTGTTTCACCGCCGCTCGTCAGGTTGGTGGCGCCGTCCGCCATTAATGCAAATGGAAAGTTTCCTGGCCAGATCATCGTTCCTCCTGCGGATGCGATTGTGGAATTGAACAAAGGCGCCGCCGGCCGGCTGAAAGCAGCCGGTCCGTCGCCGATCCTCTAGGATACCATTGAAGACTGGGAAGCAGACGCGGAGTCCGCCGCCTATTCGAATTTGAAAGAATAGAGCTTCGCATCGTTCATCACAAAATGGAGCCGGACGGGTTTCCCGGCAAGCTGGCTCACATCCGTCCTATTTTTCGCTTCCCGTTTGCCGCGCCAGGAAACAACCTTCCTGATGAAATTCCCGTTCATCGGTTCGCAGTCTCCGGCGGAAAACCCCTCAATCGCGAGTCCGGTGGCCGGTTGAATTTCAACGCGCACGCATCCACCGGCGCCGGTATCGACATTCAGGACAAGTTGGCGTCCGGAAAACAGCAGCGGCGGAGTCGTGAATTCGCCGCCCTCGTAATCGGCGTCGGCGGAGATGAACCCATCCCTGCGCAGGCGCGCCCGGGTGATGGTGCCGACGTGCTTATCGCGCTTCACGTCGTAGTTGCCGTGGGTGTGGTTCGAGACCGCGTAGTAGAGCCAGATCTCTTCCGGCCGGCTGATGAA
>CAYWMN010000069.1:0-15970 GCA_964459065.1 uncultured Acidobacteriota bacterium | reverse complement strand
TCCGTGGAGGGGCCGGTCCCGCTGTCGCCGCCCAGATTATCAAAAGCCGTGTTGGCAGTATTGAACGGGGTATCAGCATTCGCAATGGTTAAAGAGACCGGACCTGCCGTACCGACCAACCCTGTATTGGTCACCGTGTAATTCAGGGTAGACCCCGAACAATAAAAGCCCGGAGCATCCGAGCAGTCAGGAATACCAAGCGTGGCATGATCCAAAAGTAGAGGCTGTTTGATCCACTATCGATAAAACCGGGATAGGCAACGTTGTTATAGGTTGACTGGATGTTGCCGTTGGCGTCCGTTATATAAACTGCTGCGCTGCCCATAGCATTATCGGACTGAGTTCCGATGCCGAAGATCAGAGACCCCGCCACGTCCGGCGCTCCGTCCGGGGGAACCGATGGCAGTGAAATCAGCACGCCATTAGCAAAACCGCAAAAACAGCCACAAAAATCTTCATAGTCCTCCACCACTTCAGGTTATTTACGAACCTCACCGCCCGCGAAGAAACGTGACGGACCTTCAGAAATTCAACTGCGCCAAGAGGTCAGTTCAACCTTCGATGCATCCGCCTCTCGTGCCGCATTTGTTCCATCTTTTTCAGTTCTTTCCGCTGTTTGCCCGTCAGGATAGGTTTCATCTTTTCAAAGGTCTCCTTCCGCACCTCGCGGAACTGGGCAAACCGGTCTTGCCGGGACATCGAAGTGTTTTCCCGGAGAGCCATCATCCGCGTATGCTGCTCCTCCAAAATCGGCTTGATCCGGGCTTGCTGATCGTCTGTTAGATGCAAGCGCTCGGTCATGCGAGCCAGTTGCTGATCGGGATTCCATTGCCGGGGCCGACGCTCTCGGCCATACTGCGGCAGCGGAGCGGCCGACAACATCCCCAATCCAACCAGCATCGTGATGGAAATTGCAGCTACAAACAGGAGTGTTTTTGCCTTCTGGGATCGGCCCCCTTTTTTCCATGACAAGAGATCGCCACGGTCCAGCCCGATCACTCTTCTCGTTTCTTCCGTCATCGTTGTACCCTCCTTTTAGGCGGTCATGCTGCATGGGCGCTTGATCGTCTATACCTTTGAACGTTCAGAGTGACCGATTTGTTACAAGCCGTTGGTTAAATCCAGGTAAACTCCGTTATTTGGGGCCGCTTGCGCAACCATAACGACGCCGCGCCGGAAGGTGAGTTGAGCTGTCAAAAATGTGAGAATTACCGCAGCATAGATGGGGGTGGCCGACAGGCCTGAGTGATAACGCAGGTGGACGCCTGAAGCGATTGCCCCGGGGCGGGTTCCGGGACGAACCCTTTCCCGCGGAAGAAGACCTACTTAGGCCAGCCTGCAGCGCCCGTGCGCGAGCTGCCCAATACGGATCAGTCCCTTACAAACTCAGTTTGACAGAGTCTCCGGTAGCCTGCTGCCAGCGGTGAATCTTATTACACAGTGAGGAAATGACCGAGCGATATTTCCCTGAGTAAAAGAGGTTTTCCGTTTCACCCGGATCCATCCGCAAGTTGAAAAGCTGGGACTTGTCGTAGTTGCTCCAGCAGAGTTTCCACCCATCCGGCGTGATGATCGTCCGGATCGAAGCCCTTGCTGCGCGCTTTCTGGCTTCGGCGGAAACTCCCGGGATGGAATCGGGAGCGTCGCTTTGCCAGCGATCGTTCTGAGGATTCCACTCAATGAACACGTCCCTTGGCGGGCGGCGGCGCTCCATGACTTCTCGCATTGACCTGCCCTGGAGGCCGGGTTGGGGACGCTTCCCCAACAAGTCCAACAGGGTCGGGACCATGTCGATGTCGCTTACCTGCTCCATGATCTTCCGCCCCGACCGGGCGAGCCAGGGAATACGCATCATCAGCGGAACTCGAGCCGATTCCTGATACATGACCGTCTTGGCAATCATGCCGTGGGACGCCATCATGTCGCCGTGGTCCGTGGTGAAGACCACCAGAGTATTGTCCGCAAGGCCCAGATCTTCCAGCCGCTTCAGAATCAGGCCCACGGACAAGTCAATCTCGGTGATCAGTCCCCAATAGTTTGCGGTCATTTTCCGCCAGGCCTCCGGGCTGCGCTTCATCGTGGCATGCAGCAGGCGGTAACGCAGCGGATCATCCGGGCCAGGGGCGGCTTTCAGGTTCGAGGGCAGATAGAGCTTGTAAGGATTGTATTCTTCAGGATTGTAAAGCGCATTCAACGGGCCGGTGAACGGCATGTGCGGAGCCAGGAAGCTTACGTACAGCACAAAAGGATTTTTCTGATTCCGCTCCAGAAATTCGCAGGCCTTCTTCTGAAGAAAACAGGGTTTTGACCGCTGATACTCAAGATTTCTGGCGAAGGTACGGCTATAGTAACCGTTCTTGCCCGTCGGGTAACCGAGGCCGTTCAGGTAGTGCCAATAGCTGCTCTTCGCGTCCTGGTTGCGTCCGGGACGGTAATACTTGTGGTACATATCCTCGATGGAGATCCATTCCTGGAAGCCGTGCTGCGCGAAGATTTCATCCCCGAGGTGCCACTTGCCGTAATAGGCGGTCCGGTAGGCCGGATCATCCAGAAGTTGCGGAACGCATTGAGCCGTTGGCTTGAGCGGAATGTTGTTGGCCGTGCATCCATTCGTGTGCGGCCATAGCCCTGTCAGCAAGGTTGAACGGGAGGGCGTGCACACGGGCTGCGAAACGTAAGCATTCCTGTATACCACGGACTGGCTGGCCAGCTTGTTGAGATTCGGAACGCGGAGGTCTCGATTTCCATAGGCCGCCGTTGAGTCGTAACGCAATTCGTCGCAGATGATGAAGAGAAGATTCGGTTTTGATTCTTGTGACGCCGCACCCGATGAAGCGCCCCGCGCGAGCGCGGGTGCAGCCACGGCTCCTGCCAAGGTCTTGATGGCGTTACGACGATTCATAGGTATTCCCCTCGCGGACCGTTCAGATTCCGACACCCGATATTAACGCCAAAACTCAGCGCCGTAAAACACTCATTGCCTGACGCGTAGCCGACGACTACGCATTGGGAGATTTGAAAGTTTGAGATGAAGCAATCTTGCCGGCGAAAGAATTCCCTTTTATGGAATCATCCACTTCAACCAATAGGCTTGCGCAAAGGCGAGGACGCTCAAGCCCAGCGCCAGCAAAATGCTGTACCAGATGGTCGAGCGAAGCACTTCACCTTCCTTGCCGATAAGGCCCACCGTGGTAACGCCCACCGCAATGTTCTGGGGAGAAATCATTTTGCCGGTGACCGCGCCCGAGGAATTGGTGGCGGCCAGCAGGATCGGATTCACGCCAATCTGGTGGGCCACAGCCACCTGCAAGTTGCCGAAAAGCAGGTTGCTGGCTGTGTCGCTTCCGCTCAGGAAGCAGGCAAGCCATCCGAGGAAGCCGCTGACAAAGGGGAACAGGCTGCCCAGGCTGGCAAGCGCCGCGCCCAGAGTATAGGCCATGCCCGAGTAGTTATAGAGAAAGGCTAAAGCAACAATCAAGACGACCGTGACTCCCGGCAACAGGAGCTGCCGAAAGGTCTTTGCCCCGGACCGGAGCACGATCGTGGGGGACGCGCGCAGAATCAGCGCCGTAATCACCACGGCGGTCAAGGCAGCCGTCCCGGCAGCCAAAGGCTGAAAACTATAAATGGCGCTGTAAGTTCGGTGGTACAAGGTTATAAAAACCGCACCATGGAGGAATGGCACGTGAACGGCAATCTGCGCATCGTCAAACAATTTGAAATAGGACCAAAACACCATCACCCCGGCCAGAATCGCCCACGGAGCCCAGGCGATCGCCGCCTCGCGGGAAGAAAGCTGCGCCACCGCCTCGCGATCCTCCGGGGCGCCCGAGCGCGCCATACCACCTGGCGGCGTCCAAAAACGCAGGAACGCAATCATCGCTGCGATGGCGCCCAGCGAGGCAAGAATATCAGCGGCGTACGGACCCCAATAATTGGACACCGCGAATTGCACGAGCGCGAAGCTTCCTCCTGCAACCAGGGCCGCCGGCCACGTTGCTTTCAACCCTTTCCGGCCGGCCGCGACCAGGACAAGAAAAGCCGGGAGCAGGAAAGACAAGAAAGGAAGCTGCCGTCCCACCATGGCCGAGAGCTTCATCTGATCAAGCCCCGTCACTGCCGCGAGGGCGACAATGGGGATCCCCAGTCCGCCGAAAGCCACCGGCGCCGTATTAGCCAGAAGCGATAAGGTCACGGCCTTTCGGGCACTGAACCCGAGACCCACCAGAAGAAAGGCGGCCACTGCGACGGGCGCTCCAAAACCCGCCGTGCCCTCCAGCAACGCTCCAAAACAAAAAGCCACCAGGATGGCTTGAATGCACATGTCTCCGGAAGCATGTTCTTTCATCCACTGCCGGAGAAGGTCAAATTTGCCTGTATCAACCGTGAGGTTATAAAGCCAGAGCGCGGCCAGCACAATCCACATGATGGGCCACACGCCGTAGACCCCTCCGTAGATCATGCTGGAGAGAGCGAGTTTCAGCGGCATGTGCCAGACCGCTACCGCGATGAGGCCCGTCGCCCCGAGAGCCCACGCCGCGGAAAAATAGCCTGACTTGCGAAGACCGCCCATCAAAACGAGCAACAGAAAAATGGGAACCGCTGCGGCCAGAGCGGAGAGCCCGATGGCATGGAGGGGATTGAGAGGCTGTGCCCAAACGCTCACGGTTTGACTCCTTCCCGCTGGTTTGAGAATGAATTGACTCTGGCGACGAATGCCTGGTACGACGATCTACTGCACGCGGCGGGTTCTGCCCGCCCAGTATTTCTCCCGCAAAACCTTCTTGAGAATTTTCCCTGTCCCGCCTTTCGGCAGATTTTCAACAAATTCCACCGATTTGGGAACTTTGAATCTCGCCAGGTGTTTCCGGCAGTGATCCAGAATTTCCGCTTCGGTAATTTTGTGGCCGGCCCTTGGCGTGATGAGAGCCTTGGGAACCTCGCCCCACTTCTCATCCGGCACGGCAACCACGGCGCATTCCAGCACCGCAGGATGGGCGGAGAGGATTCGTTCAACCTCTGCTGAAGCGATATTTTCTCCCCCGCTTAAAATCATATCCTTGGTGCGGTCGTGAATCAGGAGATAACCTTCTTCGTCGATCGTCGCAAGGTCGCCGGTATGGAGCCAACCATCGCGGATTGCCTCAGCCGTGGCTTCAGGCTCGTTCCAGTAGCCGGCCATCACCACGTCGCCGCGCACGATGACCTCGCCGATTTCCTGATTGTCGGCTTTCACGTCCCTGCCATGGACGTCGACCACCCGGATCTCCGCACCCGCAAGCGCCAGTCCCGCGGTAGCCTTGCGCCGCAATTGCTCTTCTTCGGGATCGCCCGATAGATGGTCCTTGATGCGAGAGTGCGCAATAACCGGGCTGGTTTCGGTTAAGCCGTATCCGCCGGTTGCCTGACAGCCCGGCATTTTCTCTTCGATCTCACGAATCAGCGCAACGCTTGCCGGCGCGCCACCGACGAGCATCTCCCTCACGCTGGAGAGATCGTACCGGGCAAAGTCCGGATGATTGATCAGCGCCGTGGCCATCGTGGGAACCATCTGCAGCAGGGTCACCCGTTCCGCTTGAATCAGCTTGAGCGACTCCACGGGATCGAACTTTTTCATAACGATATGACGGCCGCCCGCCAGTGTCAGGACATGGGGTGACCCCCAGCTGTTGACGTGGAATAAGGGAACGGTGTAGAGGCCGACTTCCTGGTCGCTGCTCTTGAGCGCCTGGGCTCGATACAAGGCGTGCAGGTAGAGATTCCGGTGGGTCAGCATGACCCCTTTGGGATACGCGGTGGTCCCGCTGGTATAAAACAGCTCGGCAACGGAGTTTTCATCAATCCCGCGGTAGTCGATTTCCTCGGGCTCAGCCTCAGCCAGTAACTCGTCATAGGGCCTGGGATGGGCCCAGGAGGGCTTTGCGCCGTGCAGCGCGACGAGGTGCTCAACCGATGGCAGGCCCGGCCGCAAAGTCTCGACCAGGGGAATAAATTCCGGGTCGAAGAACAGCAGCCGGGGTGTTGCGTCATTCAGGATGTAAGCGAGTTCTTCGGACGCCAGCCGAATGTTAAGAGGCAGCAGAATGGCTCCGATCTGGGGAACGCCGAAGTAGCCTTCCAGCAAACGGTGGCAATTAAAACTCAAGTAGGCGACGCGGTCGCCGGTCTGGATTCCCAGCTTCCGCAGAGCGCTGGAAAGCCGGTCGCAACGCTCGTTAAATTCCTGGTAGGTCAGCCGAAGGCGGCCGCACACCACGCCTTGTTTACGGCCGAACAACCGCGCCGCATGTTTCTTGAATCGGACTGGAGTTAAAGGAAGATTCATGGGATAGCAAATCGCTTCGGCGCCTCGGGTTGCGGGGCGCTTGAAGAAACAGACCGCCGCCTCGCTCCATCTTCAATCCGTTTTAATCCCCCTGGAATTTTACCTCTTCCACGCGCCGAGTACGACATGCGAGCCCGCGCCTCACGGACTTTCCGTCATTTGGAAGAGCCGTCTTATTCTACCGCAACCGCTGTTTCCCGGTCAGGCGCCGGCGGCTCCAGTCTTTCCACGATGAACCAGTAGGATAACAACCCGCTCACCAGCAGCAGGGGCGCCAGGATAAGCGCCGGGCGGAAAGAGCCCGTTAATTCAATCAGAACTCCGGTCACAGCTGGAGCGGTGATGCCGGCGATGCCCCCGGAAAAATTCTGAATCCCTGTCCACACGCCGACTTCATTCTGGGGAGCACAGGCCTGAACCATCACCAGAACATTGGCCGAGGCAAGTCCGACCAGGCCGGAGGCAATAATGAGACCGACCGCCATTTCTGCCGTCCGGGCCATCGCCGCCGGAATCATCAGCAGGCCGAACATGAAGGCGAATGAAATCATTCCTTTCCGCGTGCGAGTTTCATCCCACCCCCGGCGAATCAGGCGGTCCGAGATCCAGCCGCCCACCGGTTCCGACAGGCCGAAGACCGCGTAGGGGACCGCAGCAAAAATTCCCGCCTTCAGAATGCTCATGTGCCGGGCTTCATACAAGTAGTCAGGCAGCCAGGTCAGCATCAAGTACCAGAAATAGTCAAAGCAGAAGAAGCCCAGGCAGATTCCCAGCAGGTTGCGGTTAAAATGTGCAAGCCGGAAGCGCTTCGGGACGAACTCCCGGGGCGCGATTTCTTTCCTCTTCGCCACCTCCCGAGGGAAGACGGACAACCACGGAATCAGCCAGAGAAACGCCGTCAACCCCACCAGGACAAACGTGTCCCTCCAGCCATAGTGAACCAGGAGCCAGGGAAGCAGAACACCCTCTACCACCAGGCCTGTCCGCGTGCCGAAATCAAAGATTCCCGAGGGCAATCCGCGCTCCGAGGGGCCAAAAAGACGGCTGACGATTCTGAGTCCTCCCGGAAGGTAAATGGACTCTCCAATGCCCAGCAAAATGCGCAGCAATATCAGGACCAGCAGGCTTCCGGCCAGCCCCGTAAGCCCTTGCGCCAATGACCACAGTGAAAAGGCCACCGCGTAAACCCAGAGCAGGTTCAAGCGGTCCACCATCAGTCCCATGGGGATTTGCATCAGCGTGTACGACCAGAAGAACGCGGAAAGCAGCACCCCCTTGGACTCGGGTCCAAGATGCAGATCATGGGAAATCAGCGGCAGCGCAAAAGAGATTGTGGCGCGGTCAAGGTAGTTGATGAGCGAGGCTGCAAACAGCAGCCACACGATAGTCCATCGGCGCGCGTTGGTTACGCTCGAACTCGGGGTGCCGGTGAATGGAAAGTTCTGCTGCGTCGTGTTCAAGGGATCAACCAGTTGAGTCTTAGATCAAAAGAGGCTCCGGCAGGATATCGCAATTCATGCCGAGGTCAAAGGAAGATTTTGAGGGTTGGAAAGGTTACGGAAGTGAGCACGGCTCAGGCAAATGGATACATGATCCAGCCGAGTAGCACGGCAATTCCCACAAAGGCTATAAACACTTTGGCGCCGTAAATCACTTGGGCCCGCAAACTGTCCTTACTGAGAACGGCGAAGACCACCGAAACGAGAAAAGAGAACACCACGAGGGCTGTAAAATGCGAAAGGATCATTGCTTTACCTTTTGTGGCAGACCCAGGGAGCTCTGTCGAACACTCATTGCACCCCGAATTCCATTGTTCCTAGGCTTTTCTGCCCCAGGCAATATCGTAAGCATCCAGGATCGTCAGCACGTTCAGCATGCCGGCGGCAATCAAGTAGGCCGTCCCGTAATCAGAGCAAGCAAAGTAGATGTTGCCACCGCCGTATCCGAAAAAGGTGGCAACCCGCATGGGAGCACCCACGGCGAGTTCCGCCAGGTAGCCCAGCGAGTGAAGGTAGGAGCTTGACGCAAGGGAGAAATATTGTCCCTGCATGGCAATTCCCATCACGAACATGCCGACGATTGAAACAAACAGAACCAGGGCTCGCCACCTGCGGCCCAGCAACAGATGGCCCAATCCTGGAACAAGCCATGCTGCGAGGCACACCCCGAACAAATTGCCTGAGGAAACAGGAGGGCGAGCAGAGTGGGGCGCGTCTTTTATTGCCGGCTCGCCATTTTCCGTAACCTTTTTCGCCATAGAGGACGCTTCAGGAGTCCTGGGAGACTCTGATTGCAAAGTGCTAATCGATAAACATACCATATCCCCCGAAGGCGCATCAATATGCCGTGAGTCTCGCCGGCCCAACCAGGTTCCGGACGGCTACCGGAGAATCAACGCCGCCGTTGCGATTTTCCAATACGCACACGTTTCAAATCAGGCCCCACCCCCAAGGGCTTTCCAGTCGACGGCTTCTGCGGTCCAGGGGTGGGAGTTAAATGTCGCCCGCTGAGGATTGCAGGAGCCGGTCCTTGCGAGCGTTAAGGTGGAGGATCTGGTTGCGTAACGGTTCAAAGTGGGACAGCCAAAAGGCGTCTTGCTCATGCGGGGGGATGCTCCGGGCCGCTGTTCGGAGCGCCGCCTGTTCTTGAATGAGCCGAAGTTTTTGCCGGTTCAGATTGATGATTTCTTGAATGCGCTCCATGGCCTTCGCAAGTTTTGGTTTTTGCCACCGGCTCTGCCGGGCAAAATGGACGGCGTCGATCGAAACGTTATCGAGTCTCACTTTCCACTGTGCGGCCAGCAGTTGCAAGGTTGCGCATCCGTCAACATAGTCGCTTGGGCTGGTAAACACTCGATTCTCGGCAGCGTCGATATTTTTTTCCACAGTTTCGGATAGGGTCAGGTCGCGCAAAAATCCTTGCACCTCCAAACGGCCCGTGTGTTGATGGATCCCCTTTCCCGCTCCCAGAGCTATCGCCAATCCAAAGACTGCGACGACCAGGACGACCGTGATCCGGTGCCGCTTCTTGAAAGTCGCCTGGGCTTCCGGTTCCCGTTGCAGGATAGACTTCCAGATCCTGTAGGCAACGTAGACCAGCAGAAGAACTCCTCCGGCGCAGGCGATTCGACGAACACTTCCATCGGACATAAAGATCCTGGCAGCGAGCTCTTGAACGCTCGCCCCGGTGAGCACTGCCGCGCCTGCTGTGACGGCGGCAAAGGCCAGATAAAACTTCCGGATCCCGGTAGAAGAGACGGCGGGCAGCACGGTTATGGGAGACTCGTAACGGATGTTGTAGATCTTCCGTTTACTGCCTCCGAGATCATGGCGGCGAAGGATGCGGCCTCGCGCCTGAACCTGCAGGCCGGTACTCGGGTTCGCCCATTTAAGGGTTACTTCCTGGTTGACTTCATACACTTTCTCGCTGCTGCAGCTGAGTCCTTTTTTGGAAAGACTTTCCGTTTGTGCTTTGTCTTCCTGCCCGGCGGAGGTTTGAATTGAAATGGGCCGCTGCACGAAGGCGGGATGATCCCCCATCTCTTTCTCAACCATGGAACCGCCCGCGGAGGGTTCGTGGCCCTGGCTCTCCGCCTTCGCAGCCGCTTCCTCGCTGGAGTCTTGCATTGCATATCCCCACGACGTCAGGCTTGCGCAGGCACTGCAGGGGCGGAGCAGAACTCCGCCGGACTCAAGGACATCCACTTCTGAGAACGACAGCGGCAGAAACTTGACGGTATGACAGCGGCGGCATTCCAGCAACGCTCGCGGTTCGGAGAGTTTCTTGGGCTGGGGCGGAAATTCGATTCCCCAAAAAGTGGGGTAGTCACCAAGGGCTTCCACCCCGAACTCGACAGGGCCGGCGGAGGTAGAACGCAGGATTCCCACAATCCGGAAGTCCCCCTTCGCCCCATTATCCAGATTGGTCAGATGGAATTGGCGGGCGGGCTTCAGGGGTTGGTCGATCTTGATTTGTGCGCCAAATCGATTAATGCAGGTTGCATAACCCAGGCACTCAAAGGCATCGCCTTCTTCGGTGGTCCCCTGCACCTGCAGAGCGACCGTAACCATGACCCGGTCAGACCTGCGGATGCGGGATTTGTTATGAAACATCATCGATACCGGAATCGGATGCCGACGCTCCCGAACTCAAACCCTGCTCTGTTTCAGCCTGTCGCTTCGCTTTTCCATTACTATTCGAATCGTCAGTCTGTAGAACACGCATGAGAGACCGAAAGACGAAAATGCTCTCTCTTCTAGCACCGGCTCCGGTTTTGATCGGCAAGTCTTGCTTTTCGGCGGCGTTGAGAGGGCTTGCGCCGCGCCGGCAAAGCTTTCGACCCAGCGCAAAGCTATAAACTTTCAGTTCTATTGGACTGCTTTGAGGTTCTTCTAAGGAGGGTTTTCACGGACTGCCGCATCCCACGGCCCCGCCTCCCATTGATCCGATCAGGACCTGGGCTACGAAGTTATTTTTCTCAGCCGTGGCAAAGTTCTGCGCGGTAATCGTTACCTGGTTCGAAGGTATCAGCGTATAGGACTGATAACCTGAAACGCACGGCTCCGAGGGGATCGCTTTCAGGGTATAGGTGTTAATCTTGCCGTCCACCACGGGCCCGGGGACATAGGCATAGGTATATCCGCCCTTTTCACCGCCTGCCAAAAGCCTGTCCACCAAATCCGCGGCCTGGGGAGAGGATGACCCCTTCGAGGGACCCAATTCCGCCAGAGTCGGCGAGTAGCCTTGATTATACGTAACCGCGTAGGTCGCTTCCGCCGTCTCCAGGGTTTTGAGAGAGGCCACGGCAGCCGCCTGATTGGCGGCAATTCGGGCCTGCATCAGGTTGGGAATTTCAATGGCTGCGAGAACCAGGAGGATCACCACGACAATCACCAACTCCATGACAGAAAACCCGCGCGAAGTCTTTGGAGCTAGCGTCAGTGGCATCGATTGTCAACCCTTGGTGTTTTGAGGCGACCGGTGATAAAAGGGAAGGTCCCGAACTTCCGCGCCTGAGCCGGAAGCGGTTTTCAGCCGGGTTCCCTGTTGCGCCTGCTCTCGGCGCACGTAACCCATCGCCAGAGGTTTTAGAAAAGTGGGTGACAGGCAGGAACTTGTGATCTCTCCGACTTCCTTCTCTTCGAAAATCAATTTCTCTCCGCACGCCGGAGGATCGCCCGCCTCGACCTGCAACCCGGCCAGCTTCCAGTTGACGTGTCCGCGGCTTCGCGCCCGCTCCACAATTTCCTGTCCCACATAGCATCCCTTGTTGAAGCTGAGCGCATTCAGCAAATTCGCTTCGAGAGGCAGAGTATCTTCGTTTAATTCTGCGCCGTATCGGGGAATCCCGGCTTCAATGCGCAGGGATTCCAGCGCTTCGGTTCCACAGGGCAGCATCTCGTAGGTCGGGGCCTGGCCGCACGCAGCTCCCCACAAACCCATCATGCCCTTTGCCCCCACCCAGATCTCGTAACCTTGCTCGCCACAATTGCTCATGCGAACCACTCGAATCGGGAACCCCGCGTAATTGGTTGCAAAATGCTCGAATTCTTTCAAAGGGGGCAAATCGATATGCAGCGTCTTCTCAACCAGACCCGGAGCACGCGGGCCTTCAACCGCCAGGGCATAGAGGTCCAGCGGCTCCACTTCGACCTGATCCCCAATGATGTATCGGCGAAGAATCTCGATGGCTTTAGCGCGGAGGTCGGCATCGGTATCCACCAGCAGATGGTCGCTAGCGGCGTAAATCCGCAGGTCGGCAAGGATCTGCCCCTGGGCGTTCAGCAGAGTGGCATAGACTCCCTGCCCGGCCGCCAGGCTTTTGACGTCATTGGAAACGATCCGGTGCAGAAAGCGCACGCGGTCCCGGCCTTTCATGGCGAACTTGGCCCGAAACGAGAAATCAAAAAGGCCGGCGGCGTTGCGCGCTGCCAGGTGTTCTTCGCGGGGGTTCGTGAACCGCGCGGGAACGATTGCGCCGTGATACTCGCCAAGGGTGGCATTTTGGGAAAGATGAAAGTCAGCCAACGGGCTCCGTGTGGAATCAGTCATCGTTGTGCAGAGGCCTCGATTATGGGAATTGGAATCAATGGAGTCTTGTGCGAGATCCCGCTGAGCAACCCGGAACCGTCTTACTTTGGGGAATCCAAGGGGACTGTTGCCGGCGCCGCTGGAGCGGGCGACACTTTCACCAGGTGTCCGGTCCAGGACGTCATCTGCTGCTCGTTTGAGAGAAGGTCTTTCAGGGTGGTCCGGCTCAGGACCTGGTCGATCACCTGCTGCACGGCGCGCCACAGCGAGCGGACCGAGCAATCCACCGAATTGTTGCACAGGGATTCGCTGCCCGCGTGCTCTTCGCAAAAACCCGGGTCGTAAAGCCGGCCGCCCAGCACCGCCAGCGCCTCGCCCACAACGATCTGGTCCGCCGGCCGCGCCATGGCGTAACCTCCCGCCTGCCCCCGGACGCTTTTCACCAGGCCGCCGCGGCGCAGGATTCGCATCAGCTTGGCAACGTAAAAATTCGAAATGCCTTCCTTCTCGCTGATTTTCGGGATCGTCAGGCTTCCGCCCTCGCCTTCCCGCGCAATCCGCAGCAGGCACCGGAGCCCGTATTCTTCCTGTGAAGTCAGCTTCATATTTGATCTCCCCGGCCGCCGGTCACCGTCCGGCCGGACCTTCACCCGGGATGGCTACATCATGCCAAGCTGCAACCGGGCCGCCTCCGACATTTTGCTCGGGTCCCAGGGCGGATCCCACACCACTTCCACCTTGACGTTTTTCACGTTCGCCATCACCCGGATCTTGTCTTCCACTTCTCCCGGCAGCGACCTTGCCGAAGGGCACGCC
Organism: uncultured Acidobacteriota bacterium; assembly: GCA_964459065.1. Lineage (GTDB taxonomy): Bacteria > Acidobacteriota > Terriglobia > UBA7540 > UBA7540 > JAMCXS01. The sequence goes on along the minus strand of CAYWMN010000069.1, from coordinate 2,799 downwards.
GGGCTTGTCAGCGTCATCTTGACGGAAACTTCCGCCGACGGCTCAACGCTGATCTCATAGATCAGTCCAAGCTCATAAATATCAACGGGAATCTCGGGATCGTAGACGGTCTTGACCGCCTTGATCACCTCTTCCTTCAGATCCTCGGCTCCCGGGCTGCCCGAAGCGTCGGCTTCGGGCGCCGCAGCGGTTGTGCTGCCGGGCTCGGTCGGGGCGTGCCCGGTTGCGCCGCTCTGTTCCTCGAGTTCTTTGTTTTCGTCCATGGCTATTCCCTATTCGGTGGTAACAGTCTCTTCACCCGCCAGCGCGCTCCGCAGGGTGTGCCAGGCGAGTGTTGCACACTTGACGCGCACCGGAAACTCCGCCACACCCGAAAAGACTTCCAGTTTTCCCAGCGGAACCGTCTCCGGCTGGGTGCCGTTCGCCTGGCCCGTCACCAGTTTGTGGAACCGCTCAAACAGCGCGTCGGCTTCGGCCAGCGTCTTGCCTTTCAGGGTTTCCGTCAGCAGCGACGCCGAGGAAGTCGAAATTGCGCACCCGGTGCCCTGAAAGCTGACGTCGCTGATGCGGTCATTTTCAAGCTTGACGTAAATCGTGATCCTGTCGCCGCATAGCGGGTTATAACCTTCCGCATGGCGGCTCGCCCCTTCAAGCGCGCGAAAATTGCGAGGCTTCTTGCTGTGATCGAGAATCACTTCCTGGTATAAACCGCGCAGGTCAGACATCAGCCCAACAACTCCTTCACCTTGCGAATTCCAGCGGCCAGAGCGTCAATTTCCCCTTCGGTATTATAGAACGCCAGCGAAGCGCGGGTCGTGGCCGGAATTTTGAAGCGCTCCATCAGCGGTTGAGCACAGTGGTGGCCGGTTCGCACCGCAATGCCTTCCTGATCGAGCACGGTGCCCACATCGTGCGGGTGAATTCCTTCGATTACGAAAGAAAGTACGCCGGCCTTTTCACGCGCCGTCCCGATAATTCTCACCCCCGGAATGTCCTCCAGCGCGCGTGTGCCGTATGCCAGCAGATCGTCCTCGTAAGCGGAAATGCGATCCAGTCCAAGGGCGTTCACATAATCCGCCGCTGCGCCAAGGGCGATGGAGCCGGCGATATTGGGCGTCCCCGCCTCAAATTTATGCGGCAGGACGTTATAGATGGTCTTTTCAAAGGTCACCGAACGAATCATATCCCCGCCACCCTGGTAAGGCGGCATAGCTTCGAGCAAGTCGGCCTTGCCGTAAAGCACGCCCACTCCGGTGGGGCCGTAAAGCTTGTGTCCAGAAAAGGCGTAGAAATCACAGTCAAGCGCCTGCACGTCAACCTTGAGGTGCGGAGCCGCCTGGGCGCCGTCGAGCAGGACCGGAACATTCCGCCGGTGCGCCGCCTCGATCATTTCGCGGACAGGATTAATGGTGCCCAGCACGTTGGAAACGTGCACCAGAGCAAGCAGCCGCGTCCGCGGGCCCAGGAGCTTTTCAAATTCTTCAAAGATAATTTCGCCGCTGTCGCTGATGGGCGCAACGCGCAGCCGGGCGCCTTTTTCTTCACACAACATTTGCCACGGAACGATGTTCGAATGGTGCTCCATGGCGGTAATCAGAATTTCGTCGCCGGCCGCGACCCGCATTCTGCCAAAAGTGTTGGCGACCAGGTTGATGGCCTCGGTTGTCCCACGCACAAAGATGATTTCGCGGCTTTGGCGGGCGTTCAGGAACTGCTGCATCTTGGTGCGGGCTTCTTCAAAGCACCCCGTGGCCCGCTCGCTCAGTTCATGGACCCCGCGATGAATGTTGGAACAGTCCCGGCTATAAAACTGTCCTTCCGCGTCAATCACCGCCTGGGGTTTCTGACTGGTGGCGGCGTTATCAAGATAGACGAGCGGCTTGCCGTGGACGGTAGTCGACAGGAGAGGAAAGTCCTTGCGGATTTCTTCAACGGGAAAGCGGCTCGATTGCTCGCTGGCCGGTTCCTTGATGACATGGTGCGCGGTGCCCATTATGCCTCCTGTTGGCGCGGCTCTGAGGCCATCTTCGCCGCCAGCGCCGCTTTCAGCTGCTCCCGCAGCGGCTGGAACTTCACGTGGTCGATAACCTCGCCGGCAAAAGCCACCGTCAGCATGCTTCGGGCTTCTTCCTGGCCGATGCCGCGGGACCGCAGATAAAAAATCGATTCGGGATCAATCTGGCCCACCGTCGCTCCGTGAGTACACTTGACGTCGTCAGCAAAGATCTCAAGCTGCGGCTTGGTGTTGATCGTAGCGGATTCAGAGAGCAGCAGGTTCTTGTCGCTCTGCTTGGAGTCGGTTTTCTGCGCGTCCTTTCGCACCATGATCTTTCCGTTAAAGACTCCGGTTGATTGGCCGTCCAGAATGCCTTTATAGAATTCGCGGCTGGAGCAATGCGGTTGCGCATGGTCGATGGTGGTGTGGTTATCGATCAACTGGCGTCCGTTGGTGACGTAAAGCCCGCCGAGAATGCCTTCTGCGCCTTCCCCGTCCAAAACCGTGGTGATTTCTTCGCGTCCCAGCCGCGCGCCGAATTGCAACGAGTTCGTCTCGACACCCGCGTTGCGGGCGGCGTGCGCCAGAACCGTCGCCACGTGAAAAGCCGCGCCGCTTTCCTGCTGAACCTTGACGTAATCGACGCGAGCGCCCTCTTCGGCGACGATCTCAGTGACGGCGTTATTGAAATACACGTTCCCATCGAGACTCAGGTAGGTTTCGATCACTCTCGATTGGCTTTCGCGCCCCGCCAGAATCAGATTGCGCGGGTGCGCCACCCAGGGGTCGGGAGCGCCGGCGGC
>CAYWMN010000068.1:4833-16075 GCA_964459065.1 uncultured Acidobacteriota bacterium | reverse complement strand
GCGGATTTTGGCGAATGTACGCATGCCAAAGCTGGATGATCTTCTCTTGTTTCACACCCACGTGTTTCAGACCTTGGGTGAGCAATTGGTAGGTCTGAAGAGAATGAGGCGCCAGGCTCGCCGCCTTATCCATCGCCTTAACGGCAGCGTCCTTTTGGTGAATATTCTCGAAGATTTCACTGGTCATCAACCATGCCAGTGCAGAATCAGGTTTGAGCTTCAGGGCGTGGACGACATGCTTGACGGCGTCGTTATTGTCCTGCAGATTTTTACTGACGTAAGCGTCGAGGATGTCTTGCTGAAATTCCGTATCGGGCGAGCCGGCCTCCGCACCGGATTGCAGGTCGATGAAGTCGTCGATATCACTGCTCACGGCCTTCCGGAACTTGCGGTAGGCTGCGAACTTCGCTATTGGAACCAGCTCCGCGGTGACCGATGCCCGGCGCTCGACTTTCAGCACCCCGTTCTTAAATGAATAAACCGAGTGATACGAACCGAAGGGAGTGGTCAGGTTGAGCCCTTTCGGCGGGCTGGGACTATAGCCCTTGGGCAGTTCCAGCGTCGCGCTGTAGTCGGATTGTCCGGGTTCTCCCAGGATAAATGGCTGGTGTGCCTTGGCATTGCCTGCCGGCACAGACGCCGGCTCCGCCAGCGGCAGAGGCGGAATGATGCGCCCATACGCCCACTGCGAGTAATCTTTCCGGAGGTATTGGCAGGAAAAGCTAAACGGATGGGCGGTATCATGCGGCGGGGAAACCTGCACGTGGCTGACCCTACCACCAAACCCCAGGCCCCCAACAATCGCCTGTACGGTCCTCGGCCACTGCGAGGCAGCCACGCTGTTGAAGAGCTGGCGCATGCCGATCGCTTTGTCGCCCTGTAGCGTGTAGTGCAGTTCGCCGTTAAAGGTTCCATCGCTCCCAAGCTTTCCTTTTGCCTGGAACGTGATCTTGTTGGGAACCGAAGGCTTCCGGGGCGTAGCGGCCAGATAAGCCGGATGCGTCGCCGGAACCACCAGCGCGTGCTTGCCGCGCAGATCAAAAGTCAGCAGCCCCATCGGAGCGAACTCCGAGGTGGCGTCCATCCATTGCAGCTTCCCGCCTTCCGGAACCACGGTAATCACATGGTCGAATTGCCCAAGCGAGGGCACGGCGGGATCAATTTGCTGCTCCGCGCTGATGAGCGCCATCCAGCCCTTAATGCCCGCCGCATGGAGCAGAGAGGCCAGCAAGGTCGCCTTGTCCTTGCAGTCGCCGTAGCGGTTTTCGAGAACCTGAGCCGCGCGGTGCGGCCGGTAGTGGCCGACGCCGAGCGATATGCTGATGTAGCGAAACTGCTGAGCGACGTAAGAATAAATAGCCTGGAGCTTTTGCTGTTCGGTCGTTAGGCCCTTGGTCAGTTGCGCGGCTTTCGCACGGATGGCCGGCGTGGGCGCTTCCTGCGGCCTCGCGATCCGCCGCCAGAACCTGCCCACCTGCGCCCAGCTTTGGAAACTGCTGAGCAGCACATCGGGCGGCGGCGCCTGCCCGTCGGGATACCGCCGCGATTTCTGCACCTTCGTATTGCGGTGTTTCCACAGGTAGAGACGCCGGTTGCCCCTGGTGGTTACCGTGGGCTGCACGCGCGAGTTCCTCACCTTAACCGCGCGGCCCCTGGGCACGATCACGGCCAGTTCTTCATCCCGCACGACGGAGTGTTTAATGAAGTCGTAGGAAACCTCGAATTGGCCGGGGACGAACGGCGCGAACACCCGAAAACGAATGTGGTATTCCAGTTCGCTGCCCGGCACCAGGCCCTTAACCGCCACCTGCTCTTGCCGGATGTCGCTGTATTCGGGAGCGCTCAGAGTCACCTGCGGCGTAACATCCTGGAAACTGGAACCGGTCGTCGCCACGATCGTGCCGTCCGGCTGCCGCACCCGGACATAGCCGACCTGCAAGTGCTCAAAGGCGCGGCTGTAGGTAAAGACCAGCACGCCGTATTGCTGCACGCCGGCCGGGGATTGAATCTTGATTCGCGCCGTAACGTCCCGGGAACCGGTGCCGTTGTTTTCAAAATGGTAGGTAGTACGGAAAGACTCGATCACTGCGGCTTGCTTTGAATCGTCGGGCTTCGGGTGCGGTGCGGCCATGGCCGTGGCGCCGGATGCAAGCTCCGCCGCCAGCACCATGATCAGCACCGAAAGCGGTGCAAGCTTCCTCATGGGCCCAAACCTCCTCCTGCAAAGGTCCTTCAAGCCCTCGCGGGCGGTCGCTAGCATACTCCCTGCCGCGGCCCGACGCAATGGCCGATTCGTAGCCATCGCGGCCGGCGGCGGCCTCACCATGATAGACAAACTTGCCCCGAACTCAGTAAACTGGCGCTTCAAAGAAGCTGGTCATGGAAAAGCGCCTGCCCGTGGGATCAGGCAACGGGAACAGGCGGGATTTGAAGAGGGTATGCCGAAAAGGTGAACAATCGCCACCGAAGCTATTTGATTGGCGGAGCCCTGGCACTGCTTCTGCCATGCTGCTCGCTGGCTGCCCTGCCACTCGGCCATCGATCCAAACAGGCGCCGCGCTGCCCGCAAAGTGCCGCCCACGCCCCATCAGGAAAACAAACTGAACCTCAAGCGGCTGAAAGCATTCCCAACGATGTTCGTCAGGCGTGTCCGCCGGGCAAAGCCGGGGAGGGGCCTGGAAAAGCTAATTCTTCCGGTGGCGCCCCAACCGCCGCGGCCGGGCCGCGTCCCGCTCGCGGACTTGAAACCGGATGGAATGGGAACCACTTTTTTATCCGCAAAAAGGGGCGGTTCGAGGTGGAACCGAACGGCTATTTTCAGTTCACCTACCGGGACCACGCGGGGCCGGCTGTGCCGCGCAAAGACTTTGTTCTGCGCCGGGCTGTTCTGGGCATTCGGGGAACGCTCGGGAACGGCAAAAGGTACGGTTACGACCTCTCTTTTGAAATCAACGACCAAAGGACCCCACTTCGCACCGCTTCCCTGGAAATAAATTACAACCCGGCTTTCGAACTCCGGGTCGGGCGCTTTAAGCAGCCTTTTTCCCGGCAGGCGCTGGTCAGCTCGCGTTATCGTGAATTTGCCGAACGCGCCATGATCAACGATCTGGCGCCGGAATATGGCGCGGGCGTCATGGCCGAGGGCCGCGTCTTCGCGGATACGGTCGAGTATCAGGCGGGAATCTTCGGCGGCAAAGGCGGGTTGGCTGCGCAGGACTCGACAACCCCGGATGGCGTGGCACGCCTGCGCTTCACCCCCTGGCTGCGAAGTCACGGTGATTATCTGCGCGGGATGACTTTCGGTTCCGCGTTCGCCCGCGGCCGGACGAACCGTGGCGAAGGGTTCGAGGGCGCGACAGCCAGCGGCAGTTTCGTCTTCTTTGCTCCCGAACTGGTCAACGGCAACGTCACCCGCGCGAATGGAGAGTGGACGTGGCTGATTGGACCGGCCGGTTTTCATGCCGAGTACACCCGCGCCCGGCAGGACCGGCAGGGACTCGGTCCCGGGGGCGGCGACCTGCCGGGCATTGTTGCCTGGGGATACTACATAAGTGCTACCTGCCTGGCCACCGGGGAAAGGCGAGTGGAAGATCAGCAGCCGGCTCCGCATTTTCCTGTCTTCGGGCGCGGCCGCAAGGGCTTTGGCGCCTGGGAAGTGAAATTTCGCTACTCCACCCTGCGCGTGTCGGATGGCATCCTGAGCAATCAGGTCGATACGCTCACGCCGGGCCTCAACTGGTACCTCACCCGTTTCGTACGGATTATGCTGGATGTCAATGTGGAACGGCTCCGCAAGCCCGTCGTTCGCCCCGTGCCGCGCCAGCCCGGAACGCTTCTTTCCACCCTCGTAACCACGCAGTTTCAATTCTGATGCGGATTCCGCGGCGCCTTTTGCGTCACCGTTGCCCGGACACCGTCTTAAGGTCCGGACGCATGGGCGGACGTTCCGCAGCGCCCCGCCAGGGGCGAGGAGCCTCCGGCGCCAAAAGACCGGGCCACCTGGAGCAACGGGTTCGGAGGGGTCAGGTGCATTTGCCAGATGATCGCTCCGTCAGCGTTGCGGCAGGCCGCATTGAGACTCCCCCGCAGCACTCGGGGCCTGGGAGCCGTGCGGTGCCAGGAGCTGCCGTGTCCGTAGATGCCGCTGTAAATCGGAAACCGCCCATCGACGGCCAGCCGCGTGTTTTCAAGCCAGCTTTCGAGACCCGCCGTCGAGTCCAGGTTGGTCCACCACAGCCAGACGCCGTCAATGCAGCCTCCGTACTGTTGGGCGAGTTGCCGGTTCAGGTCGTATACGGTTGGGGCAAACTGCAGCTTCGGATTGATGGCCTGCTTGGCGCGATAAAGACTGCAGGTGTAGTCCGGCGTAAAGGTCTTCCTGCTTTTGCCGGAAAGGTAATCGTCAATATTGACCCCGCGCAGATTTGGGTAGCGCAGCGAAAGCCTGGCCAGCTCCTGCATCCAGCGGACGTAGTCGCGGTTGAAGGGCGGAGAATCGCCGCCTTCGCTCGGCGGTATCAGAATCGCCCAGACCTCGATTCCGGCCGGAGCCGCAGCAGCGACAAATTGCTTAAAACTGTCCCAGTTGAACGCCACGGTTCCATGCTCGCGCTGCCGCCAGATCAGCGCCCCGTAGCAACCGAGGCCGTTCGCCTTCAGGATGCGGAGGGTTGCTTCCGGGTCGATCTTGCCCCGGGCGTCCACCACGGGCGGCGACCACGCGCAGGGCGTTCGACCCATCGCGTGCCAGTCAATCTCGCGGACGGGCCGCGACGCCTGCCCCGCAAACATTGTGCTTGAAAAGGTCAAGATGCAGATTAAGGCTAAAAGGGGCACGGCGTAACGCCACGTTGGAGTCCGGCGCCCTGTTGAATGAGTCTCCCGCACCAGCCCCGCCCGGGGAAGTCTCTTGCGCATGGCCATATCCTTCACCTCACAGTTGATTGCATTACCGGCCGCAAACCTTCTCTCGAATTGAATAGCATGGTAACGCAAACTTGCCCTTTGAGCCCGCGCTCCCGCCAAATAAACAAGGCGAACAGGGCGGCACGCGGTAAGATAGCACTGCTGTTTTTGCAGTTGTGGCCGGTTCAGTGGAATCAGCCAACAGGGAAAACCTCAAATGAACAGACGACATTTTCTCTCCAACTTTGCGGCAGCGACGGCGCTTTCCGGATCGAAGCTCTTGTGGGGCGGCGCACCGCTTGCCGCCAACGTCGATCTCGACGGCTCGATGGCCGGCAAGCCCGTGGACCTGGCGGCCTGCGGCGAGCTTCAATCCTGGATCAGCCCGGAAGCGACGCCGGGCATCGAGGCAGCTTTGATTACCGGCGCGGCAAAGGGAAATCTACTGAACCTTGCCGCAATGCCGTGGAAGCAATCGGAGTTTGACGTTGGGGTCGAGTGGCCGGAATTTCGCACGGTCGAGCGGGTGGTTGTTCGATTTGCCTCCCAAGACCAGGTTTCAAACCTGGGCAAAACGTTCCTGGAATATTGGAAGGGCATCACCAGCCGGCAGGGCGGGTGGGAGGCATTGCAGGAATCTGCTGTTCAGGGAGTGGACCTTCAAAACGATGGACGAACCTGGACCTTCCTATTTGCGCCGCGGCGAACCTGCAAGGTTCGGCTGCGCTTTCAAGCCCAGGACCACGTCGCGATCGAAAAGTTTGCCGTTTACGGCCCCTCGGTCTGGAGAAGCGGAGAGATCCGGATCGAGTGGGGGCATCGTGGCCCGGAAACTTCTTACGACGGGAGGATCGAGAAATATAACGGCGAAGTGCTGGACATCAAACCCGTGGGAAACACCCAGCTGGGAGAAGACTCTTCCTGGACATCGGCGGCCGGCGCCGGCAAGGTTTCCGGCATTGTGGCCCGGGTTTTGTACGCATGGGGCGAGCCGCAGGACCGCTCGATCCTGACGCTTCGAACCAAAGCCTGCCAGGTTTCCTTCCTGCCCGGTGAGGCCCTCGAGCAAGAGCCCATTGATATCCCGGACTTCGGAATTTACATCCGCAAGGCGTCGCTTGCCCTGGACCGGGAATCGTACCGCCGGCAAAACCGGGGCAGAAAAAGGATCATCGACGCCGTTCGCAGGCATCCCGAACAAACCCTGGAGAACGCTTATCAGCACATCCGCGCAAAGCGCGTGACGCTTTCTTTTGTGGGTGTCGATTCCAACAACCACAAATTCGGCATTGCTCCCGACGGGCACCTGGTGGTGGGGTACAACGATCCGAGCCGCGGCCACCCGATGAGGCCGAAGTTCTCCGTGTATTTTGCGACGACCGGCGAGAGCGTTCTGTTCGAAAAGCCGGAGATGAAGCAGGGCGGCCTTTTCGGACCCCATGCTCCCAGGCGGCAGGCGCTTGAAGAAGGCTGGCTGCCCGTCATCACGACGACCTGGAGCGAAAACCAACTGGCTTTTGAGCGGACCGATTACGCCGTGTTGCAGCATTCCGGCGCAAGCATCCACGAATCGCAACTGCGCGGGGTTGAGCCCGCCTTCCTGATCTCCCGGCTGAAGATTCGCAACAATTCCACGCTTCCGATATCGGCGTGCTACTACATCAAGCCGTGGAAACCCGCCAACGGGCGAATGACGTTTGCAACCCTTCCGGCCAATTCCCCAAGCGCCTGGGAACCCGCCGTAGAGGAAAGCGCTGTCGCTGCGATCGAGGGCGACGCGAAATACCTCATCTGCTACGCCGACACCCATGGCAACGGCTCGTTAGCGCTGGTTTCTGAGGCGGGCGCTGCCCGGTATTCGCTCCTGCTCAATCCCGGCGAGGAGCATACCCTCCACACGGTTATCCCCGGCGAGCCTTTGCCATACTCCGCCGGGGTTGCGGCTTTCGAGGGGCTCGATTATGAAAAGCTTCTCGAATCGACCAAGCAGTACTGGAAAAATTTGCTGGCCGAGGGAATGCAGGTCGAAATTCCTGACGAGCACCTGCAAAACGTTTATAACGCGAGCCTGCACCACTTCCTCCTGGCCATGACCAAAGATGCAAAACGCGGGGAATGCTATCCCAATGTGGCCGTGTTCTATTACGGAAGCATTGGCAGTGAAAGCAGCCCGGTCACGCAGGCGCTGGACATGCGCGGGCTTCACCGGCGCGCGGAAAAGTGCCTCAGGGCGTGGCTTTCAACCCAGGGGGATTCCGCTCCTGCCGGCGACTACGCGTCCAAGGCGGGCGGCTTCTATCACTTCTGGCCAAACTACACCATCGACCAGGGAGCAGTGCTGTGGACCCTCGCCGAGCACTATCTTTACACCGGCGATAAAGAATGGCTGCGCCAGGCGGCTCCGCAAATTGTTTCCGGATGCGATTTCATTCTCCGGGAACGGAAGCGCACGATGAAGCTGCTGCCGGGCGGCCGCAAACCGCTCTCTTACGGGCTTGCACCTGCCGGATGCGTGGCGGACATGAGGGACTGGGAATACAGCTTCATGCTGAATGGCTTCTTTTACCTGGGGCTCAAAAAATCCGCCCACGCCCTTGAAGAGGTCGATCCCGCAAACGCCCGGCGGATCGCGAACGAGGCCGCCGATTACCTGCGGGCCATTCGCGCGGCGCTTAAGCAGAGCGTGGTTCTGTCTCCGGTCACCCGGTTGAGAGACAACACCTCAGTTCCGGTTGTTCCTCCCTACCTTGGCTTGCGCGGCCTCAGCAGCGAGGTCAAGGATTCTCTCGATCCGGACCCGCGCCACGGATACGCCTACGACGTGACGACCGGGCCGCTCCATATCCTGAAGGGCGAAGTCGTGGAGCCCGGCAGCCCGGAAGTGACCGCCATGTTGAATTATTTGGAGGATCATTTTTTCCTGTACACGCCGTTGCCGTCGCGGGTGGATTTGTCCGCCCTCGGGACGGACTGGTTCAACCTGGGAGGATTTGCCAAGCTCCAGCCCTACTACGTGCACTATCAGGACGCCTATCTTAAGCGGGACCAGATCCCGAATTTCCTGCGGGGATTTTTCAACACGCTCGCGGCGATTTCCGATCCGCAGACGCTGACTTTTCAGGAAGAGCTTGACGGCACCGGCGGCCAGCCCAATAAGACCCACGAGGAGGGCTGGTTCTTCCACCAGCTCAGGTCCATGCTGGTGATGGAAATGGGCAGGGACCTCCACCTGGCGCGGGGCACGCCGCGCCGCTGGCTGGAAGCGAACCAGCGGGTGGCGGTCCGGCAGGCGCCAACCTATTTCGGCGAAGTTTCATACTCGATCCACTCCCGCGCCGGCGAAGGCCGTATTGAAGCCACCGTGAATCCCCCCAAGAGGAACCCGCCGGCTAATCTCTTCCTGCGCCTGCGGCATCCCGCAAGCGCGCCCCTCAAAAGGGTAACGATCAACGGCCGCGAATGGAAAAATTTCGATGCCGCCAAGGAATGGATCAGCCTGCCGCACGCAAACGGCGAAGTGAAAGTTGCGGCCCACTATTAGGCGCCGGAGCTTTCGGACCCCCGGCACAACCTCGCGAAATAGGCTTGCCCCCCAGTCACAGGAGCGCTGCCGGCCGGCTACCTGTCTCCTTCGGCTTGAATCGACTCTTTCGCGGATTCGCGTTCATACAGGCCCAGAACCTGCGCAACGATCTCTTTTGCGGCGCTCAATTCCGCAGCCACAACGGCGGCGGCCCCGGCTTGCTCCAATTCCTCCACGTCCTCCACGCGGGCGGTTCGGACAATGGTCGTGAGGCTGGGATTCAGGGTTCGCGCGGTGGAAATGGCCCGCGGCAGCACGAAAGGATCCGAAAGCGCGAGGACCAGGGCGCGGGCGCGGGTCGCGCCGGCTTTTAACAGGATGTTCGATTGGGTGCTGTCGCCAAAGAAGATGGATTCCCCTTGCGCCGCGGCCCGGCTGACGATAGAAGGATCGATTTCCAGCACCAGGTAGGAAATGCCCGCGCGGCGCAGTGCCTTGGCCAGGAAGCGTCCGTTCAACCCATATCCGCACACGATGACGTGGTCGCGCAGCGGGGTGGCGCGGGCTTCCATTTCCAATTCACCGGGCTCGGGAAACAAGCGCCGCAGCCGCTGGACATCCGGCACGCGGGTGGCCAGGTGCGGCGAAATCTGGATCATCGTCGGGGTCAGCATCATCGTAATAATGGCGGCGGCGAGAAAGACCTGGTACTCGCCGGCCGGCATAAGATTCACCTGAGTGCCCTGCAGCAGCAGGATAAAGCTGAACTCGCCCACTTGCGCCAGGTTTAATCCCACCCGCAGTGAATTGCGGGGTGTAAATCCCATGGTCAGCGGCGCCGCGGAAGCGGTGAGCAACTTAACTGCAATAATCAAGCCCGCCACGCCAGCCACCGTGCTCCAGTGAACGCGCAGAAAACTGAGATTAAGCAACATGCCCACGGAGATAAAAAACAGGCTCGTGAACGTATCCCGAAAAGGAAGAATGTCGGAAAGGATCTGCTGAGCGTAGAGCGATTCTGAAAGCGCGAGGCCCGCAATAAATGCTCCCAGCGCCAGCGAAAGGCCCAGCGACGCCGAGGCCCAGGCCGTGCCCAGGCTGAAAAAGACGCCGGCAATGATAAAAATCTCTTTGTTGCGCACCGCCGCGATCCGGTGCCACAGGCGCGGGAAAAAGTAGCGGGCCGCAAATAAGATCAGCGCGCCCGCCCCAATCACCTTGCCTAAGGCGTAGACGATTGAAAGGACGATTTGCCCGGAAGGCGCGGCAAGCGCCGGCAGCACGGCCATCATGGGAACCACGCAGAGGTCCTGAAAAAGCAGGGCGCCCAGGATGGCGCGGCCGTGAACGCTTTCCAACTCCTGGCGCTCCTGGAGGAGCTTAAGAACAACGGCCGTGCTGCTGGCGGCCGCCAGAAACCCCCAATAGAGTCCTTGCCGCCAGGGATGCCCGGCCGCTAACGCCAGTCCCAGCACCAGGGCAATTGTCAGCATCACCTGGCGCCCGCCCACGCCTACCACCAGCTTCCGCATGGCGATGATCTTGTTGAGGGAAAACTCGATACCGATGCTGAACAGCAGCAGGGCGACACCCACCTCGGCCATCACCTCGATCGCAGCATGGTTGGTAATCAGATGAAGGCCGGACGGCCCGACCACGATGCCCGTTAACAGATAGGCGACAACGGTCGACTGCCGCGTCCGCCGCAACGCAACAGCGATCAGGGTGGCGAAGCCGAATAAGACCAGCAAGTCCCGCAGCAATTCGTGGTGCTGCATCGAGAGCGCCTCCGGCAACAAGACCTGCCTCAGTTTAAAGCTTCAAAGAGCAACTGCCAAGGTGAAGGACCGGATCGCGAACCCACGGCACGATGGACGATGCCGTGTGAAAGCTTCGTGCCGAAACACTTGAGTTCCCGATTCCCGCACAGGGGCGAGCGCAAGGCCAGCCGCAAGATGAAAATTTTGTCAGCCCCGGCGTGCATTTTTCTCTTGCAGATCTCCGAATAGAGTCGTAAGCTCTACTACATCTGTAGGAGAAAGAACGATGAAACTACCGAAACTCAGCAAGCTTGACCTGAAAATCATGGATGCCCTGTGGAGCCGGGGATCGTTGTCCATTCGAGAGATTCAAGAAACCTTTCCCGATCGTGCCCGCCCGGCCTACACGACCGTGCAGACCATCGTTTACCGCCTGGAAACCAAGCAAGCTGTACGCCGAGCCAGGAAAATCAGTAACGCTCACATCTTTGAAGCGGCCATTTCCCGCCGCGACGCGCAACGCCGGCTGGTTGATGAGTTTCTGGCGTTATTCGGCGGCCAGGCCCAGCCGGTCATGGCCCACCTGATCGAATCCGGGAAACTCACGCTGGAAGACGTGCAAGAAGCAGAAAAGTTGCTTCGCAGACTGGCCAGGAAGGAGAAAACACCGTGATCCATGTCCTGATCAATCATTTATGGCAATCGACTCTGTTCGCGGCGGCGGCGGGCGCCCTCACGCTGGCTCTGCGCAAGAACGGTGCGCACACGCGATATTGGTTGTGGTTTGCTGCATCCTGCAAGTTTCTCGTCCCATTTTCGTTGCTGACCGCTCTTGGCAGCTATCTCAATTGGGGATCAGCCCCCGCCGCGTCTGTGCCTCTGGTACTCGACCGCCTTGCCCAACAGAGTGCTGGGTGGGACCTGATCAGATCGCTTTTCAAGCCAACCGTGAAACTGATTTAGGATCGGCCTTACCTGCTCAGATCGTAGCGAAACGAATTGTTGATCGTTGATCTGTCCGGTCTCAAGCTGTACGCGAAGTTTCCGCTCGATT
>CAYWMN010000068.1:0-4823 GCA_964459065.1 uncultured Acidobacteriota bacterium | reverse complement strand
CAGCCGCGCCGCTTGCTTCCGTAGCGCCAGCTGCTGGCTCAGGGACAGGGATTAATCCACTTTTCATCTTGATGGGGATCTGGGCGTGCGGCGCCATCATCGTCGGCCTTTACTGGATGACGCGATGGCTGCGAATCCACCGTGCGGTGCGGCAGGCAAAACCCTTGCCGCTGGTTGCGCCGATTCCGGTGAAGTCCGCCCCGGGCAGGCTTGAACCCGGCGTGGTGGGCATCTTCCGGCCCATGTTGCTGCTGCCGGAAGGTATTTGCGCGCATCTTTCCTCCCGGCAGCTCCAGATGATTGTGAATCACGAAATGTGCCACGTCCGCCGGCGCGACAATCTGACCGCTGCCATCCACATGCTGGTGGAGGCGGTGTTCTGGTTCCATCCGCTGGTGTGGTGGATGGGCCGGCAGATGATCGTGGAGCGCGAGGCTGCCTGCGATGAGGCGGTGATCGGTTCGGGCGGCGACCGGGAGGCTTATGCCGAGGGGCTTCTTTCGGTCTGCAAGTTTTATCTTGAATCGCCGCTTGATTGCGCGGCTGGCGTGGCAGGGGCCGAACTCAAAAGCCGAATCCAACGCATCATGACACCCCGCTTCACGCAAAAGCTAAGCTCCGCCAAGAAGGCGCTGCTGGCGACCGCCGCGACTGCTGTGATCCTGGCGCCCATCGTGATGGGTTCGGTGCTTGCCGCGCCAGCCCGCGCGGCAGCTCAGACGGAGGGAATGAAAGGCTCGTCATCCCAAAGCGTGACAATCCGCGCGAGCCAGCCCCAGGCCAATGGCCCTCGCATCAACGTCGGACCTGGCTTTTTCAGAGTGGAAAACTATCCGCTGAGGACCTTGATCGGCTTCGGCTTCGACGTGCAGGGTAGCCTGATATCGGGTCCCAAATTACTGGAGGCCCGGTACAACATTAAAGCAACCTCGCCTGGAGCTTTTAAGAGCCCAGGCTATGGGAGCATCGATCAGGCGCGCACCATGGTCCGCACACTACTCGCTAACCGGTTTCACCTCAAAGTTCATCACACCACGCGGACGCGATCTGTATATGTACTAACCCGCAACGGCCCAGGTTCTGATATGCGAGTGGCTCGGCCAGACGAGCCCGGACCCTTAATGTATTCCAGACCTGCTTCCATCAGCGGCACAGCCCTGCGCATGGATGATTTCATCGAGCTTCTATCGAAGCGACTGTCCCATCCCGTCGTTGATGAAACCGGGTTAAACCAGACCTACAACTTCACATTGAGCTGGAAAGAAAATTCGAGCGCCGCAACAGGACACAACAGCAAAGCATCGGCGGGCAAAAAGCCCAGCCCTGAAGAGCTGGCTGAGGCGCTTAAAACTCAGCTCGGGCTGACGCTGCAGTTGCAGCGAAAGCCGGTCAAAATCTTAAGGGTTGACCACGTACAGTCCCCTGCGGGCCTGCTTGCCGCCCGCAAGGCCATCCCCATGAATCCTCATGCCTTTGATAAATTCGTCGGCTACTACAAGTTTCCGGGGAACTGGATCATGACCGTATCCCGAAAGGGCGACCGATTCCTGACTCAACTGCAAGGCCAGCCCCACGTGCGTGTGTTTCCGGAAGCGCCCAACAAGTTCTTCGCGGGGGTCGTCGATGCGCAAATTACCTTTGAATCCAACACGCAGGGGAAAGTGACCGGGCTGGTCTTACACCAGGGCGGCCGGGACATCCACGCGCCGCGCATGAACGAGGCAAAAGCTAAGAAGTATCTGGACGCGCTTGAAACCAGAATTAAAAATAATATTCCCCAACCCGGCAGCGAACAAGCTTTGCGGCAGGACATTCTTGGCCTGGCCAGCGGCAAGCCCGACTATGCCCGGATGAGCCCGATGCTGGCCAAGGCTACACGCGAGCAGTTGCCGATCCTACAAAAGTCGCTCGTATCATTAGGGTCGCTGGTATCGTTAAAATTCACGGGAGTGAACCCCATCGGCTGGGACACCTACAAGGCCCAGTTTAAGCACGGGGCGGCAAAATGGAGCATCAACATGGGCGCGGACGGCAAGATCAGCGGGGCACTGGTTAGACGGGTGCCGTAAACTCATGAACTCGCCTGGGCGCCGGACTTCTTGTGGCGAGGAGGCGATTAGGCCTGAAGACCGGCTTGCTTCAGCAACTTTCTTGGAACAGCATATTAACATAGAGAACGGAAGGAGGGACTTGCTATGAAACGGGCCGAGAGGGTTATAGCAATTAGTGCCGGAATACTCCTGTTCTTGTCGGCCGGGACCTGGGCGCAACCGGTTCCCGCTGCCGCCCGCAGTGCTACAGGCCAGAAGTCAGCTTCAGCGAAGAAGAAAAAACCAGAGAAAACGAAAAAATGGCACGGCAAGCTGGTGGATGCAACTTGCATGTCGAAGGCCATGAATACTGTGTCTGCTGCAGCACTGCATGGCAGCGCTGCGGGCGCGCCAAGCGCTGCCGGTGGTTCGTCGCAATCGCAATTCGTCTATTATAGTCGTGCCCCGAGGCAGGGGGGGCAGTCGGGAAGTGAGCAACAGATTGCAGCCTCGCAGGCACCGATGGGAGCTAATGGGCCCATAAACATGACGCCAGCGGATGGCAGCCATCCTGCCGTCGGCGGACCGATTGGTAATGACCAAAGGCAGGTGGGTCTAGCCGCGAGGGCGGGAGGTCGCCTTCCGTCTATTAACACGGCAGCGATGCAGAAAGGGGCCATGCTTGAACATGCTGCCAACGAGTGCACGGCGACGAGCACCACTTCCCAATTTGGCTTGCTGACCGACAGCGGCGCCGTTATGAAATTCGGCAAAAGCGGTAACAGCAAGGCTGGCGAAGCTGTCAAGCAGGTTGAACTGGAACCCAAAAAACCTGTGAAAGCAACGGTACAAGGGCTTCAAGGTAACAATGGCCGCGTCCTGGTGACGTCTGTGGCGGTTAAAGGCAAGCACAAGAAGTAGCAACTGCTATGCTCGCAGGGCTACGGCTTTTTGATTATCCGGCGAACCTACACAGTGGCGGCGGATTCGCCGGCAGACTGCGGGGCGGTGTTTTCTATTGACAAGGCTCTCTGGGATTGGTAGGATTTCGCATTATATATGGCGAGTGCGATGAACATGTCGATGGCCGCAAGCGCAGATCGGATCTGTTGTATGTGTTGTTGTATGGGATCCGTCAGGGGCGCCGTGCGGCTGGAGATTAACGACTTGTAAATCGAACTCCAACAAGCAATTATCACGGAAGCCCGCTGACGGAAACGTCAGCGGGCTTTTTTATTTTTGGCAGTTCAAGACCTGGGAAAAGCACTGAGTTTGTTGCCTGAAGGGGAAAAGAGAAAAATGATCGAACCGCACGGAGGGAAACTGGTCAGCCGCTTGCCGAGCGGCACCCAGGTGCGGAAAGTGCTCCGCGAAGGCGGCGAGTTGCCGGCGGAGTTTACACGGCCTGAAGTGGCGGCCGTGCTTCACCAGGCCTTTAATCAGCAAGCGGCTCAACAGGGAGCGTAATGACCGTAACACTGCTGGCTTTTATTACCGGGATTTTGGTGGGCCTGACGGGCACGGGGGCGGGCGTTATCCTGACGCCGCTCCTGCTGATCGTCACGCCTTTCCATGCCCTGACGGTCATCGGCACGGACCTGATGAGCGGCGCGGTCACCAAGCTCGCAGGCGTTGTTGAACATCGCAAGATGGGCCAGGTGCAATGGAACCTGGCGGGATATCTGCTGGCGGGAAGCGTTCCGGGCTCGGTGGCGGGCATCTTGTTTATCCGCTACCTGCAAACCCAGATGTCGGTAGCGACCCTGGACCACGCCCTGAAGGTCCTGCTGGGCCTCACGCTTTTCGGCGTCTCGGTTTTTCTGCCTTTCCTGCGGGGAAAGAAGCAGTTCAGCCCGGCCGAATTGGCGAATCTCGGTTTTGCGAACGGCGGCGTCAAGCTGGCCGCGGTCGGCGCCATCGTGGGTTTTCTGGTTTCAATGACCTCGGTGGGCAGTGGAAGCCTGCTGATGATTTCCCTGCTGGTACTGGTTCCGCTGCCGCTGGGCAGCCTGGTGGGCACGGATATCCTGTTTGGGCTGGTGACGACGGCGCTGGCCGGATCGCTCCACGTTGAGATGGGGAATTTTGACGCTCATCTTTTCCTGCTGCTGGTCGCCGGAGAAGTGCCGGGCGTCATCATCGGGAGCCGGCTGAGCCGGCGCATCCCGGAACGTTACTTTACGTGGCTTTTCAGCATTCTTTATTTTTCACTGGGAGCGCGTTTGCTGGTGGGTTAAACGGTGGGGTTCTCCCGGTACATTCCTGCATAGAAAAGGTGAAAACAGAATTATGGGACTTGACACAATTAGCATTCCAGAAATCGCACAATCCTTTGCCGAGCGGGATCCCGGCGAAATCATCCAGCTGGCGATCGAGAATTATTCCGGGGGAATCTCGGTCAGCTTCAGCGGGGCGGAGGACGTCGTGCTGGTGGATATGGCGGTGAAGGCCGGGGGCGGCAACTTCACCGTTTTCTCGCTCGATACCGGCCGGCTCCATCCGGAAACCTATCAGCTGATCGACAAAGTCCGGGAACATTACAAAATCCCGGTGGAGGTTTATTCTCCCCAGGCGGATGCGGTGCAGAATCTGGTGAAGGCCAAGGGCCTCTATTCCTTTTATAAGGACGGCCACAAGGAGTGCTGCGGCGTGCGCAAAGTCGAACCGCTGCGCCGTGCGCTGAAACCGCTCGAAGCCTGGATCACCGGGCAGCGGCGCGACCAAAGTCCTTCAACACGGGCCGAAGTAGCGGTGGTCGAAGTTGATCCGGTCTTTTCCCTGCCGGACAAGCCG
>CAYWMN010000067.1:0-16250 GCA_964459065.1 uncultured Acidobacteriota bacterium | reverse complement strand
CCCATCCTCCCCGGATAATTTGCGCGTGATCTTGCGGGATGCGGCGTCCCAGCGAGAGAAACATCGCCACGGCGTGGTTCGAAACTTCCTCCAAGCAATACCGCGGAACATTCGCAACCGTAACACCCAGTTCTTCGGCAGCCTCGAGATCAATATTATTGACCCCGATACCATAGCGGACGACGCACTTCACCCGAGGCAAGGATTGCAGCACCCGCCGCGTGATCGGAGCCCATTGGACGAGGAGAGCATCGGCTTTGCCACACCGTTCAATGACGTCATCCTCCGTTTTGCAAACAGGCTTTGCCTCATGAAGTTGAAAGCCTGCCGGCTCAATAACTTCCTTCTGTAAATCAATTGCAGAGAAATTATGGTCGCTTATGATGACGCTTTTCATCACGAACTCTTCCACCCTCCTGTATCTTCTAGCCGTTAAACTTTCATTCCTTTGCAAACGCAGAGAATTTAAGCAACCCCACCTCCGACAACCCGCGACAGCCTCTAAGCTTCCGGTGCAAGCAGACTGCTCGTGACACGTTGGATCTGTTTCTGTGACCCACGGTAGGCCCAGACCTGAGAGGCGTCGTGGCAACTGGATCGGCCGGTTCCTTGACCGATTGCTGGGACATGGTATTCGAGCTCGCTGAAACTGCCCAGCTGACTGTGGATATTGCAAGCCTGGGTTGAGAATCCCTGATTGGCTGTTTCATTCCAGGGCACATCCACATATTCTCCGGAAGGATTGACGAAGAAATTGCGGACAATCAGCGCGCTGTGGCCGGCCGTTTCGTAGACATAGCCCACGCGGCCGGTCGTCGCAACCCCTCGAATCGCGATCTTGTGCTCGCCCGCGGCGCGCATCTTGTAACGGAGCAAGTGATCCGTCACGACAAGGTCTTCCGGGCTGACAGAACCCATGATGACCCTTGCTTCCGTTCTCTGGTAGGTCGGGACCCAAAGCTCCCCGCCGTGGGGCATTTGCAGCAGGTTCCAAAGCCCGGCGCGGACGGCAGCGTCCTTACTTTTCCCAATGAGCTCCAGGCGGGTGTGGAGCGTGTAGCCCGCGTACTCGATATCCTCCATCTCCTTGAAGCCTGGCTCGTAGCGGAGCGGATTGGGCGCGGGATCGAGAGCCTTGGAAAGCCTCATCGCCACTCGCTGCTTGGTGCGTGAAACCGTGACCGAAAACTCGTTGACGAGTTCCAAACCGCCATCTTTCCGAACCACTTGATAATGGCCGGGATCGAGTTCTCGCTGTTGCCAATACCGGTCCAGGCTGGGGAAGTCCGGGAAAAAGAAATCTATTTCCGGGGCCAGCCAGGTGCGGTCACCCCCGGAATTGTGCCATTGCTCCCCCGCATAAAAAGCTTGGGCGGTTTCCGGCGAGTCCAGCGCGGGATGTGTCCAATAGAAGTTCTCCTGGCTGCTCGGGGAAAACAATCCCAGAATCCTGCCGCCGTAAGGCAAGAGCAACGCCGTTGAACCATCCGGACTGTGAAAGGCTTCGGTAGGTTTCCCTGCCTGACGGAGTGTTTCAACAAGCTCTTCCCACATTATTTGAACTCCATGCTGTTCCATCCAGGACCTTAGACTTTGGCAAGGGTATTTCCATACGCCATGACAAGGGTTGCCAGGATTAGAATCGTAATGGCAAGGTACATCTGAATTCTGGGCCTGCCATGCACGCCGCGCCATTCGCCGCTGATAAATCCGACCCCTTGGCTGCCCAACACTTGCAGCGCCTGCTGGATTCCAAAGCCCACGGACGCCCCCAGTGCGCCGAGCAACAACATTCCTTTTCCCATCAACGCCATCCCGGCAATAAGGTTGATCCCAATTAGGGCGGCCAGTAAGAGCTCCCGGCAGGATCGCGTCAGCACGTTCCAGGATTTCCGCTTGGTCATGAGGTAGGCGGGATAGCCAACATTGATGAGCGCTCCCCCCAACAGCCCCGCGCTCCATACGGCAAAGTTTGCCGGAATGTCCCCGGCGCCCCGCGCCTTCATGGCCTCGAGAATGGGGCCTTGGCTATACACAAAGGAAAAACTGAGGCCTGCCGAGAGCACGCCCGCAATCGCTGCCATTATCAAGCCGCCCCGGAAGCCGCCGGAAGAACCGGGATGCGCCTTGCCTAAAACCCGATCCCGGCCAAAGCCGGCCATGGAAACCAGCGGCACGGCCACCAGGATAATGGCAACTCCAATGAGCACGGTGCGTCCCGCCGGTGAATTCCAATCGGGAGATTGGTGAAAAAGGCCTGAACCTTTGACAAACATCGGTATCGTGACTCCTACCGAAATGCCCAACCCCGTCAGAATGCCTCCGGTGAGCGCAAAGCCGATCCGGACAAAGCAGAGGGCGCACAGGATGTTGGCAATGCCCCAGCCAACTGCAAAAATATTGGCTTTGAGCAGAACTCCAGGATCGAGACTCCAGTAGGCCGCCAGTGCATGCGGGCAAAACAACAGGGTGATCGTCCAGGGCAGGATGATAAGGCCTACCAACATGCCGATAAACCACCATTGCTCGAACTGAAACTTCGTCATCACCTTGATGGGCCACACGCCGCTCCCGAGCAGCAAGCCCGCGACACCAACCACCAAAGCTCCCAGAAGGGTTGACATGTTTTTGCCTGCTTATTCGTCTGTGCGTGCAGCAGCGATCTTGCCCGCCTTCGATACCTGTCCTTATCGGCCGGCTGCGCCGCCCATCCGTGCGTCGCTAAACGCCCGGCACGTATCCGGTGCCGAAACGCGCAGTCGAGGGATTCCGAAAGTCGGAAATCAAGGACATCAGAGAAGTAGTCCCGCCATCAATCACCAAGGTTTGCCCCACAATATAGCCCGCATCCTCCGAGCACAAAAACACCGCCAGCTTGGCGACGTCCAGGGGTGTGCCGTAGCGGGCTGCCGGCACTTTTTCCCGGGCGGTCTCCTGCGCATCTTTCTCGTTAAAGCCTGGAATGGCCTTGTAGTAGTTCTCCACTGTGACCCATCCGGGCGCAATGGCATTCACGCGGATCCCTTTGTGAGCCAACTCCACCGCCAACGCGCGCGTGTAGGCAATGATGGCTCCTTTGGTCGCTGCATAGGCCGTGTGTTCCGGAGCCCCTTGCAGGCCGTGGATCGAAGTCAAATTACAGATGGAGCCTCCGCCTTGCTCCAGCATTTCTTTCACCAGCCGCTGAGTCAAAAGAAACTGCGCCCGGAGATTGACGTTGAGCAGAATATCCAGCTGTTCTTGGCGGGTCTGAAGGAACGGTTTATTGAGCGTAATGCCGGCGTTGTTCACCAGGCAGTCCACCCTGCCCAGAAAGCTCAGCGCCCGGTCGGCCAGCCCAACAGCCTCCTCGGCGCTGTCAAAATTGGCTTGAAACGCCGCGGCTTGGCGTCCAAGGGATCTGATTTCTTTGACCGCCGAGTCGGCTCCGCTTTGGTCATGCGCGTAATGCAGGACCACGTCGGCGCCCTCGCGCGCGAATTCCAGGGCAATCTCGCGTCCAATCCCCGTTTCGGACCCGGTCACCAGAGCCTTCTTCCCGGCCAGACGTCCTTCATTCCGCATTACGCGATTCCCCCTTTCGGGTTCTTCGAAAACAGGAATTCCTCACCGGGCTTCATCACCAGAGCCTGCACCCCAGGAGCCAGCTGAGAGCACGCTTCCAGAAACTTGCCCGGATCACCGTCGTGCTCGACAAACATCCAAAAATGCGAAGCAATCACCGTACGGGGGTTTGCCATGGCGGCTAAGCGCGCAGCTTGGGTGGCGTCCATGTTCCCGTACCGTCCATTGATGCAGGGAATCAAGACATCCGGTTGCAACTTGATCGCCGGCCCAAATTCCTCCGGGCGAAACGCGGTGTCCCCCGTGTGGTAAACCTTCACTCCCTCGAAATCCAGCACCACTCCAATGGCATCGGGAGCCAGTTCGCCATGGTCGGCATAAACTCCCTCCACGCTGATTCCCGCAATGACGGTTTTCTTCCCCTCTTCCAACAGATGAAAGCGGCTTTCTGGAATACCCATTTTCTTGAATTCCTTCACACACTCCACAGGCCCGGCAAACTGCGCGCGCGTCTTCTTGGCAATGATGGGCAAAGCGTCGGTATCCATGTGATCGAGGTGCTCGTGCGTGCAGACGATGAGATCGGCTACCACCTCTTCGGTTGCAATGGGGCACGGCATCATCCGCTTGAAACCGAACGCCCGCTCCACGACGTCAGAAAAATAGGGATCAACGTAGACAATCCTGTTGTTGCTCGACTTGAGAACGAAGCCCGCCTGCGAAAGCCAATAAATCGCCAAGCTCCCCGGATCCACTCTTCTTTGCTTAACCTTTTGCGCGAATTCTCCCCTCATCGGTTTCGCTCCTTGCCGCCTTCCTGCCGGAAGTCCAAACCAATCCGCTCAGGGTGTTCGATGAGGTTCGCCACTTTTCTGATGAACTCCGCGCCGACGGCTCCATCAGCCACTCGATGATCCACGGAAAGGCTCAGGATTATCGTTGGCCGGACGGTTAAAGCGGCCCCTTCCACCCATGGGCGCTGCCGGATTTGTCCCACCGCCAGAACAAAACTCTGCCCCGGGGTGATGATCGCCTGAAACTGATCAATCTGGTACATCCCGAGATTGCTCAGCGTGCCAACGCCTCCCTCCAAGTCGCGCAGTGATAACCGGCGCCGGCGCGCCTTATCAACCAGGTCGCTCCGCCGTTGGGCAATCGTCCCTACTTCCAGCTTGTCCACATCATGGATGACCGGACCCACGACCCCTTCTTCCGTGGCGGCTGCCAACGCGAGATTGACTCCGTTGCAGGGACGAATTTCGCCTTCTTTCCATGCCGCGTTCATTCCGGGCACCTCTATTAAACCCATCGCCAAGGCCTTCAGCAGCAAGTCCGTGACCGTGAGTTTTACGCCCGTTGAGTCTTTCGCCGTACCTTTCAGACTTTCCAGTCGGGCAAGGAGCACTTCCGCATTGGCCTCCACCGAAACGGTGAAATGAGGAATGGTTTGAACGCTTTCAAGCATCTTTCCGGCGATCAACTGGCGACGGCGAGTTTTGGCCCCAGACTCTTCCGGAGGGGTCATTTGAGCGGCTCGCCGCACATCTTCCTCAACAATGCGTCCCGCTGTTCCGGTTCCCTGCACACTTGCAAGATCCACGCCTAATTCCCGCGCCGCCCGCCGTGCCCTGGGAGAAGCAGCGGGCGTCTTCCTCCGAACCCGATCTCTGCCTGAAGCTTCAATTTGCGGAAATGATACTTTGCCCGCTACCTGTGCCGGCTCGGGAACGAGGCTCCTCTCAGCGGTTTCGGTGGATTGTTCAGCGGAAACAGTCTCCGCCCCGGCTTTTTGGAGATAGGCAATGACGGTACCCACCGGGACCGCTTTGCCGGCTTCCACGACGATCTCGGACAAAGTTCCTTCCGCCATCGATTCCACTTCCATGTCAGCCTTATCAGTGGAAACCGTAAAGAGAAATTCCCCCTTCTCCACTGTTTCGCCGGGCTTCTTAATCCATTCACTGACCGTGCCTTCGGTCATCGTCAGCCCCAGTTGGGGCATGACCACGGAAACTCTCATACTCTGATTCCTTTGGGGTAGTTCCGAAACTTAGCCGCTACAGCATTCCGCTTTTGGTTAAACTGCCAAAATCGTTTCCGGCTTGAGGACTGTTTCTATGGCCGCCAACGCATCGATGAAACAGTCCAAAAGAAGGAGACTGAAGCCATCTCTCCCTAGCTTTGTGCGAGAAGCTGAACTTCCTGCACAATCCTGTCCGTGGATGGAATGAGGCCATGGTCCAGGGAAGGACTGAAAGCGTGCGGAGCGGGAAGCGCGCAGATCCGCTTGACCGGGGCGTCCAACTCATCCAGGGCCTCCTCTGAAACCATCGCCGCGATCTCTGCCGAAAAGCCGCAGGCGGCATAGGCCTCATCCACAATGGCCAGACGGCCTGTCTTGGCCACAGAATGAAGAATGGTTTCTTTGTCCAGCGGAGCCACCGTCCGGGGATCGATCACTTCCACAGAAATCCCTTCGCTCTCCAGCGCTTCAGCCGCCTCGATCGCCCTCGAAACCATCAGGCTTACAGCCACCAAGGTCACGTCACTGCCGGGACGTCGAATCGCTGCTTCGCCGAAAGGAATCAGGTATTCCTTTTCCGGCACAGCACCTTTGCTGCCGTACAGCCCTTTGTGCTCAATAAAGATCACAGGATCGTCATCTCGAATGGCCGTTTTGAGCAGGCCCTTAACGTCGTACGGATTGGAGGGGACGGCGATCTTGAGTCCGGGAACATGCATAAAGAAGGAATAGAAGGTATGGGAGTGATGCGGGCCGGCGCTCCGCACTCCCCCCATCGCAGCGCGGATGACCAGTGGAACTTTGAACTTGCCGTTCGAAATGTAATGAATGGTCGAGGCCTGCTGAATGACTTGTCCGGATGCTTCCAGGATGAAATCGAAGAAGACAATATCGACAATCGGACGGCTTCCCGCCAGCGCCGCGCCAATTCCAATGCCCGTTTGCGCCAGTTCCGCGATGGGGGTGTCTCGAAGCCGCTCGTCCCCAAATTCGGCCCAGAGCCCTCTAGTTTGCTGGAAATTGCCACCGCGAACCCCAATACCCTGGCCGATGTAAAAAACGTTGGGGTCCCTCGCCATCTCCTCGCGAAGTGCCTCAACCCCAGCCTCCGCACAACTGATTACTCGCTCCGTGCCGCTGATTTCCCCTGGCACAGATTCGGTCCCTGATTTAGCTTCGCTCACCCGGTTTTCCCCTTCTTTCCCTGAGGCTTTCACCGACGCTGCTCATCACAAAAAACGTGGTCTAACGCTGTACCGGCGCCCGGTTGAGGTGAATCGAGAGAGAATTGCGCAGCTTCCTCGATCGATTGCTGGATTTCTTTTTCGATCTTCTCAAGATCTGTTGCTTCGCACCACTGGCTGGCAAGCGCCTCTTCGCGTAGCTTCTTGATCGGGTCCCGCTCCTTCCAAGCCTCTATTTCTTCCTTGCTCCGGTAAGACGTTCCAGGATCCCCTTCGTGATGGCCGAACCATCGGTAGGTCAAACACTCGATGAGCGTGGGACCTTCGCCCCGGCGTGCGCGATCGATCGCCTTTCCGGCTCTTTCGTAGACGGCCAGAACGTCGTTGCCATCCACTTGTTCGCCAGGCATGCTGTACGCCGCCGCGCGGCTGGCGACACTGATGTTCTTTGTGGCCTTCTTAAAGGGCATCTCCGTGGCGTACAGGTTGTTCTCGCAAACATAAATAACCGGCAGTTCCCATGCCGCCGCCATATTCAAGCCTTCATGGAAGGAAGCATTGTTCACCGCCCCATCGCCGAAAAAACAAACCGTCACCTGGCCGGACTTCCTAAGCCTGGCGCTGAGCGCGGCCCCGGCAGCGATTGGGATTCCAGGCGGCACAACACCGTTAGTCCCCAGAAATCCTACCGAAGGTTCGTAAAGGTGCATCGAGCCGCCCCGGCCTCCGCAACATCCACCCTCTTTCCCCATCAGCTCGGCCATCGCTTCCCGGGCCGAAATACCTTTTGCCAGAGCGTGCCCATGTCCTCGATGCGTACTGGTCACGTAGTCGTCTTTCTTCAGATGAGCCATTACCCCGGAGGCAACGGCCTCCTCGCCGACATAAAGATGAATAAAACCCGGCATCTTTCCCGACCGGAAGAGTTCCCGAGCCTTGAGCTCGAACTCCCGAATTTCCACCATCGTGTGATAGAGAGAAAGAATCAAATCTTTTGAAGGCCGTCCCGCGTTCTTCTCCTGGACGGATTGGACCGAACCTCTTTTTCTTTTGGTCATGCGAGTCCTTTGACGGAACGTCACCACTCCCGGGCAAATCCGGCTGTCCACCCACCGTCCACCACCATGACATGGCCGGTCACATATTTCGCATCATCGGAAGCCAAAAACAGTGCAGCGTTCGCCACATCCTGAGGATCGCCGGGGCATCCTAACGGAATATGGCTTAGCAAGCTATCGGCCAACTTTTTGGAATCAGGATTATAGAAGAGGGACTGCGTCGCTGACGTGAGAATCGAGCCGGGCGCGATCCCGTTGACGCGAATTTGATACGGCCCCAATTCCAAAGCCTGAGAACGAGTGAAATGCAGCACACCAGCCTTGGCGGCCGCAAACGCCGACTGCAAACGAATGGGAACCACCCCCATGACCGAACCAATATTGATGATGACTCCCTTTTTACGCTTGACCATCAGCCGAGACACTGCCCGGGAACAGTAAAAAGTGCCGTCCAGATCAATGCGGATAATCCGATGCCAATCGGAGTCGAGAAACTTGTGGACAGGGTGGCGTTCTTTGCCCAGGTTGATCCCGGCATTGTTGACGAGGATGTCAATCGGCCCCAGGTCCTTTTCCACAGCAGCCACCATTTCATCCACGGCGATAACCTCACCCACGTCGGCAAGGAAGAAAGCTGCCTTCCCACCTTGTTTCTGAATTTCTTCCGCCGTGCTTTTCCCGGATGGATTGATGTCGTTTACGGCTATCGTTGCGCCGTTTGCGGCAAAAGCCAAAGCGATTGCCCGGCCAATTCCTGAACCGGCCCCGGTAATCAGCGCAATTCGTTGGTTCAGATCAACCTTCATTGCCTTATCGATCGCCCCCTGACTACAAACTTCGGCATAAAACTATGCAAAGCTGCTTTTAAGTATCACCCTTGCGGTCAGATTACAACTGTTTTGATTTTTAAGACTACTTTCAGAGTAAGTTTTTCGGCCGCTGTCCGTATTGGATCGGAATGGGGAGTTGAACCCAGGGTGAAGGCGAAGTTATCTTCTCAGATGCACAGCCCATAGTGAAGCGGGCCTTTCAGCAAAGTGGTGACGCCTCACGTTGGAAGGCGCGAAAACCCCTTGGTTGATTTTGACCTGCCTTCAACATACACTTGGCCTGATTTTCCAGAGAAGCAGGGTTCTGTAGCATGCTCTTGAAGAGTTGACGGACCTCGAACAAGTCTCAAGTCCCGGGCGCCATTAAAACAGTCAGCCGTGTGGTAACCAGTGGTTCGAGATCCGGTGTTCATGCTGACTGCGAGCGGAACATCTTATTAAGGTCAGTGTAATGAGAGGGAACGATGACAACTTCGCGGAGAAGCTTTCTGAAGACCAGCCTGGCTGGTGTGAGCGTTGGATTAGTGGGGGCAAGAACTGATTTGAGAGCAGAAAGCCCGTTTGAAAACCATGGTTCCATTTCATCAGGTCTTCATGAACTCATCGGCACAATTCGTCTGGGCGCCGAGTTTTTCCTCAATAAGACCGCAACGGAAGAGAGTGTCCGGAAGCATTTCAGACTGATGCAATCCTACGGGCTCACGGTGGCCCGGATTTTCGTTATATGGGACGATGTTGAGCGCCCTCCGGGGGTGTGGACCTTTGAGAAGTATGACTGGATTTACAACGCGGCCCGGGATTCGGGAATCAAGATCGCCGCCACGTTGTGTTCAGAAGATCCACCGGGCTGGATGGATCTGACGCCGTTCTACCACAACCGGGCAAATCTGCATGATCCCAGGTTGCGGGAACGCGCGGCAGCGTATCTTGAAAAGGTGGTGACCCGTTACCGGAACCACCCGGCCCATGGGGTGTGGCTGTTGATGAACGAACCGCATCCTTTCTATTTTTATGACCAGCCCTCGATGGAAGCTTTCGGCAGGTGGCTGGAAACGAAATACGGAACGGTGGACAAGTTGAACCAGCGATGGTTCCGACCGCTGCGGAAGTTCTCCGACATCCAGGTGGCGGCCGATCAGTGGAACTCCTATTGGGTGGATTACCCATCATTTGTCGACTGGCATGAATTCAACGACGATAGCATTGTTGAAATCCTAGAGTGGATCAAGGGCCAGATCAGAAAGTATGATCGGGTCCATCCCACCCACATCAATCCCACGGGCGGTAACCGCTGGAAGGAGGGCCATGTCGTGGATTTTCTTGGCGCTTCCATTCATCCCGCCTGGCTCTTTGGGGAATTCGAGCGGAAGGAATTTGGTCTGGCCTTTGCCTACAACATCGACATCCTGGCCAGTGCTGCGAGAAAAAAGCCGTGGTGGGTTACAGAACTTCAGGGAGGGCCGACCATTTACACGGGCCGTCGGCCCATGAATCCCACAGCAGACGAACTGAACCTGTGGCTGTGGGATGCGTTTGGGGCAGGGTGCAAGGGAGTGGTTTTCTGGCTCTGGAACCCCCGCGTACTGGGGCGGGAAGCCGGCGAGTGGCAAATGGCGAGCCTCGGTGCGACGCCTTCCGCTCGGGCGGCTGCAGCGAAGAAGGTTCTCAACGCTATTGGACGCATGCCGTTCATGGTTGAGGCCACGCCTCAACAACCCAGGACGGCTATTCTGTACAACCGCGAGACACTACTGCTGCTGCAACTTGACGGCCAGACACAACAACGAACTCGGGAAGCTGTGCATTCACTGATGGGTTGCTATGAGGCTCTTCGCCGCCGGCACCTGCCCGTCACTTTTGTCGACGTCGATGAACTCAAGTCCGACGGAGCCAGCCAGTACGACGTTCTATATCTCCCATATTGTTACGCGATTGACGACGATGCTGTTTCAGCGTTGAAGGAATTCGTCAACAACGGGGGCACACTCTGGGCTGATGGTATGCTGGGCTGGAAAAATGAATACGGCGTAATCCGTCCCAGCTTGCCGGGTGGCCTCGCGGAGGTTTTTGGGTGGGAGTCATGCGTTGCGGATATCGTTCCGATGGAGCAGCCCTATTCCGTAACCGAAGCGAACGAACAGGGAGGCGAACTCTGGAAAATCCCAATGAATATACAGGGCGCGCAGGTGGCCGTCAAGGACGGCCAGGGCAAACCCTTTGCCACCGTGCACACTTTTGGTAAAGGGAAAGCGTTCTATTATGGTTCAGCGTTGACCCTGGCTTATTTTCAGCGCGGGAATCCCGCGGTCGAAAAATGGATAACCGCGCCTGCTGTTCAGGCTGAGCCCCAGTCTCTCGTCCAGCTTACAAAAGCGTCCGGGCAAGTGGGCTTCCGGGCCCTCCATCATGCTTCAGGACCGATTGTTGTTCTCACCAATTGGGGCCCCGACGAGCAAATCACCGTGAGACTTCGCGGCGACTATGCTTCCATCACGGACCATCTGGCTGGCTTGCCTGTCAGACTGATGCGTCACGAAGGTTTTACCGATGTCGTGCTGACGCTGCTTTCTGGCAAAGCCTGCGTGCTGAAAGCCAGCCGGTAATCCGGCATGCCAACAGGTTGGCAGCCGACCGAAAAGAATTGCGGAAGCCCAAAGGCAGGGTCGATACACTGAACCCTCGCCCCACCCTTCCACGGCTAATGCTTGGACGGAAGAGGTTCAGTCCATGTTCGGAATTCCGGCACCGGTTGCTTCACCGTGCCGGTTGCCGCCCATTCCACGCCTCGAACAAAGGTGGTGGAAAAGCCGGGCATGTCCATGGCCTTGACGTCGTGTCCCAGGACGGTGTAGAAGGTCCTGCCTCGGCCGTAACGAATGGTCCAAAGCATGGGCTCGTTCTTTCCCGTAGGATTCATGTCAAGGTGAGGCGAATTCGCCGACGAAGTTCGCCTGGCTGCCGGTTGCCGGCGCGTCTTGGGTTGATTGGCAGGGTCATCGTAAGCAGTTGCCAGAATGTGGACTCCGGGCGCCATGTGCATGTTGTGATAGAGTTCGTCATTCGCCTGGAACGTCTTCGGCAGTCCGTGGGTGATGGGACTGTCGGGGTCGATGATTTTCACGGCGAACTTGTGCCTTGGAGCATGTCCTGATGCAGGAGGCTGTTCGGACCATACCCCGCCGATCATCTGTTTGTAGGCGGGCCACGGCGGCTCCATGATCCCCGTCGGATGGCTTCCGGCGCCCAGCACGACCAGGCCGCTAAAGGCCCAGTTGGCGCCGTGCACGCCCACCAGTCCCTTGCCTGACCGGACGAAATTCTCAAGCGCCTTCTCGGTCGTATGTCCCCAACGCGGGCCGTTGTAATTGAGAACTACCACGTCGTAAACAGCAAGCGTTTCCGATGTCATGCCGGTAGGCTCTTCGTTGACCCGAACGTCAAATCGCCCTGTGTTCAAGAGCATGTCTCTCAGCACGGGCGTGGTGCTTCGCCAGTCGTGGTTATTCTGCCCAGTCAGAATCAACACGCGAATGGCTCCTTTCTTGAATAAGGGAATCCTGTCGGCCGTCGTATTCTGGGCAATCGACGGCCGCGTCAGAAGGATTGCAATACCCAAACACAGAATGACTTTTTTCATAAGGCTCCTGTATTTCGCCAGCCGGGCGTGGCGACGCCGCCGAATCCCAGCTGCTTCAGATGTTCCCGCCGAGTCATCTTTTGCATCGGTTCACCCTGATCATTTTGGAAGCGTGAAGGCAAAGAGCTTCGGCCCTGCTGCAAGCACCACATACTGGCGCCCGTCCAATTTGTAGGTGATGGGGCCATTGGTCATCCTCTCATTCAGGTTGACGTGCCAAAGCGTCTTTCCGGTTAAGGGATCGAGGGCCATGGCGTTTCCTGATCCGTCGCCGCCAAAAAGCAATTTACCTGCGGTGGTCAGCAGCCCGGAAGACCCACCTTTGCCGGTCATGTGATCCCAGGCGATTTTCCCGGTTGTGGAGTGGATGGCTTCGATTGAGGAAGGCCCTCTCCAAACGTTTTTGTCAATTCCGCCCCACGCCTCGGGTTTTGAACTGGTATCAGTGAGGTAATAGACGGCGGCCGAGCGCACCACTCGAACGTAAAAAAGTCCGGTTTCAGGGTCAAGGCTGGGGGGAAACCAGTTGGTGGCGCCGCCCTCGGAGGGAATCACAAATGCCCCCGCCGGTTGGGGGTCTTTGGCCGTGTCACGGATCGGCCGTCCCTGGGCGTCAAGCCCCTTCGCCCAGTTGTTGGCAACGAAAGGAGCGGTGATGATGTGCCGGCCATTCGTGCGGTCGAGCACAAAGAAGTATCCGTTGCGGTTGGCCTGAGCCAGCAGTTTTCGCGGTCGGCCATCAATCGTCGCGTCAAAAAGAACCGGCGTCTCAGCGGAGTCCCAATCGTGTGTGTCGTGCGGCGTGGTCTGGTAATACCAGACCATTTTACCGGTGTCCGGGTTAAGCGCCACGATGGAGTTGGCCCAGAGATTGTCCCCTTTGCGACCCTGGCCCGCCATGACCGGCTGAGGGTTGGCCGTGCCAAAGTAGTACAAGTTCAGCTCAGGATCGTAGGTGCCGGGAATCCAGATGGCTCCTCCGCCATGCGCCATTGCGTCCGGATTGGGCCAAGTTTCGGAGCCGGGCTCTCCGGGATTCGGAGTGGCGTACCAGCGCCACTGGTGCTTGCCGGTTTTCGGGTCGTAGGAATCCAGGTAACCGCGGTTGTCGGTGGATTCGATGCTGGGGCTTACCAGGACATGATTACGAATAACCACCGGGGCTACGGTTGAGAAAAAATCGAGTTTGAGGTCGGCAATGACCACCCGCCATCGTTCCTTGCCGGTTGCCGCATCCAGAGAAACGAGATAATCGTCTGGGGTCACCAGGAACAGCCATTTCCCATACATGGCCATTCCGCGGCTGCCGATGTGAGTGCCGCCACGGGTTTTTGTCTGCCAATGCCAGATCTGGCGGCCGGTGCGAGCATCAATCGCCCAGGCATTGTCGGGAGAAGAAAAATACAGGACACCCCCAACCATGAGCGGCGCGGCCTTGATGGGCCAGTTTCCCGAGTCATAAGCCCATGCGAGCCTGAGGTTCTTCACGTTGGAGTTATTGATCTGCTTCAGTTGGCTGAAGCGGCGTCCGGAATAGTCGCCGTTATAAGTGGGCCAGATATCGCCCAGCGGGCGCAAAATGCGGTCCGGATTGAGACTTTGGCCGCTCAGGGACGGTGTGAGCAGAAAGAAGGCGATCAGGATTCCCAAGGTCTTCACTTCAGGCTCTCCAGGTAGGTTGTCACGTTGTGCATCTCCGTGTCCGTCAACCGCTTCATCAGACGATAGTGCGCTGCCAGGGGGGCGGTCACCTCGGCATGGGTCCCGTTGGTAAGCGGGAAGCTGCGGTAGGTTCCCTGCGCGTCGTACATCGATACATCGAATTCGTCAATGTGTTGTAGACGGCCCGAATATTTCCGGCCCGAGGCCAGGGTTACCGTAACCCGGGGGGCAGGTCCGGGCTGGGGATAGATCCATCGCTGCTGGAGCTGATCGCCGGGATACCTGGTGGCAATGCCCGCCAGATCTCCCGTTGGTGAATGGCAACCGGAACAGTGCTGTTTGAAAAAGGTTTTGCCGGCGGCCGCGTCCCCCACCGCCACGTTGAGAATCTTGTAGGTAGAGCGCAGGCGGGCATCGCGGTTCCGTTGGTGGAGGAAGGACACGAGGTCTGAAACCTGGGCGGCGGTAAGATTGAATTTCGGCATTCCTTTACCGACGCGTCCACCGCGAATGACGGGCCCAATCAGGTCGCCGTTCTTGTCGTGATTCACCAGGATGGACCGGACCAGGTCGGGACCGCCATTTCCGCCCGTGGCCAGCGTCCCGTGGCAAAACGAACAGTCGGCCTGGTACAGGGCCTTCCCCCGGGCCACCGCGGCCGGCTGCTGATTTGGCACCGGGTCGGGGTACATTCGGAGACTAGCGGGGGAAACCGGCTTGCGACCCTGGCCGGGGGTCCCCTCTTTTTGTCGATGAGCCGGGGTTAGGGGCCGTTCCTGGGCAAGAAAGACGGTGGAAGCAGTCAGCAGGAAGACTGCAGCAAGCCAGAGATATTTTCGGCTCAGCATGATTCTCTTTTTTCCGTTCAGATCCAACCGGCCCTTTACCCCTTGGACGCCGCAGTCTGTTTGCCGAGGACTCCCTTCAGATAGGCCAGGCTGCTGGCGGCTTGGTCGGAAGTGCCGCATTCAACAGATAGGACCCCGTCGTAATTGCCCTCCTGAAGAATGGAAACAACGCGCTCCCAGTCAATGACACCTTCTCCGCAAGCACACCCCACCGGCGTTCCGGTGACCTTCCCCTTTTCCGTTTCTGCCTGCTTGAGCGCAATGTCTTTCGCGTGCACGTGGACCAGCAGTGGAAGCACCGTTCGCAGCCCCTCGTAAGGGTCCGATCCTCCGAGAAACGCATTGCCGGTGTCGTAATTCACCTTCAGCATCGGTGAGGCGACGAGGTTGGCAATTCGAAGCAGGCCCTCGGTGCTTTTTGAAAAGCTCTGGTGGGGCTCAATGCCGATATAGATGTTGTACCGCTCTGCGACCTGGAGCACCTTTTTCAGTGTATAGGTCATCACCTGGAAACATTCGTCGTCGTCGAGCCACTCCGGCCGAATGCCCTCGTCGGTTGCCAGAACACGAGCTCCGATCGCAGCCGCGAAGCGAACCGCTTTCTCCAGGTAAGGAACGCTGATCTCCGGCCGCATCAGCGGGCAGTGGGCTGAAAGCCCGGAAGCCTGCACGCCGCAATGGTCGAGGATGTCTTTCATCTCGAGCGGATCATTGTCCATCGAGAAAGAATGAAAGTAGCCTGCTTCACTCAGCAATTCGCGGCCGTTATGCACCATGGGTTCCACCCACTGGTATCCCAGTTCCGCGGCCCTCTGCACCCCTTCCTCGAAAGGCTTGTCTTCGGAACGGATGAACTCCATGTTCAGACCAATTTTGATTGTCATAAGACCTGCCCGTATTCTATTTGCGTAAGAATGGCCCCATTCAACTTTGTGCGGGACAAGAAGCGCCGGGATGGTTCCCTGGCACATGTCCTGCCCCTGCTTTTCTGACGTGACCGGGTTTTGGTACCATCCTCATCCAATCAGATGGAGGGAGACAGTGTACATCAAAGGTTGTGCCTGTGAAATGGTCTTGGTGTGACCAGAGGACTATCGGCGGCGGGTGAATGATTCATACCGATTTGATTTCCCGTCTGGCCCAGTGGACGTATAACGGGTTAAACGCGGATGTGCCGTCCCTGGTTTCGTGAGTATCGCAACTAACTCGGAAGTAATCCTTACAGTGGTTTTCGGCGTTTAGAATGCTGAATGAAAATTGTAATGGCGGACAAGCCATGGCCCTGCAGTTCCCGCAGGGATTGACTTTCTAAAAGGGTAGAAGCAAGGCTTCTTCAATCTGGTTTTGGGTTGCGGATTTTCCTGGAATTGTTCTCGTTTTGCAGAGCTAGCTGCTTGATCCGCTTTGGAACCAACAGATTTCTCCTTCCGCATAATCCCTAGGC
>CAYWMN010000066.1:0-16261 GCA_964459065.1 uncultured Acidobacteriota bacterium | reverse complement strand
GTGGGAGAGTCAACCGCTCCCCAGTTTGTGGATGACTGGCTCAAGATCGGCACTCGTTACGATTACCGCGTCGCGGCGGTCAGCGCGCACAACAACCAAGGCCCGGTGAGTCCTCAAGTGGAAGTGCGGACCCGGGACCGCAACACATCACCGCCGGCGCCGGTTCGAGGGCTGGGTGTGGCTCGAGAGGAAAAGAGCCTGATCGTGTATTGGAGAAAGTCGCCGGAACCGGACGTGTCTTCATACAACATCTATCGATGCGCCAATCGAGCCTGCGCCCTGAATCAAAGTGATCTGTTGGCGGTGGTCAGCGCGCAGCCGTATTTTCTTCAGACCTATTCGGATGATGCGGTTCGAGGCGGGCGGACGTATTTTTACAAAGTCGCCGCCGAGGATTGGGCCGGGAACCGCCAGACCGTCTCACCCACGGCGCAGGGCACGCTTTCACCGCATTGGAGCTTATTGAGGAACCCGCGCTAACGGCGATTTTGACTTTGCCCCGGCGGCCCTGTGCGTCCTTCGCCGACGAAAGATGCCGCATCAGGGGCGTTTGGTTCGAGTCCCTGAAGACCGATAGCCGATCGAACGAGCCCTCTGTGCCCCCGCAGACCCGCGCAACGAGAAGCGGATGCACGGCCTTAGACACTGGACACTCCATTCCATTGCATTTACAATCATCCGAGGGGTGTGGCGCTGCCATGCGTCCGCCCGGCCACCAGGCTCGTACCAGACACAGCGACATTTCGAGTTGGCCGATGAAGAATGACAATTTCAAGTACGTTTTTGTGTGCGGACTGCACCGGAGCGGGACGACTGCCTTGGCCCGGGACATCGCGAAATTCAAGGACTGTACAGCGCTTGCGAATACGGGCGTTACAATGGATGAAGGAGAGCATCTTCAGGACGTTTATCCTCGCGACTACACCTGCGGAGGGCCGGGGCGGTTCGGGTTTAACCCCGCAACGCACCTGACCGAGGCCTCGCCTTTGCTCACCCCGGCAAATGCTGCAAAGATTCTGCGGAGCTGGGAACCTTACTGGGACAGCAGCAAAACGATCCGCATCGAAAAAACTCCGGGGAATCTGCTGATGACCCGCTTCCTGCAGGCTGCCTTCCCGCCGGCCTACTTTGTCGTCATCCAGCGGCACCCGGTGGCCGTGAGCCTGGCCACTCAGAAATGGTCTGCCGGTGCCCGGCCCCACAATCTGTTCGATCACTGGCTGTGGTGTCACAAGCTCTTTGATGAGGACAAGAAGCACCTTGCCCGCGTGTACGAGATTCGGTATGAGGACTATGTTCAGGACCCCGGCAAGTCGCTTCGCGAAATTGCTGCGTTCATGGGTACCGAGCCCTCTCCGTCTCAAGAGAACCAGGCCGACGGATCCCATAATTCCCGGTATTTAACTCAGTGGCATGACAAGCTCCAAAAGTCGCCTCTGCGCATCTACTACCGCAGCGTGGCCCGCGTGTACGAAAAAAGGTTTGAGCCTTACGGCTACTCGGTAGTCGATCCCTTGCGGCAAGGGACCGACCGGCCCCGCAAAAGCTCGCTCGCCAGCCGCGCCATCGCAGAATTGCTATGCTTCGTGTTGGATGCTTGCACGTACACTCGCCGCCATTGGGCCTGGCCCAATCATAGAACGGTAAGACCCTTCGCGCGACTGTGGAACGCCTCGAGGCAAGCAAAGCCCGGGCCTGTCTAAGGCAGGCCTCTGGTATTATCGGCTTGATCTTACTTTTTGATATCCATGCCGAGATCCACACCAAGCCGTATCGCAAGCCAATCGGCGCGGCGGGTGCGGAGGAGAATTTAAAATATAAATGAACGATCTTCTTGAAACGGAAGTTCTTGAGCGGATTGAGGAGGCGCTGGGGCGGGCGCTGGAGGCTTTGGAGCCGTTCGAGTCCGGGCCGGTTGAGACGCGGCTGAAGGCTGGAAAAGAGCTTGTAACCGAGGCGGATCTTGCCGTGAACCGGGCGCTTCTATGTGTGTTGCGCCGTGAGGGCGAAGGCTGGCTTTCAGAAGAAAGTGTGGATGACCATTCACGTCTGGAATATGAAAACCTCTGGATTGTGGACCCCATTGACGGCACGAAAGAGTTTGTGGCCGGAATTCCGGAATGGTGCGTTTCCGTCGCCTATGTGCACCGAGGTGCTGCCCTAGCAGGCGGCATCGCAAGCCCCGCCACGCAGGAAACCTTCCTGGGTTCGGCAGCCACCGGGTTTGTCTACAAAGGAAGCGGCATGGCGGGGCAAGGGAAACAATCACTGGCGGGAGCCACCGTGCTGGCCAGCCGCAGCGAAGTGAAGCGCGGGGAATGGGACCGGTTTCGCGATAGCTCTTTTGAAATCGTGCCGATGGGTTCTGTTGCCTACAAACTGGCGCGGGTGGCCGCCGGCCTGGCAGACGCCACCTGGACGCTGACACCGAAACGCGAATGGGACGTGGCGGCAGGCGTGGCGCTGGTGGAAGCCGCAGGCGGTTTTGTGCAGACGCTCGATTACACGCGGCCGCTTTTTAACCGGCCCGACGTTCGGGTTCGCGGCCTGATGGCGTCAATCGCAGGGATTGGAAACGAAATGGCCGAATTCCTGCGGCCGTATGCCCTGCCCGCAAGCGTACCGGCAGACGGCAGGCTTGAGGCGGTGGAGGCAGGAGACCCACCCTCCGGGTCGCGAAAGTGACGGGGCGCGAGGCCTGACCAGGCCTTGTAAACGACAGCTGTCCGCAAGGCGGCTAAACCAACCAATCAAGGAAAGGACCAATGGCGAATCACATTGCAACACCGCACGGCGGAAAGCTGACCGAACTGCTGGTAAGCGCTGAAAGAGCAGCCACCATCAAAGCTGAAGCAAGGGATTGGCTCTCGTGGGACCTGAGCCCGCGCCAGCTTTGCGATCTGGAGTTACTGCTGAATGGCGGCTTTTCGCCGCTGGAAGGTTTTATGACGCGGCCGGATTACGAAGGCGTCTGCCGGTCGATGCGCCTTAAGGACGGCACGCTGTGGCCGATCCCCATCACGCTGGATGTGACCGAAGAGTTTGTGAAGCAACTGGGATCGCAGCAGCAGGTTGCTCTTCGGGACCCGGAAGGGGAAATGCTGGCCCTGCTGAACGTTGAGGACGTGTGGCAACCCAATCACGAGGCCGAGGCACAGGCGGTGTTCGGAACCACCAGCACGGCGCACCCGGGCGTGGCTCACCTGCTGCAGAAGGCGAACCCCTGGTACGTTGGCGGCCGGCTGGAAGGCGTGCGGCTGCCCTCTCATTACGACTTTCGATCGCTGCGGCTGACGCCTGCCGAGCAGAGACAGGAGTTTCAGAAGCTGGGGTGGAGCAAAATTGTGGCCTTTCAAACCCGCAACCCGATGCACCGGGCGCATTACGAACTGACGCTGAGAGCGGCCAGGGAAGTTGGGGCCAATCTGCTGATCCATCCTTCGGTAGGCATGACAAAGCCCGGCGACGTGGGCCACTACATCCGCGTGCGCTGCTATCAGGAACTGCTCCCCAGGTATCCTCAGGACACGGTGATGCTTTCTCTGCTGCCGCTGGCCATGCGCATGGGCGGTCCGCGCGAAGCGTTATGGCATGCCATTATTCGCAAGAATTACGGCTGCACGCATTTCATTGTGGGCCGCGACCACGCGGGCCCGGGCAACGACGCCGACGGCAAGCCCTTTTATGGTCCCTATGACGCGCAGGAACTGCTGAAAGCGCATGGGGAGGAGTTGGGCGTCGCCATGGTGCCGTTCCGGATGGTCGTTTATCTGCAAGACGAGGGCCGGTATGCGCCGCTGGACGAGGTGAAGCAGGGAACCCGCACCTTGAGCATCTCCGGGACGGAACTGCGGGGCCGCCTGACCAAGGGGGAAACACTGCCCGAATGGTTCACCTTCCCGGAAGTCGCCCGGGAACTGCAGAAGAGTTATCCTCCCAGGCATCAGCAAGGATTTACGCTTTTCTTTACCGGACTTTCGGGCGCCGGGAAATCGACGATTGCCAATGTGCTTCGCGTTAAGTTTCTGGCCATGGGCGGCCGGCCGGTTACCTTGCTGGACGGAGATATCGTCCGCAAGAATCTCTCGTCAGAGCTCGGCTTCTCCAAGGAACATCGCGACATCAACATCCGCCGGATTGGATTTGTGGCCTCCGAAATCACCAAGAATGGCGGGATCGCCATTTGCGCGCCCATCGCTCCTTACGACCACGTCCGGAAGGAAGTACGGTCCATGGTCGAGCCTCTCGGAGGGTTTGTCCTCGTCTACCTTTCCACGCCGCTCGAAATCTGCGAGAAGAGAGACCGCAAAGGCCTTTATGCCAAAGCCCGCGCCGGCATCGTGAAACAGTTCACCGGCATCAGCGACCCTTATGAGGCTCCCGAAGACGCCGCCGTGGTGATTGACACCAGCAATATGACCCCCGAAGAAGCCGGGGAGGAAATCCTTCTTCACCTCATGCGTGAAGGCTACGTCGCAGCCGACAACGCAAGCCAGGAAGACGACTCCGAGGGCATCACAGCCAACACAGGCTCGAGGGATCGAATGGACGTGGTGAAAGGGTAGGCATTCCGCAGCAGCATCGGGGGCATCTTAACGGTGCGCCGGTCACGTTCCCGGCGCACTCCCCTGAGCCCTTCCAATCCGGACCATCGGCGCGCCCTCATCCGGCCCCCGCCTTCCCCCCAGACGTAAATGGCAAAAGTCGGACGCCGGATGGGTGATATATTCATAAGAAGGCAAAAACGCTCGTTTCTTGCGCATGTTGCGGGCGGCCGATGCCCTGCTGGGGAGAGGAGTGCTGAATTCATGGATAAGAGCGTGCAAGAGAAATCACCCATCGATTATCTGAAGTCCATTGATACGCCGACGATTTCAAACGCCATTGAAGCCCTGAAGCTGCGGCCTCGAAGCGAAGGCTTTACCCCTCTGCAAGTCCGGTGTC
This sequence comes from uncultured Acidobacteriota bacterium, assembly GCA_964459065.1. GTDB lineage: Bacteria > Acidobacteriota > Terriglobia > UBA7540 > UBA7540 > JAMCXS01. Next base: position 11,317 of record CAYWMN010000066.1, on the reverse strand, counting down.
TCTTCCCGGAGATGGGCACCCTGTGCGGTTACGCGGTGACGGCGCAGGTGGAGACGGTAACCGGGGGAGCAAAGCTTGAAGAAGAACGCTTCGTCGAGCTGTTTGAAGCCGTTGAAAAATCTCCCAAGCCTGCGGTGGTAGCGTTTCAGGAAATCGGGGGCGATCGAGATTTTGCCGTGCACAGCGGAGAAGTGATGGCCACCATATTCAAGCGGTTGGGGGCCATCGGGCTGGTGTCGGACTGCGCGGTTCGCGATATCCCGGAAGTCCGCGCCATGGGCTTCCAATATTTTGCGCGCGGAGTGGCCGCAAGCCACGCCAGTTTCCGCATTGTGCGGGTGGGCGTGCCGATCCAGGTTTGCGGGATGGACATCCGTCCCCAGGATATCCTGCACGGGGACCAGAACGGGTTGATCCAGATTCCCGCCGAAGCCATCCCGGGCCTGCCCGCAGCCGTGGATGCCATCCGGACGAGCGAGCGCCAGTTGATGGATTTTACCAAGAACGCGGATTTTACCGCCAGCCAGCTTCGGGGACGTTTTCTGCACTAAAGCAATGCCGTTTTCAGGTGCCATCCGCACGGGTTTGGCCGGGAAGAGCCAGCGTTGACAAGGGTTCAAACGAGGGCATAGCATAAAGAGTTTCGGCGCCCGGCGCGTTTTTAGGGTCAGCCCGCGGGCCGCCAAAGTGGAATTAGCATGCGACAAGCTTACCTGGATTGCACCTCCGGAATCAGCGGCAACATGTTTCTTGCGGCTTTGCTTGACGCCGGAGTGGAATTCGGCCGTCTGAAGGATGAACTCGCCAAGCTCCCGCTGGGGCCTTATGAATTCCGGCAAAGCCGCGTGATGCGCCGGGGAATCGCCGGCAACCACGTTGAAATCGAAGTCCCCGGCAAGCAGCCCCACCGGCATCTGAGCCATATTGAAGCCCTGATCGGCGAAGCGCCGATTGCACCGGCGGCGAAACAACGGGCGCTTAAGATCTTTCGCCGGCTCGGCGAGGTCGAGGCGCGGCTGCACAATGTGAGCGTCGAGAAGATCCATTTCCACGAAGTGGGCGCCGTGGACGCCATCCTGGATATTGTGGGAGTCACCCTGGGTTTCAGCATGCTGGGCAATCCGCCGCTGGTCTGCTCGCCTTTGAACGTGGGAGGCGGCCGGGTGGAGGCGGCGCACGGACTGCTGCCGGTTCCAGCGCCGGCGACTTCGGAATTGCTGCGGGGCGTACCGGTTTATTCTTCCGGCGTGGAGGGCGAGCTGGTGACGCCCACCGGCGCCGCGCTGGTCACCGAATTGGCCTCGGAGTTCGGTCCGATGCCCGCGATGAAAGTGGAAATGATCGGTTATGGAGCGGGAACCAAAGACTTCCCTTCGCACCCCAACGTGGCGCGGCTTTTTGTGGGTGAGCGCGCAGAAGCGGCATCGGCGGCGGCGGGCGATGAGACGGTCTCCGTGATTGAAGCGAATGTGGATGACATGAGCCCGCAACTTTACGGCTACCTGGCGGAAAAGGCTCTGGCCGCGGGCGCGCTGGACATCACCTGCGCCTCGGTGCAGATGAAGAAAAACCGGCCCGGGCTGCTGATAACCGTGCTGGCGAAACCGGAAGCCTGCGACGCGCTGGCGGATCTTCTGTTTGAGCAATCCACCACCATCGGCTTGCGGATTTACGAAGCCCGGCGCAAGGTTCTGGAGCGCGAGTCGGTGACGGTTGAAACCCCGTACGGGCCGGTTCAAGTGAAAGTGGCCCGGCGCAACGGCCGGGAAATGAACGCCGCGCCCGAATTCGAAGATTGCCGCCGCGTGGCGGAGGAAAAAGCCGTGCCGCTTAAGGAAGTAATGCTTGCGGCGCAGACAGCGTATAGAAAATTGAAGGGTTGAGAGATTGTCTCATTGATTCATTGAATCATTGAGAGATCGCTCCATTGAGTCAATCAGCAAATCAGACCATGAGCAAATTTTACTTAACCACTCCGCTCTACTATCCCAATGCGCGCCCGCACGTGGGCTCGGCGTACACCACCATCGTCTGCGACGTGGTGGCGCGGTACAGGCGGATGTGCGGCGACGACGTGGCTTTCCTGACCGGCACGGACGAGCACGGCGAAAAGCTCCAGCGGGCGGCGGAAGCGGCCGGCGTCAAGCCGGCGGATTTTGTGGCGGAAAAGCGCCGGCTTTTTACCGATCTCTGGAAAAAGCTGGGCATTCGCTACAGCCACTTTGTCTATACCGACCAGCCCGACCACGCCACGAGCGTCCAGCGGCTGATCCGTCTGGCGCAAAAAAACGGCTACATCTATAAATCCCACTACCAGGGCCGCTACTGCATCCACGACGAACGCTATGTTTCCGACGGTACCGAGCCCGCCGACTGCGACATCTGCGGCCGGCCGGCGGAGCTGATCAACGAAGAAAACTATTTCTTCAAACTCTCCGCCTTCCAGGACCGGTTGCTGGAGCTTTACGCCCAGCACCCCGAATTCGTGCAGCCGGACTTCCGCCGGAATGAAGTGGTGAGCTTTGTCAAAAGCGGGCTGCGGGATATCTCCATCAGCCGGCGGCGCTTGAAGTGGGGGATTCCGTGGCCCGACGATCCCGACGAAGTGGTCTACGTCTGGTACGACGCGCTGACCGGTTACATGACCGGGATCGGCTACGCGCAGGGTGAGAACGGCAGCGAGGAATTCCAGAAACTCTGGCCTGCCGACACCCACATGATCGGCAAGGACATCATCCGCTTCCACGCCGTCTACTGGCCGGCGTTTCTGATGGCCGCCGAGCTGCCCTTGCCCAAGACCATCTTCGCCCACGGCTGGATCTATTACGAGCAGGACAAGATGTCGAAGTCCAAGGGCAACGTCGTCTACCCTGAACCCATCATCGACGCGCTCGATTCATTCGGCGCGCCCGGCAACGACGCCCTGCGCTATTATCTGCTGCGCGACACACCCTTCGGCCAGGACGCCAGCTTTTCCTACGAAGGGCTGGTCCAACGGTACAACTCGGACCTGGCAAACGGCCTGGGCAATTTGGCCAGCCGTACGCTGGCGATGATTGGAAGGTACTTTGACGGGCGGATTCCCGCCAGGCCCGGCGAGTGGTCTGAGCCGCGCGACGCGGAAATTGACAAGCTCAAGCAGACGGTTTTTGAAGAAACCCGCCGGTGTTACGACGGCTGCGATTTTTCACGCGCCATGGACGCCATCTGGAAACTCATCGCTGAAGTGGACAAGTATCTGGTGGAATTCCAGCCCTGGGTTCTGGCTAAAGACCCGAGCCAGCAGGAACGCCTGGGAGCTGTCCTTTTTACCGCTTACGATGCCGTTCGCGTGGCGGCCGTCCTGGCCCATCCCATCCTGCCGTACTCAACCGAGAGGTTATGGGAACAGCTTGGCCAGGATGGGAACGTCGGCGAGCAGCTTCTCGACCCATTATCAGGTGGACAAGCGCCGGCACCAAGCCAGATCCGATTGCCCGAGCCCGTCTTTCCACGGCTTGACAAGGCCGAGACCCTCGGGAAGCTTGACGAACTGGCGGAGGCGGATCGCGGCCCGGCGCCAACCCAAAAGGAGAAAACATCTGTGGAAACACCAGAAAAACCAGCAAGCCAGGAACCAACCCAACCTGCAGCCACAACCGCCCCCTCGGCGCCGGAGCAGGGTGCAGAGGAAAACGCTGCTGCAGATCAAAAGATTTCGATCGACGATTTTGCCAAGGTGGAAATGCGCGTGGGTGAAGTGCTTTCCGCCGAGCCCGTGCCCAAGGCGGACAAGTTGCTGAAGCTCCAGGTGGATATCGGCACGGAAGTGCGGCAGGTGTGCGCGGGCCTCGCCCAGTATTACAAGCCGGAAGAACTGGTGGGCATGAGAGTGGTTCTGGTAGCAAACCTTCAGCCGCGCAAGCTGCGGGGAGTGGAATCAAACGGCATGGTGCTTGCCGCTTCTGCAGACGACGGCGGTCGGCCCGTGCTGGCCACTTTCAACGAAGACGTGCCCAAGGGCGCGAGGCTCAGATAATTGAATCATGGATTCATTGATCGATTGATTCAATCAACCCAACAAGAAATCGTGCCATCAGCCAATGAGTCAATCAGCAATGAATCAATTTCTCGTCGATTCTCACTGCCACCTGGACGATGGCAAGTTTGACGCCGACCGCGAAGAAGTGATTGAGCGCGCCCGGGCCCAGGGCCTGCGCTGGCTGCTGACGGTGGGCGGAGGCAGCGGCCCGGATGATCTGGCAGTGGGTGTTCCCATCGCGGAGCGCCACGACTGGATTTACACCAGCGCGGGCATTCATCCCCACGAGGCGGGCCGAGCTGAAAAACGGCACCTGGACAGGCTTCGGCAGGCGGCCCGCGAGCCGAAAGTGGTGGCGATCGGCGAAATCGGACTCGATTATTATTACGACTATTCGCCGCGCGAGGTTCAAAAGCAGGTTCTCATCAACCAGCTGGAGATTGCCGCCGAAGCGAAGCTGCCGGTGATTATCCACTGCCGGGACGCCTGGGGAGATTTAAAGGAAATTATGGGCGGGCTTGGCTCGGGCAGCGGCTTGCGGGGAATTCTTCACTGCTACACCGGAAACCGCGAAGACGCCTTCAAATTTCTCGACTGGGGATTCCTGATCTCGTTTGCGGGAAACGTCACCTTTAAAAAAGCGGACCCGATTCGCGCCGTGGCGGCTGAAATTCCGCTCAATCAATTGCTGGCGGAAACCGACAGCCCTTATTTGGCGCCCGTGCCCAATCGCGGAAAACGCAATGAGCCGGCTTATGTGCAGGAAGTCACCCGGCAGCTTGCCGACCTTCATCACCTGAGCTGCGAGCAGATGGGAGCGCAGGTAACGCGCAATTTTGAGGACTTTTTCGGTCTTCGCTAAAGATCAGCCCTGGCGGTCCAAACGGGTCCGCCGCAAGGAGAGGCTTTTCTTCAGGGGGCATTTGTGGGACGATGAGATATCAATACAACGGTTTGGACACTTCAAAAACTGATGATGTTCCGCCCGATCCGGGCTTAAAAGTGGGAGGGGAGAAGCGACGCTTGGCAACAACCAGACTTCTGACAACCAAAGAAGTTTTTGACCTGGTTCGGGAAGACATGGAGCGGGTGGAAGTCGAATTCTGCCAGCAAAGCGTCTCGAGCATTCCGCTGATTACCGAAATCGGGCAGTATTTGCAGGTGAGCGGAGGCAAACGGCTGCGGCCCGTCCTCGTGCTGCTGGCCTCAAAGCTGTTCGGCTATGAAGAGCCGCCGGCCATTCGCCTGGGCGCGGCTTTTGAGATGATTCACACCGCCACGCTGGTCCATGACGACGTTATTGACAAAGCGGAAACGCGGCGGGGCCGTCCTTCCATCAACGTTCGCTGGGGCAACCACACCAGCGTTCTGGCGGGAGACTGGCTTTATATGCAGGCCTTCAGCACGGCGCTGGCGGAACGGAATTTCAAGGTTCTGGACCTGCTCATCAGCCTGACCAAGGTGATGGTGGAGGGAGAGCTGTTGCAGCTGTCCTACTTGCGCAAATTGGATCTGACTGAAGAAGATTATTTTGAGCTGGTCTATCGCAAGACGGCCTGCCTGTTTTCCGCATGCTTGCGGGCGGGTGCACTGCTTGCCGACAGGCCCGAGGAGGAAGAAAACAATCTGGCCTCCTACGGCCTCAACCTGGGGCTGGCCTTCCAATTAATCGACGACGTTCTGGATTTTACGTCGTCGGAAGAAAAACTGGGCAAACCCATTGGCAATGACCTGCGGGAAGGCAAAATCACGCTGCCGCTCATCTACCTTTTGCAAGAGTGCGCTCCTGAGGAAGCTCAGAAGCTGGCGCGCGTTTATGAAGACGAGGGCTTCGAGCACGTGACATTTGCTGAGATCGTGGATTTGGTGGAGCGATACGGAGCGCTTGGCGCGGCCCGGAACAAAGCTAAGGAATTTGCCGATAAGGCCAAGCGATGCCTGGAGAATTTACCAGATTCCATTTATAAGGACGCCCTGATGTCCCTTCCCGAATTCATTATTGCGCGCGAATCCTGATCAGGCTTTCCTTCACAAGGCATGAAGCACCCTTACGAGGTTGAGGTCAAGCTGAAGGTCTGCGAACCCCGCGCCTTGAAGCGGCGGCTCAGAGACCTGGGCTGTGGGGTGGCTGAGCGCCGGCACTTTGAAGCGAATGTGGTTTTTGATTTCGATGACCAGCGGCTGCTGGATGCCCGTTCGCTGTTGCGCCTGCGAACGGTTGGGCGGCGGCACATCGTTACATTCAAGGGCGCTCCCGAACCTTCCGCTTCTTACAAGGTCCGCCGCGAAATTGAGACGGAGGTCGAAGACGGCGCGGTGCTCCAGAACATCCTGGAGTCTCTTGGCCTGAAGCCGGTTTTTCGCTACGAGAAATATCGGACCGCCTATGCGGAGACGAACCGGGACAAAAAGCACAGCCATGGAGCGATCCTGTTAGATGAAACGCCGATTGGAAACTTTTTGGAACTGGAAGGGTCCAGGCGATGGATCAATCATTGGGCGCGGCAGCTTGGATACCGTCAACAGAATTACATCACAGCCAGTTACGGAACCCTTTACCGGCAGGATTGCAAGCAAAGAGGGATTGTGCCGGGCAACATGGTTTTTTAATTCTCCATTGGGTTCTAAAACAGGGTAGACTATAATCAAATTAGTTTCCTGCACAGAGTGCAGCACCGGGAGGAGTGTGAACAATGGAAGGATTGCTTCAACCAACACACCTGTTTTTTATTTTGCTGATCGTGTTGATCATTTTCGGGCCGGGAAAGTTACCGGACCTGGGCCGGGGATTGGGGAAAGGGATCAAAGAATTTAAGGACGCCATTAAAGGCGGCATGGATAAGCCTGCGGAAAAACCTGAAGAAGAAAAAAAAGGCTGATCACACACCCTCTTCCTGGTGGGCGCTCGGGTAACCTCTGGCGGACTTCAAAAGCTCCATAACAATCAGGGTTCTGGAGTTGGGTCTTGCAAACTCATGAGAGGGGCTCGCGCCGGACAAACTCTCCTGTTATCTTCGACATGGAGTGATCCCGGCAAGAAGGCGCCCAGAGCCATGAAGCCAGCAGCATTGACGTACATTTTGGCGTTGTGCTATAAATTGAGGGTTTGGCTGAGTGCCTTGTCGTGTTTCGTATACTCCTCGGTAGCTCAATGGTAGAGCATTCGGCTGTTAACCGAAGGGTTGCAGGTTCGAGTCCTGCCCGGGGAGCCAACATTCCAAAGAACTTAACCCCCAGTCCAGAATTCGAAAAAGTACCACTTCGTACCACTTCACTCTCCCAGCAGAGTTTTGACCACCGTAGTGTTTGCTTTCCGGTGCTCGGGCGACAGATTCCGATCCAGTCCATAGACCTCCGCCGTCACCCTTACACTGGAATGCCTCATTAGGTCCTTTTGGACTTCCAACTGGGTGCCGCAACGTTTCAGGCTTGCACGGTAGGTGTGCCGGAAGGTATGCCAACCAACCTTGCCGACTTCGGCTCTGTCTGCAGCAGGTTTAATGTGGCTCTTAAGAATCATCGCCTGCCACCGTGGTTTCGCAGAGTCGCCAGCGAAAACGAAATCTGAATCAGCAAGGTACCGAGCCTGCCCTCGCTGACCTGCTCCCCTAGAACCGCACGAAATGGAATATGATTTCGGACGGAGAAAGGGGAAGATCGATGTCGATTCGAAAGCACAGCGAAGCGCAGATCATTGACGCGTTGAAGCAGATGGAGGCGGGGCGGCGACGTCCGCCGGACCCGGATGCCGTTCGGGCTCCTGTGCGGCGGCCGGCTGGTTCGACATCCTGTGGCGGCTCTGCGTGGGAGTGGAGCCGCTGCCGGAGGAGCTTGAGAACGAGACCGGCGAGAAGTTCGTGGTCGTGGAGGCCAAGCATGCGCTTGGCAGGCTTGCGCTTCTCCGTGAGACTCCACACGGACGCCACCGACAGCCTTATCTCGGAAGCGGAAGAGGAGTCCTTCCGGACCTGCGAATCCTGCGGCCGGCCGGGATGGCAACATGAGAATGGCTGTCGATTCAGGCGCTTTGCGATCAGTACGCCAATCTCTATGTTGGACACCCCAAGGACATACCATAAAGTCAAGCAGGCGCCGAGCGGTTTAATCAGCTATGGTCTCACTGATGCAATAACGAGGGTACCACATCAACGAACTAAGCTATCGGGCCCTCCGGCTTCGTTCCATATACCGACCCATTCATTGATGATTTTGTCGAGTGTGCTCTCGAATGAGGTGCCATCCTCACGCGGGAGCGGCTCTCGGATTTCTAACTGATGAAATTCGGTGTGCTTGGCCCCACCAATGCCACAAAACTTATCTCGAGCTGCTTCGAAGAGTATTGGCTTCGGTTCGAAATTCGAGGTGACGCTTCCAGCGACCGACCCGCCCTTGTTTTGCCAGACAATCCCATGATAGGAGTCACCGAAGTCAGGTACAGGCAATTTAACCGCAATCCAGGCCCACGTTCCGTCCCAAGATTGCTTTTCAGGAGAGTCTGGGTTGGCATAGGTCGTTATGGTGGAGTCAAGAAGGTTTCTCCCGATAGCCTTCGACAAACTAGCCAGGTTGTATTCCAATGTCATACGGGCTTTCTGCTGTATTTGGCGGCGAAACTCCCTGACCGCAAACATTGGGTTGGGGTACGCTATGAATCCCTCTTTTAAGAAATCAGAGTTGTTCCCATTATCCACTCTAAACCTCGTTTAGAAAAGCCTCTAAGTGGTTAGCGACCTGCGGTGTAATCAAGAGAGGAGCTTTGCCTTCCATCACGCTCTGTACCAACTCCGATGAGAACCTCAATAAGTTCTGTTCCACTGCTCCTACAAAGGCAAGCATCAAGGACATCACGACCGGCTTGCGCGTCCCCAATGAGTATCGAACCAAGCTCCTGCGAAGCTTTAAACATAACTCAGACCACGGCACGAGGCGGAATCCTTCGTACAGCTTCTCCTCTCCTTCTAAGGCCACCAAGGTACCACCGTAGTGCTGGATTCCTGGCTGGCATCTCAGCCACTCCATATATTGTCTTTGCTTTGCAGTGTCGGCATGTTCGGGGTCCGGGAGTTTCAGCTCAACAATGTAGGACGCATTTTCTCCGCAGCGAAGAAGCAGGTCAAGCCGGCCATCCCATCTGGCCAGCTTGACTGGAGTCTCCCGATCCACGGTAACCATGTGCTGTTGTGAACCGGACCAAGTCGGCGGCCTGTCCCTAATGCTGAACAAATCAAGGACTGCGTCCGGATCATCGGCTAGTTGCTTGACAATCCACGCGAGCCAATCCGAGTAAGTCTCCTCACGGCTGCTCCGCAACCAACGATGGGCGCCAAAATCAATCAGCAACGGTTCTCCAAATGGAGCCAAGGCGCTATTGCTTCGCCGAACAGCATCTCGAAGTCTCTGTGCCTCTGGGTCTGACCGTTTTATTAGCGCTTCAATCATTTTGTGTGCTGCATTCCAAGATATTGGCAATTGTTCGTGTGGCATTTTTCCTCGCAGCCTGTGAAATCAATGGCCGCTAAGCCCAGTGGGATAATAACAGTCTTCAAATACAACCTCCAAGACTGCGTTCCACTGGTTTTGTTCGCTAGGCCATATACTTGGGTAGCTCCAATCTAGTAGCTCACCGGTTGACTCCAAGTACTTTGCGACCTTTCGTTGTTTGGGATACCCGACGACAAGTCAAAAGGGGGATGTTGCCGGAACGATCCAGGATGCTCCGTGAGCACCATGCCGCTGCCGGAGCAGCACTGGCACTCGGCCTCTCCGACATCGTTGCCTGTGGTCCAGCCTGAGCGCCGCTGGTCGATGCACCAAGCGCAGCGACCTCCGGCACGGGCGACTTCACGCTGGAGGAGCCCTGCGCTCTCGCTGGCCTCAGTCCACAAGCCGGTCCCGTCGCAGACCGGGCAGGTGATCCTGCCCCAGCCGCCACATTCAGGGCATAGGTCCAGGGAGGGCGTCCCAGTTCTATCCTGGGGAAGACTGTCGCCCGGCTCAGACGCATCGAGAGGCACGATCTCCGGCAGCACCAACGCGCCCACCAAGCTTGAGAAGATGGGGATGAAGAGAAAGTCCCGCCGCGACATGCCTGCCTTGATTGAATGTTCCGCAACTCCTGGTGAAATGCCCTCCATCTTATTACCGCCGTGCATGTCCATCAGCCCGCTGTCTTCCTTTCCGGCGCTGCCGCGGTCTCTTCCGCTCCTTTGCGCCCTTCCAGGCATTCTTCCCATCGCTGCCTTACCTCCCAGTCGTATTCGCCACCATACCAGCTTCTGAGGTTCCAGACTCCAACCACATTGATAAGGAGCCATTCGGTCGGGGTGCGGCCGTCAGCGTCCATGGGTTCCCCCCTCGGAGCGCCCTCGGGCCAGAACCGCGCCAGCGCACTCCTTAGCAGACGGCAGACATCATGCGTTTGCCGCAATATCCACGCGAACATATTCTGGAAGGCGGACCAGAATGGCCGTGATCCCACCAGAAGCGGCGCTGGAAAGGGCTCGTCGTCATCGTCTTCCCAGTTCTCCCACCACATCCACCCGATGAACTCTCTGCCCAGGTAGAGCGCCAGGGTCAAGCAGCCGAAGTACATACCAAAATTTTTCAATTTTGACCTCTTTTTTGGCTCCTAAAGAGCGCGGTTTCATTCGCTCTCGCACATGCCCTTGTAACCAGTTGCAAACGCAAAGGCTTGCAGGCACGGAATATCCTGAACGTTTAATGCCAAACTCGTGGGCCATATTGCCCCAAGCCCTATCTGTCCAGACTTGTTCAGCCGCGACCCGGATCGCTGTGCAGCAACTTCGGATGACTAGGGGCTCAGAACGGGCTTTCGGGGGGTGGTTCAAAAGGTTGGCTTCCTCTCGTGAGATAAACCGTTTGGTTTGAGCGCGGGTTTTGGAAGGATCGGGTGGTCCGCCGACTAATGACAATGGACCATCGGGGCACTGCTTAGGACCGAGGAAGCTTTAGTGTGATTGATCAAGAACTGGATATTCCGTGTTTCCACCGAAGGGAGGTGTGATTCGGTGGTTAATATAGCTAAGTTGTCGATGGAATTTATTATCGGATTGCTGTACAAGAGAAGCCATATCGCGATTAGAACAATGACTGCTACCAACCGCTTCAACCGGGCGTTCTCCTTTTCCAGTTACTTCAGCCGCTTGGCTTGGTCCAGCTTCAGCCCTCCAAACTCCTTCCGCCATCGGTAGTAGGTCTGTTCGGTAATCCCAGCTTCCCGCGACGCTTGCGGCGTCGTCTTCCCGTTCGCAATTTCCACTTCAATCTTCCGCAGCA
>CAYWMN010000065.1:3399-16278 GCA_964459065.1 uncultured Acidobacteriota bacterium | reverse complement strand
ATCCAACGAAAAGGTTGACATGTTGAAGGGGATGGGCGCCGAGGTGATTGTTTGTCCCACGGCGGTTGAGCCCTCTGACCCGCGCAGTTACCATTCGGTTGCCGACAAGCTTACTGAAGACATTCCCAATTCCTTCCATCCCAACCAGTACTTTAATCCCTCGAATCCGGAGGTCCATTACCGGACGACGGGTCCTGAAATCTGGGAAGACAGTGAAGGCCGGGTGACGCATTTCATCGCCGGTATGGGCACCGGAGGGACGGTGACGGGCATCGGGCGCTATCTGAAGGAACAGAATCCCAACATCAAGATGATCGGCGTGGATCCGGTGGGATCGATTCTCTATGAATTTTTCCACCACGGTACCCCGGGCAAAGCTGAGACCTACAAAGTGGAGGGAATCGGCGAGGACTTTTGTCCCGGCAATCTCGACTTCAGCGTTCTCGACGATATTGTGCAGGTGACCGATAAGGATTCGTTTCTGTGGGCGCGGCGATTGGCGCGCCAGGAAGGAATCTTTGCCGGCGGGTCGGCGGGCACGGCGATTGCTGGAGCCCTGCAAATTCTCCCCTCGCTTTCCGAAAAGGATTTTGTGGTGATTTTTATCCCGGATACCGGGGCGCGTTACCTGAGCAAGATTTATAACGACGGATGGATGAAGGACAACCGGTACACCGAATCGGGTCTGCCGCTGACGGCTGCGGAGCTGGTTGAGGCCAAGGCCGCCATGGGCCAGCCGCAGGAACTGGTGAAGCTGGCGCCATCCGATCCGCTTTCCGTGGCGCTTGACAAGATGCAAACCAACGATTTCTCGCAGCTGCCGGTGTTTGAAGATGATACGCCGGTGGGGGCGCTCTATGAGGATGACCTTTTGCGGGTGACGCTGGAAGCGAAAGACTTGAAGAAATTGGTCGTGCGGGAAGCCATGCGCACGGCGTTTCCGGTCCTTGCGCCTTCGGCCACCATTGACCAGGTGACGGCTTGCATCACCACGGATTGCCCGGCGGTTTTTGTGGACCTGGGCGCGCACCGGTACGAGATCCTGACCAAGTATGACCTGCTCCACGGCATCGCGCGCCTGGCCCGGGCATCGCAGCCGTAGCGGGGGTTTGACAACCGAACCTGCCGCGACTGACAATGGTGACAATTCTAATTGGAGAGTTTTTTCGGGAGTAAGCATGAGCCAGAAAGTAAGCCCGCAGGACGTTCTGAACGCGCTGAAGCAGGTTGAGGACCCTGTCAGGCACCGGGACATTGTATCCCTCGGGTATGTCAAGGACATTGAAGTCGGATATGAGCGAGTCGCGGTGGTGATCCACTTGAAGAATGCCCCGCCGGCGGCAAAATCCCAACTCGCGGAGCTGGTCCGGAAAGCGGTGGGGGCGCTGGGCGTGCCCACCGTGGAAGTTGAAATCGCCACGCCGGCCCCGGATGCGGCACCTGCTGCTGCGGCACCGCCCGGGCAATCGAAATTGATCCCGCAGGTGAAAAATACCATTGCCGTTGCCAGTGGCAAGGGCGGAGTCGGCAAGTCCACGGTGGCCGCCAATCTGGCCGTGGCGCTCCATCGCCAGGGTGCCAAAGTCGGCCTGATGGATACGGACGTCTATGGGCCGAGCGTTCCTGCCCTGATGGGCGCAAAGCACGAACCGACCGTGGTCGAGGGCAAACTGGAGCCTCCCGTCGAGTGGGGGATCAAGATCATGTCGATGGCCTATTTCCTGCCTGAGGATGAGGCCGTCATCTGGCGCGGCCCGATGCTCCACAAGACCATGCAACAGTTTTTGGGTGATGTGCGCTGGGGCGAGCTTGATTACCTGGTGATGGATCTGCCGCCGGGAACCGGCGACATCCAGCTGAGCCTTGCGCAGACGATTCCCCTGACCGGCGCTGTCATCGTTTCCACGCCCCAGGATCTGGCGCTGGAGGTCGCCTGGAAGGCGATCGCCATGTTTAAGAAGTTGAAGACTCCCATCCTGGGCGTTGTCGAAAATATGAGTTACTACATCTGCTCCCATTGCGGCCAGCGCGACGAAATTTTCGGTCATGGCGGAGCGCGGGAGGCTGCCGCGCGCCTCGGCTATCCATTCCTTGGCGAGATTCCTCTGGATCCGGCGATTCGCGTTCAGAGCGATGGAGGGCGGCCGGTGGCGCTCGATGAAAATTCGCCGCTCGCCCGCGGTTATGAAGCCGTGGCAAAAGCCCTGGCGGAGCAGGTCGGTCTGGCTAATGAACAAGTGCCGCAAATCATTACGGAGTAGAGCCGGTCGTGGCTGTCATTCCCAAAACCATCAAACTTTACGCCGAGGGTGATACGGTGGCTATCGTCTGGTCCGACGGCCACCAGGGCTCCTACCCCTACCAGTATCTCCGCGACCGCTGCCCGTGCGCCACCTGCACGGGCGCCGAGCCTGCTTCCGAACCCCCGCCCGGCGAGTTTCCCATGCTGGGTTCCAAACCTTTAAGGCCCGACCGCGCCGAGCTGGTGGGCCGGTATGCCCTGCAGATTTTTTGGAACGACGGGCACTCCTCCGGCATTTACACCTTTGATTATCTGCGCGAGATTTGCCTTTGCCCCGGGTGCGAGGCGGCGCTCGATCAGCAGGCCTAACGGCTTGATAAAAAGCGCCCGCAAGGCTATCATCCTTACCGAAGCAAAAGAATCGCAATTTCCGTCCAACGCTTGCGCGGGCAATTTTCTAATCATGCGCCTGGCAACGGCAAGGAGGGGACCATGGTTTCTCGGGAAGGTTCTTGGATGCTTCTGGCCCTGGCGGCGATAGGTTTTCCCCTGCTGGCCGCGCTTCCCTCGGCTGGAGCTTCCCGTCATTCCTCGTCACGCGGCTTGCTCCTGGTCGATAACAAAGGCAATCACACTTTGGGCATCGTTGACCCGGAAGCCGGCCGGCAAATCGCCACCATTACGGAGACCGGTGTTCGTGGGCATGAGGTGGCGGCTTCGCCCGACGGCCGCACGGCCTACGTTCCCATTTATGGCAACTCCGGCGTGGGCAGTCCCGGAACCGACGGCCGCACCGTCGATGTGATTGACCTCGCCTCGAGGCGGGTGGTCTCCACCATCGACCTTGGACGGCCCATGCGGCCCCATTGCGTGAAGTTCAGCCCCACGGACGGCCTGCTTTACGTGACAACCGAGCTTGCCGATTCCGTTACCATCATCGACCCCCGCACCAACAAGGTTGTCGGTTCCATTCCGACCGGGCAGCCCGAGTCGCACATGCTGGCTTTTTCGCATGACGGAAAGCGCATCTACACGGCGAACGTCGGGCCGGGAACCGTTTCCGTTCTGGACGTTAAGGCGCGCAAGACTCTCAAGATCATCCCGGTGGCGAAAGTGGTGCAGCGGATTTCCGTCTCCATGGATGACCGCTATGCTTTCACCTCAGACCAGAAAGCGCCGCGGCTGGCGGTGATTGATACAGCCACTGACGAGGTGGCGCGCTGGGTGCCGCTTCCCGGCATCGGTTTCGGAACCGCGCCCACGCTCGACGGCCGCTACCTGCTGGTTGCCGTCATGAACAAAAACCAGGTCGCCGTAGTCGATCTCCGGAAGATGAAGGTGGTTCGCAGCATTCGGGTTCCCGCGGCGCCCCAGGAAATCCTTGTCCGGCCTGACGACCGTTTCGCTTATGTCTCATGCGACCGCAGCCAAAAGGTCGCCGAAATTAATCTCAGCACCCGGAAAGTGGATAAGCTGATTGAAACCGGTCCCGTGACGGACGGCCTCGGCTGGGCCACCGCTCGTTGAAGCCACGCGAACGCCGGGCTCTGGCCGCAGCTAAAATTCAGGTTGCAACGCTGATTCTTGATTCAGCTTGAGGAAGGCGGAATGCATGAAACGCAGGGAATTTATCGCCTCATCACTGGCGCTGGCCTCGACGGGTATGGCGGCAACTGCGGGCCGCGCGGCGAGCGGAACGATTGACATCCTGATCAACGAGCCTCTGGGACGGATCGCCCCGGAGCTTCACGGCCAGTTTGCCGAACACATCGGGGGTGTTATCTACGACGGCATTTGGGTCGGTGAAAACTCGAAGATTCCAAACTATCACGGCATTCGCAAAGCGCTCGTGGATCGCATGCGGCAGATTCAGGTTCCGGTGATTCGCTGGCCGGGCGGCTGCTTTGCCGACAGTTACAACTGGCGCGACGGCACGGGCCCGCAAGCCGAGCGGCCCGTCCGCACCAACTTCTGGGCCAACAATCCCACGCTATGGAAAGCTCCCAACGGCCCGCAAAAGTACGAGCCCAACACTTTTGGAACTCCGGAGTTCATGCGTTTTTGCCGTCTGACGGGCGCCGAGCCTTACCTGGCCGCCAACGTCCGCAGCTTGACGCCCCTGGACTATGACCAGTGGGTGGAATACTGCAACGCGCCCGCCGGTGCCACAACCCTGGCCCGTAAGCGTGCGGCGGACGGCAGCCGCGCCCCGTATAACGTCGCCTTCTGGGGCATCGGGAATGAACCCTGGGGTTGCGGCGGGAAATTCCTGCCTGCCGAATACGCCGCCGCGTACCGCCGCTTTACCGCCTGGGTGCCGGATTACGGCCGGAAGCTCAAGTTGATCGGTGCGGGCCCCGGCATGGGCATTGACGATCCCAACACTGCTTGGACCCGCGGCTTTCTGGAAGCCCTGGCTTCCAAGAACCGCAGCCTGCTCAACCGGCTTTTTGGCCTGTCGCTGCATTACTATTGCGGCAGCACCGGCAAAGGCAGTTCCATTAACTTTAGCGTGGACGACTGGTACCAGCAGTTGTGGCAGGCCGACCGGATGGATTCGCATCTTACCGCGCAGTGGCTGGCCATGGGGGAAATCGACCGCGCGCACAAGGTGAAGCTGGTGGTCGATGAATGGGGCGCATGGCACAAGGGTCCGGCCATCGACCCGAGTTATCTTTTCAGCTATCCGCCTTCCATGCTCGATGCGCTGGTCACCGGCCTGACGCTCGATGTTTTCAACCGCCATGCCGATAAGCTCGCCATGTGCAACGTCGCCCAGCTCATCAATAATCTTCACACGCTGTTTCTGGCAGTGGAGGATCGATTTACGGTAACGCCTAATTTCTGGGTCTACGACATGTACAAGGCGCACCGCGGTGGCCAGTCGCTGCGGTTTGTCGCCGACGCTCCGGCGGTTTCCTATTCGTATGGAGGAAAAGACGGGTCGCTCTGGGGGCTGGCCGGCTCAGCTTCGATTCATCCGAAACAGAAGAAGCTGGTGATAACGGTCGTGAATCCTGATGTCAGCGAAGAGCGCGCCACGGCGATTGCGCTGCATGGCGCAGCCGCGCGCTCCGGCCGCGCGACCGTGCTGGCGGAAGGTGATATCCACGCGTACAACGACTTTGCCCATCCCGATGCCGTGCATCCCACCGAAGGTCCGGCCAAGGTATCCGGCTCCCGGTTTGCCTGGAGTTTTAAGCCTGCTTCGGTTACCAAACTTGAAATCGACCTCGCCTGACGCCCTTCGCACTCGGGTTGCAGGAGTGCGTCGACATGGGGTTGGCGGCTCGTTATAATGAGCACCGAACCGCTATGGCGAGCGAACAAGACGCTGGGAATCTTCGAAGGCTGCAAAGCGAAGTCGAAGCTTTTATTCGGTCCTTATCGCACCCTGCAGTGATCGAGGACGAGGTTGAGCTGTTCGACCTGGCCTCTACCGATTGGCGGCTGACTCTCCAGTTTGACAAGCTGCTTTTTGAAGCCTGGAATCCCCAGCGATCCGTGGCACGGCGCGTTGAAGAAGTGGCTTACCGCGATGGAGACAGGCTCGGGCTCTATGTGCGGCGCCCGCATGCCAGGGACGCAAACGTGATGGAGTTCCGCGAACTCCATCTGGCCAGGCGCCGCGGCCGGCAAGACGAGCGGTCGGCGTTCCATCGTGAGTTTGTGGCCATGCTGGAGCGGGAGTATCCCCGCCAGCGGCGCCAATACGTCAGCCATCGGTCGGACCGCGAGCACTCTTTCTCAACCTGGTACACTCGCGGTCTGGCGCGGCAGGGCCGGACGGCTTGGGCTTTTATCGGGCTCAGAGAGGCGGAGCAGCCCGCCGCCGCGGATGCTGCGCTGGCCTTCGGTTTGATCTGGCTTGACTGGCTGCGCGCCCGCTCCACCAGGACGGTTGTTTCGAAGCTCCGGATGTTTTTGCCGCGCGCCGCCATTGAACTGAATGCGCAGCGGGCGGTGTGCCTGAACGCTCGCGCGGGGCAGGTGGAGCTGTTTGAATGGAACGGGGGCGATGCGCGCCCGCAGCCGATTGACCTTGAAGCTTACCGGCGCGTCGAATCGCGGTTGGTGCCTCGCACTTCGCGGGAATCTCTTGTCGAGCGGCACCGCGAGATGCTGCGCGACCTGTTGGCCGACAAAACAGACGAACTTGATATGGTGGCGGACACGGCGGCGGGCTTTGTTTCCGTGCGCATCAAAGGGCTTGAGATCGCCCGCGTGGAAGGCGACCTTTCACCGCGCGTCTACTTCGGCCTGGAAGGAAGCGTTCGGAGATTAGACGAGGCCGGAGTCGAACCCTTTCAGGACTTTGTTGCGCAGGTGCTCAGCCAGCGCAACGCGGCGGCAGCCGACGTTTCCAACCCGTTTTATCGCCTGCAATCCGAGCGCTGGCTCGAAAGCATGCTGGTGAAAGATATCACCAAGATCGATCCCAGCCTTTCGCCCGATTTTGTCTACCCGCAAGTGCCGGCCTTTTCCAGAACGGACCGCGGCGTGATCGACATCCTGAGCGCCACGCGGTCAGGAAGGCTGGCCGTGATTGAACTGAAGCTCCATGAGGAAATCAACCTGCCGTTTCAGGCGCTTGATTACTGGCTGCGCGTGGAAGCTCTTCGGCGGGAGGCCCGGTTTCAGGACTTCGGCTACTATCCCGGCGTGGCGATCGAGGATGCGCCGCCGTTGCTCTATCTGGTGGCGCCCGCCTTCCGGTACCACTCCACAACCTCCCGCATGCTTCGCTACCTTGAGGCTTCAATCGCGGTGATCCAGGTGGGAATCAATCAACAATGGCGGCAGGGAATCAAGATCCTGTTCCGGCGCGAAGGACGCGCAGGCGCCTGAGCCGTCGCTCGCATCGTGCCCGCGCGGGGCCTAAAAGGCGCGGCCGGAATCGAGCAGCAAAGTAACCGGCCCGTCATTCACCAGGTCAACTTCCATCATGGCCTGGAACTCACCGGTTTCAACGGGCATTCCCAGAGCTGAGACTGATTCCACGAAGCGGTGATAGAGCGGCCGCGCCTGGTCGGGCGGCGCAGCCTGGATGTAGCTCGGCCGGCGGCCTTTGCGGCAATCGCCGTAGAGGGTGAACTCCGACACCACCAGAGCGGCGCCCCCGGCTTCACGAAGGTTAAGGTTCATACGGCCGGCGCCGTCGTTGAAGATCCGCAAGCCGGCGATCTTTTCCGCCAGGGCCTGGCCGGTTTCCGGGGTATCCTCCCGGGCGATTGCGACCATCACCACCAGCCCGGGGCCAATTCGGCCGATCCTGTTCCCGTCCACCCGAACCTCGGCGCGCTTGACGCGCTGGACAACAGCCCTCATCAGTCTTGGCTCCTTTCCGGCACTGGGCATCCGCCCAATCAGCCCCCCTGCTCTTGTATCACTTCGCGGCGAGCGCTGCCAACCCCGGAGTTGAAGTTGCCTGGCGTTCGGATGCCTGAGAGGCGGCGTGTAAAAGTTACCCGGTGTTTCGGAATTGAACACTTTTTGATTTTTTCGCCATTTCAGACAGGGTCGTTACTAATGTAACTAATTGATATTAAAGGAGTTATAATTTTAATCAAAAAACGTCCCAAAAATCCCCATCGTCTCATTTCCAGGGGGTAGGCTAGATTTGTGGATGGGAAGCGGGGGGCTGGCAGAGGGCGGCTGCTCCAAGAAGTTCCCGTCGATTTGATGCGGAGGACGCTTTGCAGGTGCATTCGAGTCCAGTTCAGGCTTCGCACGAGCCCCTGGCGAACGGGGGGCAGGCCGCGGCTGCGGCGTCTTTGGAGCGCCGGCTGATGGAGCGGGTTTTTGACGAGTGCAACGCCGTGATTTGCGAGGTGTGCCGGCCCGGTCCGGTGCCGCCGGAATTCCTGGGAGCGCTCACGGCCAACGAATCGGGAGGGCGCCGGGACGCGACGCGATTTGAACCGGGGGTTTACCGGCACTTGCAGGCGGTGGCGAGCGGCCGGAGGGCGGCTTATGGCCGGCTCACGGCGGGCAATCTGGGCTCGGAGGCGGCCGAGCTGCTGCCGAGCGACGCGGCGCTGCACGCGCGTCACCTGAGCACAGCTTTCAGCCTGAGCCACCAGGAGCATCTGTCCGGCGTGCCCGACGAGGTGTTGCGCGAGCTTTCAACCAGCTGGGGATACACGCAGATCATGGGTTACCACATGGTGGGGCGCGCGGGAACGATGCGCGACCTGGTGGACCCGCCTTTTCACTTTCGCCTGGCGGTGCGGCTTTTGTCCGGATTTGCGGCCGACTTCCGGCTGGACCCCCGCATGGAGTTTGCCGAGCTGTTCCGCTGCTGGAACACCGGCCGGCCGAACGGCAAGACGTTTGATCCCAATTACGTTCAAAACGGGCTGCGGCGCATCGAGATTTACCGCCGGTTGCAGGCGGGCGACACGTCAGCCCGGTAACAAGGAGAGGAGACGAGTGATGGCGAACCTGGTGATGTTTGGGGCAGGACTTGTGGCGGGCATCGTGCTGGACGCGCTGCTTGAAAAGCGGGTGGTCACGGAAGTTGAAAAGCTGCACACCTATGTGGCGGCGGAGTTCCAGAAGCTGGCTGCCAAGCTGTAGCCGTTGGTTGCCGCAAGGCCTGGCGGGTTGACCCCGCCGCTACGGGCCGGGCGACAGGCGCGGCGGCGGACCGGCGCGCGGGGGATGAGGAAAAGCCAAGGCATTCTCACCCCACGGCGCCAAGCGAACAGAGCAGTTAAGAACCCACGGTCTGAAAGGTGGGGCCAAAGGCCGGCGCTACGCCGGGACGGCAAACAACCGGGCGGAGAAGACGCCGCCCATCAGGAACGAAGATGCGATTTATGAGCCAGCTTTTTTCAGAATCGGGAGAAACGAGTTACGGCCGCACGGCTTCGTTTATCACGCTGCTGGTGGCGATCGCCTGGATTTCTTACATCGTCTGGGAGACGCACGCGCTGCCCCACCTGGAAGGCGTGACGGCATTCATTTCCATGCTCTACGGTCTCAGCAAGACCGGGGAGACCGTGCAACGGGTGATGGGGAAAAAACAGTGAGCTTGAGGTCCTCCATCAATTCGGCGTTTGACAGGTTGAACCCGCTGGCGGGTCTGGTGCGGAAGATTCCGCGGGCGGTGTGGCTGATCGCGGTTGGCCTGGCGCTCGTGGCGGCCTGGTTCCACTGGCATGACGCGCAGGTCCGGCAGAAAGCGCTTCAGGCGGTGGCCCGGCGGCAAACGGCGGCGCAGGTTTCAACGCTCGAAAAGCAGGCGGCTGCCAGCCTTCAGGCTGCCAACGTTGCCGATGCCAAAGCGATTACCAAGCTTCAAGCGCGGCGCCAAGAGCTTGAGCAGCAGAACCGGAAACTCACGGCTCGGCTTGCCTTGCTCCGCGCTGTGGAGCGAAAGCAAGTCCAGCGGGTGGCCACCCTTCCCACGCGCGAAGTGGTGACCCGGGTGGCCGCCCAGCTTGGCCTGGGGGCGCAGGATCTGGTGCCCGCGAGCGGCTCTGGGGCGCCTGCGGCTGCTTCGGGCCGGACTGAAACGCTTTCCGGACAAACGGCGGGTTCGCCGCCCGCGAAGACTCCGCCGGCGACGGGCAGGCCCGGCGCGTCCCGGCAAAAGATCAGCGTGCTTCCTTTAAGCGCCTCGGGAGCGCGCAAAGTGGAGACGGCGCTGGTGGAACTCAATGCCTGCCGCAGCCAGAGCCGGGTCCAAAACGAGATGATTTCCAACTGCCAGGCGCGCGCCGCGGCCGGAGCCCGGACGATCACCCGGCAGGCGGATTCGATCCGGCAGCTGAACCAGGCGCTGGCGGCTAAAGACAAGATTGCGGCCGCGCAGCAATCCGCCTGCCAGGCCGAATTGCGGGCTGCGCGCGGAACATTCTGGAGCCGCCTGGGGCACACCGCCAAGCACGTCGCGATCGGGGTGCTGGTTGGCGTGGCGGTGGGAATGGCGGTTCGATGATGCCGGATAATCTTGCCCAAATGGCGATGTGGTGGGGTCCTGGAGTGCTGCTGCTGCTGGCCTTTACCTATGGGTTCATGGCCCTGGCGCGCCTGTGGATTGAGCGGACCATGGACTCGAAGCGGCGGCAGATGGACAGCGTTTTTGGAATGGCCGAGCAATACGTGAAGCAGTTCCTGAATGCGCAGGCGTCGCAGGCGGACGCTTTGGCCCGGCTGGCCTCTTCGGTGGAGAGGAGTGACTCGCGCGACAGCCTGGAACACCAGCAGATTCTGGTGGCGCTTCGGGCCATGCACCGGGACTTCGGGCGGCAGGAGCGGCTGCCGGTGGAACTGCGCGGGCAGGGGCGGCAGGGCTAACAATCCGAGGGAGGAAGCGACAGGTCAAAGGGATTAAAAACCACCAGGAGCTGAAAGCCCATGACAAGCACCTTGCGACAAATGGAAATTGTAAGAGGCAAGATTTTGTATTACCTGAAACTGATCTACCCGCAGTCGGCGACGCTGCCGCTGCTGCAAGGCGAACTGGACATCTTCGGATACCCGGTGCCCATGGAAGATCTGGAATTTCACGTTTCCTACCTTTCGGAAAAAGGCCTGGTCAACCTTGAAGATGTGCGCGGTCCCCAGGCCCGCCGCCACGTGACCCTGGTCAAGATTACGGCCAAGGGGATTGATTACCTGGACGGGCGGCTGCCCTCCGATGAGGGCGTCTATCTGGAGCCGGAACAATGAAACGTCGTCCCACAAAAATCGAAAAAGGCCAAACCCCGGCCCGCCGCACCGCAGCGGCAGCGCAGAAACAAGGCGTCCCGGCCCCGGCGGAAACCCCGGGCGGCGGAGACTTTGCCCCGGTGGAAATGCCGTCGGGGGCGGCTGGAGGCGCGCCGAAACTGGTGAGCGAGGTTCGGGCGCTTCCCGCGGAGCTGGCGAATCTGGCGGAGGGCATGCTGCGAGAAGGCGCCACCTTTGAAGACGTTTGCGAGGCCGTCAACGAGCGCGGCGGGCCGGCGGTGACGCTGCAGGCGGTCCAGAACTATTACCGCGGCAACCTGGCCTTGCAGAAGAGCCGCGTGGAGTTCCAACTGGAGCGCGTGCGGCAGTTGAAAGAGTCGTTTGCAGACCCGGAGTCGGCCGAGGCGCAGCTGGCCAACGCCGCCATCATGCTGGGGCTTCAGAGCCTGACGCGCAAGGGCGCGCAACTGACCGTGCGCGACGCCATGCGGGCGCGGCTGGAGCGGCAGAACCTGCGGCTCAAACAGGATCTGCTGCGAATGAAGATGGCGCGTGAAGTCGAGGACCAGCGGCTGAGGCGCACCAAGCTGTACGCGGAAATGCTCAAGTGGCAGGCGGCGAGGATCAAGATCCAGCAGCTGCGGCGGCAACTGGTGCAGGAAGGCAAAACCAAAATGCTGGGCCCGGAAGCGATGGAAAAGATTCAGGAGATTTACGGCCTGCTGCGCATTCCGGTGGTGGCCCGCGACCCGGACCGGAAAGAATCTTCGGAGTAAGAGCGCCAGGGAAATGCCACGCGAAGGTTGACGGACTAAAAGAGCGAATGGGTCATGGTGAAAAAGCAATCACAATCCGGTAAGAAAAGCACACCCAAGCCGAGCGGCAGCCGGGCGGCGGCGCCAGCGGGAACCCGGAAGTCCCGCAAGCGCACCAAGCCCGCCGCCTCAGGGGTCGAACTCCAGGCGGGGACCGTGCGGCTGCTCGAATACCAGCGGCGCTGGGTGGAAGACGATTCGCCGCTCAAGATTGCGGTGAAGGCGCGCCAGATCGGCTACTCGTTTTCAGCCACGCTGCACGCGCTGCTGCGCTGCCTGGACCGGAAGACCACGTGGATCTTTCTTTCCAAAGGCGAACGGCAATCGCGGCTGCTGATGGAGAAAGTGCACGAGCATATCCATAGCTGCGGCATCGTCGCCCAGGTGTTTGAGTCCACGTTTTTTGAAGGCACCAGCCTCAAGCAACTGGAAGTGCGCTTCCCGAACGGCTCGGTGATTTACGGCCTGCCTTCCAATCCCGACTCGGCGCGCGGCTACTCGGGCCACGTGACGCTGGACGAGTTCGCTTTCCACAACGATGCGGCCAGGATTTACACGGCGCTTTTTCCCACCATTACGCGCGGCTACAGCCTGGAAGTGATTTCCACGCCCAACGGGCAGCAGGGCAAATTTTATGAGCTGGCAAAAACGGCGGGGCTGGTGGACCTGGGGCCGGCGGCCGGCGGGCGGGGAGTGGGGAGCGATCTCAAATCTGAAATTTCAAATTTGAGATCAGCCGAGATTTCTAATTTGCGATCTGAAATTTCAAATTCGAAACGGCCGGGCCGCCCATCGCGCATCGCGGGCCCTCAGTCCCTGACCTTCAATTCTTCGGCGCACGTGCAGCCCGTAACCCTTAATTCCCAATCCCTGAGCGCCAATTCCCAATCCCGTCTCTCGTGGTCCGGGCACTGGTGCGACGTTTATGAAGCGATCCGGCAGGGACTCCGGATTGATCTCGAACTGCTGCGTTCCGGCTGCGACGATGAAGCCACGTGGCAACAGGAATTCTGCTGCCAGTTTGTTTCCACGGCGGAAAACTTCTTTCCTCCCGATCTTCTAGCCGCCTGCCTAAGCGCTGAGGCCAGTGCTGACGATCTGCCCCTCCTGCTGGCCTCAGCGCGCGGCGCCCAGGGACAGGGG
>CAYWMN010000065.1:0-3299 GCA_964459065.1 uncultured Acidobacteriota bacterium | reverse complement strand
TTTCCTGGGCATCGATATCGGGCGGCAGCACGACCGCACGGTCTTCTGGCTGGATGAAGTGACCGCCGCAGGCGGCGATCCTGAGCGGAAAAGCAGATTCCTCGCTGGGCTCGGAATGACGGGTGAAAGGCCCCAGCAGGAGATCCACGACCGTCTCTCGATTGCCCGCCTGGTGCGCACGCTCGACCGCGCACCGTTTGCCGAACAACTGGCCTTGGCGCGGGAACTGCTGTCACGCACGTGGGAAGACGGCACGCCCCTGGTGCGGCGCGCCGCCATCGACTCCACCGGAATCGGCGCCATGCTGGCCGAAACCCTGGCCGAGGAATTCAGCCCGCGCGTGGAGCCGGTTGCCTTTACGGCGGCGCGCAAGGAAGAGATGGCTTTCCGGACCAAGCGGCGGATGGAAAACCAACGGTCGCTGCTGCCCGACACGCGCGAGGTGCGGCGCGCCTTCAGCGCCGTGAAAAAACTGGTGACGCCCAGCGGCAATCTACGCTTTGACGCCGTGCGCACGGCGGCCGGGCACGCGGACGAGTTCTGGGCCAAGGCCCTGGCCGACCACGCCGCCGCCGAACCCGCGCCGCGGGCGAGCGCCGGCGACGCCTACCTGGCGACCGGCAAGCCGATTGTGAATCCGCGGGCGTTTATGGAGCTGGAAGGCGGATGGGGAGAGTTTTGAATGGCGGGAGCCTGCCGACGCCAGGACGCGAAGGCGCAAATAGAGTGAGGCCGCGGACCATCCCAAAGACGAAGGGGACGCGGCGACAAAACCCGGGCGGCCCGGACGGCGCCCTGACAGCGGGGAATGATGAAACTTGGACCGATTGAAATTGGCTGGAAGCGGCAAAGGATGGCGGAGTCGCAGGTAACCGTTCCGATGGAGCGGGGCCGGGCGAGCGCTGAGACGTTGCCGACAGGGCTTTCCGGAACGCCGATCTTCCACGGCTTTCTGGAAGACTTCGGCGAATACAACCCGATGCTGCAGGGGCTTGCGGCGATTCGCACCTATGAAAAGATGCGGCGCTCCGACGCCCAGGTGGCGGCCACGCTGCTGGCGTGCGAACTGCCCATCCGCGCCGCCAACTGGGACGTGCTGCCGGCAAGCGACAGCACGATGGATCGCGAGATCGCGCAGTTTGTTAAGAACAACCTGTTTGGCGGGCTCGAATACGTTTCACCGAGCGGCGTGAAGACGACCCAGTGCTGGGACGACGTGCTGCGCAACGCCCTGCTGATGCTCGCCTTTGGCGCCGCCGCCCATGAAGAGATTTACGCCGTGGACGGCAACCGGGTGCGGTTGGCGCGCCTGGCGGCGCGGCTGCCCATCACCTTCTATCGCTGGATTACGGACGTGGACGGCGAAACGCTGCTGGCGCTCAACCAGTACGGCTATCGCAACTCGAACTTTGAGAGCGTCGAAATTCCCGTCGACCGCCTGGCGGTGTTCACCTTTAACCAGGAAGGCGCCAACTTTTTTGGACGCTCGATGCTGCGCCCGGCCTACATGCACTGGTACATCAAGAACCAGCTCTATCGCATTGACGCCATCGCCGGCGAGCGGAACGGCCTGGGCGTGCCCACCATCGAGCAGGGGCCGAACGGCTCGCGCGAAGACCGCCTGGCCGCGCAAGCCTGGGTCGCGCAACTGGCCGCGCATGAAAAAACCGGCCTCGCGCTGCCCGCCGGCTGGAAGTTTACGCTGCAGGGCGTGCAGGGCCAGGTGCGAGACCTGTTCAATTCCATCCAGCACCACAACATTGAAATTTCGCGGACGGCGCTCGCTTTCTTTATGAACCTGGGGCAGGGCGCGCGCTCGAGCGGCAATCGCTCACTTTCGCAGGAAATGACCGACTTCTTTTTCCTGGCCGTGCAGGCCACCGCCGACCAGATTGCCCGGACAATTTCCGCCACCGCCGTGAAGCGCCTGGTGGATTACAACTGGGACGGCGTCGGGCGATATCCCGTGCTGGAAGTTTCCAACCTGCGCGCCCGCAGCCTGGACGCCACGCTCACGACGCTCGGCCAGCTGGCCACCGCCAACGTGATGACGCCTTATCCGGAACTGGCGCAGCACATCGCGCGCGAACTGGGACTGCCGCAGCCACCGAAGACGGGAGTTGGGAATCAGGAACCGGGGACCAGAGAATAGACGCCGCAGTCCCGGTTTTTCGAGAGGAGACGAAATGCTGAGCACACTGGAACAGGAAACAACACCACGATTTATGGCCACGCTCGAACCCGGGGCCGACAAGAACTCGGGACGGGTTCGGATTCCGATTGCCATTACCGGAACCTGGATGCGCGGCAAAGACAAGTTTTCCATTACGCCGCAGGATCTGCAATCCATCGTGCGGAACTTTTGCGAGCGACAGAACGGCGAAATCAACGTGGACTACGACCACGCGAGCGAAATGCCGGAAGTCGCCGCCGGCGGCCCGATCCCTTCGGCCGGCAGGATTGTGAAAATCGATCCGCCGGAAACCACGGGCCGCCGCACCATTCTGTGGGGATGGTTCGAGCCTACCGAGCGCGCCCGGACGCTGGTCGGGAACCGCGAGTACCGGTACATCTCTCCCGCCATCAATTGGGGAGCGCAGAACAAACGCACCGGAAAACTCCAGGGCGCAACGCTCACGTCCGTGGCGCTCACGAACCGTCCGTTTCTTGAAGAAATGCCGCAAATCCGCCTGGCCGACCCGGCCTACCGCCTGGTCGACGGCCCGGCAGAATCCACCCATGCCGGCGCCGGCGACGGCGCCCAACCTACAGGAGGAGCTATGAAAAAAGTAAAGCTTTCCGTCGCCGACGGAAAACTCAAAATCAATCATCCCGACCTCGCCGGCGAGTATTACGCCGATCCGGACGATGCCATGAACGCTCTCACGGAACTGGCCGGACCGGCTGACGCCACCCCGGACGACCCGGAACAGGAAATGGCCATGGCCGAGGCCTGCCAGGTGCTTTCCGAATCCGAGGCGCAGGGGAAATCCATTCCGGCCGTGGATTTCTTCCGGTCGCGCGTGGAACGGGCGCTGGACGACGCGGTGCGGTGCGGCAAGATTCTGCCCCGCCGCCGCGATGACTGGCGCCGCATTGCGCTGGCCGACTTCAACACCTTTACGCGGCTGATGTCGGAGCAGGCGTCGCGCATTCCGATGCGGCCCATGGGATTTTCCGGCGGCATTCCGGAAAACGTCCAGGCGCAGGTGAAGTTTCTGGCCGAGCAGCGCATGCGCGAGCGCGGCACCAGCTACGGTCAGGCGCTCACGGAAATCGGGCGGGAACAGCCCGACCTG
>CAYWMN010000064.1:7134-16306 GCA_964459065.1 uncultured Acidobacteriota bacterium | reverse complement strand
TTGAGATACGAATGAAATTATGAGTTATGAATTCTGAATTTTGAATTTCGCGTTCTGAGTGATGGTTGCTGAGTTAACACCGGCGCGAATACCCATGCGGCATACGGAGGGAGGCAACGATGGAAGAAAACGGAAACAGCCTGATCAAGCTGCAAGGCGTGAGCAAGGTGTTTACCACGGAAGAAGTTGAAACAAGGGCGCTTGAGGAAATCAATCTTGAGATCTTTCCGAATGAATATCTTTCCGTCTCGGGGCCTTCGGGCTGCGGCAAGTCAACGCTGCTGTCGCTATTGGGCCTCCTCGATTCGCCCACCCATGGCCGTTACTGGCTGAAATCGCGAGCGGTGGAAACGCTCGGCTTTAATGAGCGGGCGCGCATCCGCAACCGCGAAGTGGGCTTTATCTTCCAGAGCTTCAACCTGATCGGCGACCTGAGCATCCGGGAAAACGTGGAGCTGCCGCTCACCTATCGCGGCATGCCGGCCGGCGAGAGGAAGCGGCGGGTGGCCGAATCGCTTGAAAAGGTTGGTATGATGCATCGCGAGAAGCACTATCCGGCGCACCTGTCAGGCGGCGAACAGCAGCGCGTGGCCGTGGCGCGGGCGCTGGCGGGCGACCCGGCCATTCTGCTGGCCGATGAGCCAACGGGGAATCTGGATTCCAAAAACGGCGAGGCGGTGATGCAGCTGCTCGATGACCTGCACCGCCAGGGCTCGACCATCTGCATTGTGACGCACGATCCGCGCTTTGCCGCGCACGCCGGGCGCGTGGTAAGGCTGCTCGACGGCCGTCTGATCGATGGCAATGGCGAAGACACCCAAATGGAAATTGCAGAAAAAGGAGAACGGCACGATGGCGAAATCAATTGATCTGTTGCAGGGCACGCTGGACCTGCTGATCCTGAAGACGCTGGAACTGGAGCCGATGCACGGCTGGGGCATCGCGCAACGCATCCAGCAGGTGTCCAAAGACGTGCTGCAGGTGCAGCAGGGATCGCTCTATCCGGCGCTCTACCGGCTGGAACATCAGGGCTTGATTGCGGCAGCATGGGGCGCTTCTGAAAACAACCGCCGCGCCAAATACTATCGCCTCACCGCTCGGGGCCGCAAACAGCTGGAACACGAAGTCGCCAACTGGACGCGGCTCGCCGCCGCCATCGCCCAGGTTCTGCAAACCGCATGACGGCGCCGGCCGCCGGGCTCTGTGCGCTCCGCGCGGCGAAATGTTCAGGAGTGATGAAGAAAGCCTACGCGGCCAGCCGACGCAATTGGAATCCTAAGATTTCAGCCAGTTCAGCAGCGGCAAGAGGCTTTTCCCGGTAGTCAAAAGCCCCCATCTGCATGGCTTCCAGGTAGCAGCGCATATCGCAACTGCGGGAGAGAACAAGCGTGGGGATGTTGCGGTCCCGCTCAAGGACGCTGGCCAGGACGTTCCGGCCTTCAAAAGCCGCCGTGCCCTGGCTGACGATCACCATATCATAGTGTTCCCGCCCAAAACGCTCCACGCCCTCCGTGAAAGACGCGACCGGCGACACGCTATAACCTTGACGCCGGAGCAGCGCGGCGTAGTGACGCAGGTCGTTTGCGTCGTCATCGACGAGAAGAATTCTGGGTTTCCGGTGCCATCCGGGATTAGATTGCCCAAGTCCGTGTGGGGGAGACATGCTCGCTGACCTCCAGTTCAAATAGCCACCCTGGCGGCAGGAAGAACTTTCCCAATCCAAATAGATTGTCCTTAAATTAGGACGGACTCCCCGGTGATGTCAAGCTGCTTTTTTAAGGGATTTTTTTGTGCGACGGGCCGCCGTTACCTTGGCCTTAGGATGTGAGAATTGTCACACCATGAAAAATCAGAGGGCGTACGGCACGGATTGCGTCGCGAGGGGACGCTCCCGAGCCCGCCCCCGGGCCCGGCTGCCATGGCCGGGCCCGAAGAGCCACGCTAGAGAGGAACAGGCGGGTGTTAATTGATTTCACACTCAAGCATTTTGTATTGCAGGGCCCGCACGCTGATGTTCAGCATTCGCGCCGCTTCCTTGCGACTGCCCTTGGTCAATTCAAGCGCCCGAACGATGGCATCCCTTTCAGCTTGTTTCTTCAGCATGCGAATCTGGGATTTCAGGTCGCCCGGAGGCGTGCCGTCCGGGTTAGGCTCCATCCGTGGCGAACCCACTCCGCCGTCCGAGGCGCGCAACTGCGCAATGACTTGATCTTCATTGCCGCAAATCACGTAACGCGCCACAAAGTTTTCCAGTTCGCGGACGTTGCCGGGCCAGGAATGCTGCAGGCAGGCCTCCAGCAGAGCCCTTGATATGGGCAGAGTCGGACGGCCCAGCCGCGCCGCCCAGACGTGCATCAACTGATCCAGCAAAGGAGGAATATCCTCCCGCCGCGCCCGAAGGGGCGGGATGTAGATGGAAAAAGCGCTGATGCGGTAATAAAGGTCCTCGCGGAATCGCCTGGCCGCAATTGCCTCCTGGATGTTGATGTTGGTCGCAGCCAGGATCCGCACGTCCACTCGCCTGGGGAACGGGCTTCCCAGCCTGGCAAATTCCCCGTCCTGGAGGATGTGCAGGAATTTTGCCTGCGGCGTGAATGGCATTTCTCCGATTTCGTCCAGCAGGATGGTGCCTTTCTGGCAGATTTCGAACTTGCCGGGTTTGGCGCGCGTGGCTCCCGTAAAGGCGCCGGCTTCGTGCCCGAAAAGTTCGCTCTCCAGCAGATCGGAAGGCATCGCCGCGCAGTTCACCCGCATGAAGGTGCGGTGAGACCGGCATGAGGTGTTGTGAATTAAACGGGCAACAACTTCCTTTCCCGTTCCACTTTCCCCCAAAAGCAGAACCGGAATATCGAGGTTGGCAATTTGACGAACTTGATCCAGCACTTTGCGCATGGCCGGGCTGGCAGCCACAACCGGGTGGCGTCCCTCCTGCGGGGCGCGATGGCTCAGGCGATGGTCCGGCCAGGCGGCAGGTGGCTTCAGCGCAAAATCTCTTTGTGACCTTGGGTCTTGATCAAACTCGTCTTCATCCAGCTGACCCAATACGTAATTCGGTATGGCATTCATGGTCCCCTCCCCCGGAAACATGTATCATGCCGTCGAGCCGATAACTTTATAAAACCTCATTAGTAATACGTTCTATGTCCTTTCCTTTTGTAAGAAACAGCGGAGCCCGTTGATTCGCGCATTCGCAGCGGGAAAATTATCCTCTGAATTCCGCGACCACGCCGCCGCCTCCGATTTGCCTTGGCAGGTTGATGAGGCCAAGCAGGCGGTTCTGGTTTCGCTCACCTCAACCGCTGAGACAGAGCCCGCATCAGCCACATTCGCCTCCTGAAAATATTGCTATATAGTTGCAATGGTATGCCACAAAGTGCCGCGGCTCAATTAGGTGAAACCATGAATTGGCTGAATGAAATACCGGGGGAAGGAGTGAAAGACTCTCTGCGAAACCTCCGCCCGACAAGGCGCGGAAACCCTCAGAATGGTACCGCTGCAACCCAATCAACACCAGAGATTGTGGTCGGGATAATGTAATTGGGGCGAAAAAACCCGTACCCTATTCATTCCCAAGCATATGTTTGCTAAGAGCCGAGGAACGCATGCCATTGCTCAGGTAAATGCCTCCCTTCGATACCTCAAGGATGGCCTGCCCCAATTCCGCCATGGCCCGGGCCTTCAAAACGTAGCCGCGAACGCCGCTGCGGAAAGCCGCCCGCATGTACTGATCTTCTGAATGCAAACTGAGAAGAATGATCCGGGCCTTCCGGTTCCAATGAAGAATTTCCCTGGCCGCATTGAGGCCCGCCGGGAATTTGCCGCCGGCGTCCAAAATCACAATATCGGGCTGGCATGTTTTGACCAAACGGACAGCGCTCAAATTATCCATCACATCAGCGACCATCTGGAAACCCTGGCTCGAAAGTAAATCGCAGAGTTCTCTGCGAGCTTTCGGATACGTCTCGGTCAGAAGCACCTGGAGGGGTGCTCCTTTTCCCGGCCCGGATTTCTTGATGCGGCTAACTTCCAACGGACGCTCGTAACAGTCCAGTGTGGGATGAGTGATACCATGCAGATTGTCAAAACCCTGAAACCTGGCCCTGTAGATGCTTTGAGAAACTCGGCAACGCCAGCAGGTCCCTGGCTTGCGCCGAACGTCTTTAGATTGCGGTCGACGGTCACAACCGACTGGCCTTAAAAACCTTCCTGCGAAGCACGCCCGCCGCGCCCCTGCTCGTTTAACCAGTCATGCGGAGTTTAGAATGAGGGTGAAGAACTGTCAATCGAGTAAACACCTGAAGCCCCGCTGAAAAAACCCTGTGCTAAAAGTTTGCGCTTTCCGGAGGCTTCGAGCCTGCTGAGTTTCAGGCTTCAATAACGCCTTTGCGGATGGCGTAACGGACCAGGCCGGCGGTTTCATGGATATCAAGTTTCTCCATGATTCTGGTGCGGTGAGATTCGGCGGTCTTAAAGCTCACTCCCAGCAAGGAAGCCACTTCCTTGGTGGTTTTTCCCTCGGCAATCAGCTGAAGCACCTGAAGTTCTCTGGGAGTCAGGTTTTCCTGCGAAGTCAGTTCTTGCTTGGTGAGGTAAGCTTCCACCACGGTCTGGGAAATGCCCGAGCTCAGGTAAGTGAGCCCGGTGCCGACGTCCGTGATGGCCTGGAGCAGGTCAGAGGCGGCTCGGGTCTTCAAAACATATCCCCGGATGCCCGCGCGCATGGCCTGCAAAACATACTGGCGTTCGGTGTGAACCGTTAAAAGGACGACGCGGATCCGGTTGCCGGAATCTTTGCGAATCTGTTCGGCGGCGACGATGCCGTTCAGGATGGGCATGGAAAGATCAAGGACGGCGACGTCGGGCGAAAACTCCCGCGCCAGATTAATGGCTTCCTGCCCGTTTGAAGCCTCGCAAACAACTTTGAAGCCTTCACCTTCAAGGAGAGATTTCAAGCCCTGTCGAACAATCTGATGATCATCAGCCAGCAAGATTCTGAGCGGCATCGTTGGTTTCCACCGGCACGGCGACGTAGACTTCCGTCCCCTGGTTGGGATGGGAAGTAATGACACAGCTTCCACCAACGAACTTAAGCCGTTCCCTCATATTAATCAAGCCGAATCCTCGCTCACCGTTCCCAGCCAAGGCGGCGCGCAGATCAAAACCAACCCCGTCGTCCCGAATCCGGCAGGTCAGTTCCCCCTCTCGCCGGTTGAAGATCACGCTGATCGAAGTCGCCCTGGCATGTTTGCTGGCATTGATCAAGGCTTCCTGAACCACCCGGTAAAGAACCTCTTCAACGGGGGCGGGAAGGCGGCCAAGTTCCTCGCCATCGATCGCAATCGGGACTCCCGTTCTTGCCGAAATGCCCTGGCTCAGGAATTCAATTGCAGGCACCAAACCCAAGTCATCCAGGATGGTGGGCCGAAGCTCATGCGAAAGCCTTCTTAACTGATGCTCGATCTCGTCAAGAAGTCCCTGGATGCCGCGGACCCGCTCGCCTTGCTCGGCCGGCAGGTCGCGGGCAACGGTCTCCAGGGCAATGTGAACGGAAGCAAGCAACTGCCCGGCCTCATCATGAAGCGCGTGCGCGATGCGCTTGGCCTCCTGCTCCAGCGCTTCTGTCAAATGCCGGAGAGATTCCTCGGCCCGCTTCCTTTCCGCAATGTCACGGGCGATCGCTTGAATGCCGAAAGGTTCGCCGTCGCGGCAAACAAGCTGGCAGCTAATCTCCACAGGAATCCGCTTTCCATCCCTCGCCAGCAACTCCAACTCGCAGGGGCCGGCATCTTCTCCCATCACCCGGCGGTCCAACATGCCGAAGGCGGCGGCCTGACAGTCAGGAGCGCACACTTCGCCGATATTCATCCGCCTGACCTCATCCCGGGAATAGCCCGTCATCTGCTCACCGACTCGATTGAGGGAGATAAAATTCCCCAGCAGGTCGGTTGTGAAAATAATGTCGTTGGCGTTCTCAAACAGCTCGCGGTAGCGTTCCTTGCTGGCACGCAAAGCCTCATTGGCTTCCAAATAGCCAAGATAGGTGACCTCAAAGGGGACGAGACACTCAGCAAGGAATTCCTCGGCGGCTTTGACCAGGCGCTTGCGGTCCTGAGGGCTTGCGGACGCCGGATGCGTCGCCTCACTCGTTTCGCGCTGCGGTGCGGAATCGCCACTCGCATCCGGAAGCAGAAGGGGAATCAGCACCTTCACTAGGGCGTCATGATGGATGCCAACCATTTCTGTAACGCACAACCCTTGGGAAATGGCCTGCCGCCCTATCTCATAAGCTTCTTCCAGGGATTGTTCTCCCGATTCCTGAAGGTATTTTTGGAGCGTGACACCGTAGTGGTCCGCTAATTCATCCTTAAAGGAAGGCTTGTAAGGCCGGGCAGCAGAAGAGGGGTTGAAGATTCCGCCCCTGTTGCCGGACGTGCTGCGAACCGCCCGGATTCCCGTTTCGCGACTTTTTCTTTCCGGCAATGTACTCATGTGAGCCTCGCGGCGCCGTGCCAAATTAGCCGTGACGGCTGGCTATCCATTTCAGCCGCCATCGTTAACCCCCGGAGATAAACACTCATGTCCTCAGGACAAGGCCCTTTGCTCAAAGCGGACCTCGAGCCCGCCTGCTTCGCCGCGAGAGGTCCCAAAACCCCGACCACCGCAGCCGGCAAAACCTAACCGCCCATTCATGGCCCCCCTGATAACGATCTAACGCACCGGGGAAAGCGGTCCGGCTAAATGCCGGGACAAAGACGGATTTCCGAAATCACTCCTCAGGGTCGCTACTATGATGATGAATCTGTTAGGCCGGACGTTGCTCCAAGCCTGCCACATGAAACATCGCTCTCCAGCGGGCAAGCTGGATAAATTTTGGGCATCACCGTGAAGGCACTGCAGCGAGGCTGCCCTTTCGGGCAGAAATAAGAGATGCACCGCATTACAGGCCCTCCCCTCTTTCTTGTATGATTACAGAACTAACACAGAAGGGACGGCCATTCAAGTACGCTTCCGGGTAATATCTCGGAGGTTACCGGCGCCCTGCCGCGGCGTTGGACGTCTTGCCCAGCCGCCGTTTGAAATCGCGCACCGCTTCTTCATAGGAAGTGCCCGGGGCGGCCGGGTATTCGCCGCTCAGGCTATCCGGCAAATGCCACGGTTCAACAGTCGGCCCTTCGGCGATAGTGGCAGCCCGCTGAACGGCGTTTTCCAGTTCAAGCACATTGCCCGGCCAGGGGTATTCTTCCAGCACCCGCACCGCTGACGCCGCAAAGCCCGTGAACTTCCTTTGCAACTGCTTGCCGTAACCGGCGAGAAAATGGCGGGCCAGAACCGGAATGTCGGCGCGTCTTTCCCGCAGGGCGGGCCGACGAATCTGCGCGACGTTCAGGCGGTAATACAGGTCCGCGCGGAACAGGCCGCGCCGGGACGGGCTTTCAAGATCCCAAGGGGTGGCGCAGAGGATCCGCTCGTTGGCCCTAATGGGAGTGTTGCCGCCCAGCCTTCACGCCCCGGCCACACGTCCTCATTCGATGTGAAGCGACACCGTAACAATGCGCAAAAAAATTGCAACCATGCGGCCGCCCCAAAGGTGCTGAGCTTTTCATTTGCAAGGAAACCAACAATCCTGCCAAACCCGCGGGTCTTTCATAAAGCTAGCAACAAGGCGCACGCGGTCTGCGGCAGGGGCCGGCATGCATGACAATTCATGCGCATGCACAACTTTGCGTGCTGAAGCTGCCGCTCGGCGGAGGCGCCTGGAACAATTGATTCGTCTCGCCACAAGAAATTAGAAAACGTTAACCACTACAAAACGTGCGTCCTGCGCAATGTTCTGCGTCTTTTTCGCGCCCCGCTCGAGCCCGACTCAAAACAGTCCGGAGTTTGGAGCGTGATGTGCACAAAGGGAAGGTGTGGTAAAGCCTCCGCAAGCAAGTATGGAAGTCGTTGCTTGAAGTAATTGCTCAACCGATCGGCCGGCGAAAGCCCTGGCCATTAGGCCGCCGGCGCACAGAGCAGAAAGGACTCGGGCCGCAGACATGATGTGGACGCAAGTTTTCCCCGAGAGTGAATATGGCATGAATTCCATGTCAGACAAGCTCGATGGTCGCATTGTTTCATGCCAGGATCCGCCGCCGCGGGCAGTGATCTTCGGCCAATCCGAAGGCATGAAGCTCGTCCAGCAGGTCGTTGAAAAAGTCGCCTTAACCAGCGCGCCCATCCTGATTGTGGGTGAGAAGGGAACCGGGAAAGAAGTCCTCGCGCGATTTATTCATTGCCGGTATCCCGGCCCCGATGCCCCCTTCTTTAAAGTGAGCCCGCCGGTCTCGACCGGCAACACGCTCGACGAGGTTGCGTTGCGAGTTGAGGACGAAAGCGTTCGAGAAGCCGACCTCACGCTGGCCGACAGACCGCTCATCCGCTTGAGCACTTTGTTTGTGGAAGAAGTCGCCGCTCTCAATTTGAATTTGCAAACCCAGCTCTTCCAGTTGATCCAGGGATCGCGGTCCTTTGTGGCGGGCGGAGCAAAAGAGATTCCCATCTCGCTCCGTGTGATCTGCGCATCCACTCATGACCTGGAGCGTGAAGTCGCAGCCGGCAAGTTTCAGGATGATCTGCTTTCCTCGCTCAGTGTCGTCAGAATTGCCGTGCCGCCGCTGCGGGGACGCAAAATCGATGTCCCTCAACTGGCGCGCTATTTTTGGCAGGTTTATAACACCAAGTTCGGCTGTCACGCCGACCCGCCTTCAGATTTCCTGATCGATCAGCTCCAGAAGCACGACTGGCCGGGAAATATTCGAGAACTGGAAAACGCGGTGAAGCGGTACGTTGTTCTCGGTACCGACGATATCATCGATATCAGCCGCGGCGGCCTTCCGGTGGTTGAGCCCGAAGAGCCTGCAAGTCTCGAACCCTCGCCCCATCAGCCGGTTTCATTAAAACAGTTGACCCGGGAAGCAGCGCACGAACTGGAAAGCAAGCTCATCCTCAAGACATTGCAGAAAACCCAGTGGAATCGCAAGCAGGCGGCGCGCGCGCTCAATATCAGCTATCGCGCCTTGCTCTACAAGATCAAGCAGGCCGGCCTGCCGCCCAAAAAACGGCGCAGGCCCTCGAACGGAAGCGGGACCGAAGAAGCGCCGAATAAGCGCAATCATGATTCGAAACAGAACGC
>CAYWMN010000064.1:0-7034 GCA_964459065.1 uncultured Acidobacteriota bacterium | reverse complement strand
TGCCGGGCGTTAAGGCCCTTTCCGTTCTGCGCGGCACCGAGTTCGGCGTGGACGGAGATCGGTTACGAAGCAGGCAGTTCTCCACAACGGGGTCCGAAGAACAGGCGGCAACCAGCACCGAGCTTGCCGGCGGCACCCCCGGCGGGGAGGGGAACAAAACGGCCGGCGCCTGGCCGCTGACAACCAGGCGGGCCAGCCGGAAAGGTTTTTCAAAGGGCCTCGGTGTAGGCCAGAGGGCGGAGCTTTACACCGATGAGGGAAGGATCCATGGAAAACAGTCAGAGGGAACAGGAGCGCAATTGGTACGCCTTGTACACACGCCACCAGCACGAAAAAACGGCGTCGGACATTCTCACGGCTAAAGGATTCGAAGTGTTTCTGCCCTTGT
The DNA here is from genome assembly GCA_964459065.1 of uncultured Acidobacteriota bacterium. Taxonomy (GTDB): domain Bacteria; phylum Acidobacteriota; class Terriglobia; order UBA7540; family UBA7540; genus JAMCXS01. The sequence continues at coordinate 6,646 of CAYWMN010000064.1, read as the reverse complement.
ATCCGGCCGTTCACCAGTGGAAAGACCGCCGCAAGAAACTTTCCCTGCCGCTGTTTCCCTGCTACGTGTTTATTCACACGGAGATGGAGCGCTCGTTGCCCATCCTGACTACGCCCGGTGTCCATGCGTTTGTGGGAACCGGCGGCCGCGCGGCGTCCATCCCGAGCGACGAGATCGAGGGAATCCGCCTGACGGTTGAAAACTTTTCGCGCGTTGAGCCGCATCCGTTCCTGCACACCGGCGACCGGGTGCGGGTGAAAGAGGGACCGCTCGAAGGTATTGAAGGCATCCTGGTTCGCAAGACCAACCGCTACAGTCTGGTTCTTTCCGTCGACATGCTTGCGAAATCGGTCGCCGTGGAAGTCGACCCCGCAATGGTAGAGCGTTCATCGGGTCCAGGCCGCGCCTACAGCCCCGCAGCCCGAGCGGGAAACGCGCCGGGCGCCACCGGATAGAGAGTGGAGGAACGGAACACGCATCTTTGAGAAGGATCGATCGGCGCGCAAAGGAAGGTGAGAGATGGCCCGAAAATGGCTTTATTTAGGAATCGTTCTAACTCTAATACCCGTAAGGGTTCTGGCCCAGTCCCAGGCGCCGGCGCAGCCGGCCAGCTTGCCCGCGGCGATGCCCAGCGTCAAGACGCAGGAAAACAACGAGATGAACCGGCGGCTCCAGCAACTGGTCCGCACGGAGCACTCGAATCCTCAAGAAGCAATGTCCAGCCACGATTACCGCATCGGCCCGGACGACTTGCTCGCCATCAGCGTTCTTGACGCGCCCGATCTGAGCCATCCGGTCCGCGTTACGGCCGACGGCAACATTTCGATTCCCCTGCTGGGCTCGGTGAAAGCGGCGGGATTAACATCTCACCAGCTTGCGGCGGCCCTCGCGAACCGCCTCCGCGGAACCTACATGAGAGACCCGCAGGTGACGGTTGCGGTGACGCAGATGGAAAGCCACAGCGTTTCAGTTCTGGGAGCGGTCAAAAAGCCCGGGGTCTTCCAGATTCGTGGTACCAAAACGCTGTTGGAGATGCTGTCGATGGCCGAGGGCCTTGCGCCTGACGCCGGAGACGCGGTGCTGGTGATGCGGGGCGCATCCGCGGAGGTTGCCCCGCAAGCGCCGGCGCCTTCCGAGCAAGGGGCGAAGGGCGCGGCCCAGGACAAACACACGGTTGAAATCAGCCTGAAGCGCCTGCTCGACTCCGGCGATGCCCAATACAACGTGCCCGTCTATCCGGGCGACATCGTCAAGGTTAAGGCAGCAGGAATTGTGTACGTGGTGGGAGACGTGAAGCGGCCAGGAGGGTTTCCCGTTAAGGACAACGAGCACATCACGGTTCTGCAGGCGATCGCTCTGGGAGAAGGCATCACGCCGACAGCAGCCAAGAGCCGCGCCACCATCATTCGAGTGGCGCAAAACGGCCAGCAGATTGAAATTCCCGTGCCCCTGAACAAAATTCTGACCGGGAAATCGCCGGATCTGCCTCTTCGGCCCAAAGACATCTTGTTCGTTCCCAAAAGCGGAGCCAAGTCTGCAGGCCGGGCGGCACTGGAAACTTTCGCACGCTGGGTCGTATGGCGCGGCGTTCCTTGACGGGCCGCGAATTTCATAAAAAGAAGGCCGATGGAGATTCGAGATGACAGAAAACAACAAAATCCAAGCGTATAAACCTGAGGTGCTGGGTCCGGCGCGGAAGTTCCCTGCAGCCAACGGCGGAGCAGGCTCGATTCCGGCCGATTCGGAAACGGAGTTCTCGGTCTTCCTTCGGGTCCTCCGGAATCGCCGCAGGACGGTGATCACGGCCGTCGCCACGGTGGTTGCCGCGGCCTTCCTTTTGTCACTCCTGATGCACCCGGTCTACCGTTCCGAAGCCACCCTGGAAATCGAGGGCGAGTCTCCGGATATCACAACCGTGCAGCAGCTGATGAAACTCGATCCGGCATCCAGCGTGGACGTGAAAACACAACACGGCATTTTGATGTCCGATACTCTGGCGCGGCGGGTCATCAATCAACTCCACCTGACCCAAGTGAAAGAATTCAATCCCAGCGGCCAGGAGAGTCTCCTCCATCGTGCTCGGAAATACATTACGGAATGGAGGGCGGGCGAATCCTCGCCGGAGAGCGTGAAGACGGATCAAAAATTGGACCCCAAAACTTACGAGCAGGTGCTGCGCCGGTTTAAGAATCATCTGGAAGTTGACCCCGTCAGAGATACGCGGCTGGTCAACGTGAGTTTTGAAAGCAGCGACCCGAAGTTGTCAGCCCGGGTTGTCAATTCCATCGTGGACAACTACCTCCAGATGCACGAAGAGGCTACCCGCAGGCTTTCAAAAGAGCTGGCGCTTCAACTGGATGCCGCAAAAAGCGAACTGGAGGAATCCGAGCGAAAGATGTTGCAATATGCGCGACAGCAGGGCTTGCTCTACCTTCAAACCGGCCGGGGAACCTCCGAAGACATCGTGGACCAGCGCCTGCAGCAAATCCAGCAGGAGTTGACCAAGGCCCAGGCCGACCGCTATCAGAAAGAGTCGGTTTACCGATTGGTGCGCAAGGGTGATTACGGCTCGCTTCCGGGCGTATTCCAGGACAAACTCCTTCAGGACCTCACCGTGCGGCTCACAGGCCTCAAGCGCCAGTACGCAGAACTTTCAGCCACCTTCACGGATCATTATCCGAAAGTCAAACAGGTGAAGAACCAGATTGCCGCCCTGGAAAAGGTGCTGGCCCGTGAGCGCCAGCGCGCTGCCGAAAACATCACCCAGAGTTACCTTGCGGCGGTCCGCCATGAAGCGCTGCTGGTGGGAGAATTCAACAAGCAAAAAGCTTCAGCGACCCGCGTTGCAGAAAAGTCCAGTCAATATGACATTCTCAAAAGAAACGCAGACACCGACACCCAGCTCTATGCAAGCCTGCTGCAAAAGGTCAAAGAAGCCACGCTGGTGGCGCGAATCAAGGCCAACAACGTGAGCGTGGTGGATGCAGCAGTCCCGCAGTTTTATCCTGTCCGGCCCAAGCTTTGGCTCAATCTCACGCTGGCAATGATCATTGGCCTCGGGCTTGGAATCGCGGCGGCCTTCCTGCGGGAGCGCCTTGATACGAGTCTGAAAACCGTGGAGGATCTGGACCGCTTCCTGGGTATTCCCGCGCTGGCGATGATTCCCTCAGTCGAATCGCTTCCCGGCGCGAATTTCAAAACCATCCCGCAAAACGGCGATCGGCTGCAACTGCCGCCCGCCTTCAACCCGACAACCAGTCTGGCAAGTTCCGAAAAGCCCTGGTACCGGATTGACAAGCAAGTGCATCAAGACTATTCGCCGCTGCTGGAGGCCTTCAGAAATCTGGGAACCTCGGTGATGCTGGAAGCGGAAAGCCGAAGAAGGCCCCTGCGCACTCTGCTGATCACCAGCTCCCAGCCGGGTGAAGGGAAAACCCTTGTCTCAGTCAACCTGGCGATTACTCTGGCGCAACAAGGCCAGCGCGTCCTGTTGATCGACGCCGACATGCGCAGGCCTTGTGTCCACAGGGCGCTTGGGTTCAGGAATGTTCGCGGATTGTCCGGATACCTTGAGGGACTGACGAATTGGGCCCCTTGTGTTCTGCCGGGTCTGGTTCCCAACCTGAATATCCTTCCGGCCGGCCAGTTACCCAAAAACCCCGTGGCGCTGCTCGCCTCTGCCCGGACAAAGGCCTTGATCCAGCAGGCTCTCGAAGACTACGACCACGTGATTATTGATTCTCCGGCCTTGATGCTCAACCTGGCAGACGCCCGCATTCTTGCGGAGATGGTCGACGGAACGATTCTGGTGGTCCGGAGCGGACTGACCCCGCGGGATTTTGTGCGCCGAGCCCGGGGCCAACTCAGCAATGTGATCGGGGCTGTGCTCAACAGCATCGATCTGCATACGCTTCCCTACGGGTACAGCTACTACTCCGGCTACGGGTCCGACAGCGTGGAGAACACGCCCGGTGAGCAGATCACCGCGCGAATCGAAGCGCACAGTGATATGAGGTAACCGATGCCTTACGCTCAGACCCAACAACCGGCGCGGACGCTAGGCATTTCCCACACCTGGACCGAGCCCCGCAACCTCCCGAACGGAAGGTGGGGCCAAACCGGTTACATCCTGGCCGACATCGTGTTTGTGTGGCTGAACGCCGCGATCGTTTACAGCTTCCGCTACGGCCCGGAGTGGCTGGCGGGACTGCTTTGGCTTGACAGCTCAAGCGCGGCCCTGCCGGCTTTCCACCTCCAGAAAGCCTATGTCGCCTTTCTGCTGATCTACGTCACCTTGATCCTTTTCGCGCTGGAGAGCCAGGATCTGTATCGTCCAGGGCAGGCTCGAACCCGGCTGGACGAAACGCTGGCCGTGAGCAAGGCGGTGGGGCTGGCAACGCTGCTTTTGACGGTCTTTATCTACCTTTCCGGCGTGAAATCGATTTCCCGCCTGGTCGTGGTCTCCTGCGGCCTGCTCAACATCGCCACGCTGGCGGCCTGGCGCATCTGGAGACGCGACGTCATCGAGCGGCGTGTGGCCAGCAACAGCGGCGGAAGAAACGTTTTGATTATCGGCGCCGGCGAAGTGGGCCAGGACCTGGCCAACTACCTGGGCGCCCGCAAAGAACTGGGGTTCGTGGTGAAAGGGTTTCTGGACGGCAATCACTCCACCGACCCCCGCGTTCTGGGACCGACCGGAGACTTATCCCGAGTGGCCCGGGCGCAATTCGTCGACGAAGTCTTCATCACGGTTCCCATTGAGGAAGAGGTGATGCGGACCGTCGCCATGGAGGCGCGCCACAACCGCCTCGACGTGAAGCTCATCCCGGAACCCTACCCTGTGCTGGGTCTGCACGCCCCGCTCGAATACGTGGGAGATTTTCCGGTGATCGAGCTGCACCGGCAACCCATCCCCACGCTGGGTCTGTTTGCAAAAAGATTGGTGGACGTCGTCGCCGCAGCCGTGGGTCTTCTGTTGCTTGCGCCGTTGTTCGCCGTCATTGCGGTCGCCATCAAGCTGGATTCTGCCGGCCCGGTCTTCTACCGCGCCACTCGCATCGGCAGGAAGGGAAGAAAGTTCCTTTGCCTGAAGTTTCGGTCCATGGTGGCCGACGCCGATGCGCAAAAGGAACGGCTCCGCGCTTTGAACGAACGAAGCGGACCTTTCTTCAAAATCGCTAATGATCCCCGGCTCACCCGGGTGGGGATCATTTTGAGGAAGTTCAGCCTGGATGAGTTCCCGCAACTCTGGAACGTGCTGGCCGGCGACATGAGCCTGGTGGGCCCCAGACCCCACCCAACCGACGACTTTAAACAGTACCAACTGGAGCATCTCCGGCGGCTGGACGTCACGCCGGGCATCACGGGATTGTGGCAGGTCACGGCTCGCCGCGACCCTTCGTTTGAAAAGAACATGCGCCTTGACCTGGAGTACATCGAGAACTGGAGTCTCTGGCTCGACCTCAAGATTCTGCTCAAAACCGTCCCGGCGGTATTGAACGGCAGTGGAGATTGACATTCCCAATTGGGTGAAAAAACATGGCCCAGATAAATCCGCAGGTTCCAATTTCGTTTGAGCAATCCCTGCTCGACCAACAGCAGGAGCAAGTCAACCGGTACTTCACCGAGGAGTCGGCTTACTGGCGCAAAATCTATCAACGGCGCGACGTGAGGTCGGCTGCGTACCAGCTTCGGCGCAGCATTGTTCTCAACTGGATCGACGCGCTCGCTCTGCGGCCGGGGTCGCGCGTGCTGGAGGTCGGATGCGGCGCGGGCCTGATGACGCTGGCGCTTGCCCAGCGCCGGTTTGCCGTCACGGCCCTGGATGCAGCTCCGGCCATGATTGACCAAACGAGGTGGTTCGTCACGAGAGCGGGATTTTCCGGCACGGTCAGAACGGCCCTCGGCGACGTCCATCAGCTCTCGCTCAGAGACAACAGCTTCAGCTTGGTGATCGCCCTGGGTGTAATCCCCTGGCTCCATTCGCCTGACGACGCTGTGCGGGAGATGGCGCGCGTCCTGAAGCAGGGAGGTTCTCTCGTAGCCAGCGCTGACAATCATTGGCGCATGAATTACTGCTTGGACCCCTTCCGTTTTCCGGCCTTGAAGCCGGTCCGCAAAACAGTTCGCAGGGCGCTTGAGCGGCATGGCCTGTGGAGGGAATTCCCCGCAACCCCGCACAGCCAGACCCATTCAATCAATGAATTTGACGGCTTGCTCGCCAGCGCCGGACTTTCGAATGAAAGGCGTAAGACCTTTGGGTTCGGCCCCTTCACGTTCCTGAACTGCTCCCTGCTGCCGAATTCAGCCGGAATGAAAATCCATCAGTGGCTCCAATCGCTTGCCGACCAGGAGGTCCCGGTCATTCGCTCAGCCGGAAACCAGTATCTGGTAATGGCCCGCAAGAAAGCACTGAAGTTCGGATTGGCCGAAGAAGAAATGGACACGCCCGGGATCGCAGCTCTTTCGGCCTGAACCGAATTCAGGTTCCCATCCCGGCCAGGAACTCGCGCCGGCAGACTTGCAGAGAATCCAGATGAATCTAAAGCCCATGACTACAAAGTTAGGAATTGGCCGTGCGCCCGCCGGTGCGAGCACCGGCTTGCAGAGGCGGGCCTCTGCCTCATCCCCAAGTCTTAAACAAGGA
>CAYWMN010000063.1:0-16443 GCA_964459065.1 uncultured Acidobacteriota bacterium | reverse complement strand
TCGTTGGACGCGCGCGTCGCGGTCATAATAATCCTGGGGCCGATGGCGGTGGCGTTTGCGCATGGCCTGCAACTCGGCCGCTTCATGGCCAAAAATGAAAATATTGTCTTCGCCGACTTCCTGACGAATCTCGATATTAGCGCCGTCCAGCGTGCCCATGATGACGGCGCCATTCAAAGCCATTTTCATATTGCTGGTTCCCGAAGCTTCCATGCCGGCGGTCGAAATCTGCTCACCGAGGTCCACGGCAGGAAGAATCTTTTCTGCCAGCGAGACACGATAATCCGGGAGGAACACCACTTTGAGCCATGGCGCTGCGCGCGGGTCGCCGTTGATCACCCGGGCGACGTTGTGGATGAGCTTAATGATCTGTTTGGCCTTCCAATATCCGGGGGCAGCCTTGCCGGCAAAGATATAAGTTCTGGGCACCAGCGGCTCGCGGCGGTCCTGAGTGAGGGCAAGATATTCGTCGATAATATGCATCACGTTGAGCAACTGCCGTTTGTAGGCGTGAATGCGCTTAACCTGGACATCAAACAAAGAAGCGGGATCGACCTTGACGCGCACGCTGTCGTGGATAAGCTGTGCAAGCTTGATCTTGTTGGAAGTCTTGACCGCTCGAAATTCGGAGCGAAATCCCGGGTCGGCAACGAAATTCTCCAGGCTTCGAAGCTGGGGGAGATCGGTGATCCAGCCATCCCCAATTGTCTTTGTCACCAGATGAGCCAGTCCAGGGTTGGCCTTCAGCAACCAGCGGCGGGGAGTAATGCCGTTGGTCTTGTTATTGAATTTCTCCGGCCAGAGGTCGTGGAAATCGGGAGCCAATGAGGTTTTGATTAAGCCCGTGTGAATCGCCGAGACACCGTTGACGGAGTGACTGCCGACGATCGCCAGATGGGTCATGCGCACCTTCTGGGGCGTGGACTCCTCAATCAACGACATCCGCTTGAGCCGTTCCCTGTCACCCGGGAGGATCCTGGCGACGTGGCCGAGGAAGCGCCGGTTGATTTCAAAGATGATTTGCAGGTGCCTCGGGATGACCTTCTGCAGCAAGGGCACAGGCCACTGCTCCAGGGCCTCGGGCACGAGGGTGTGATTGGTGAAACCGAACGTGCCCACCACAAGGTCCCAGGCCTCTTCCCACGCCAGAGCCTGCTCGTCCACCAGGATTCGCATCAACTCCACTACCGCCAGGGCAGGGTGGGTATCATTCAGTTGAATTGCCACCTTTTCGGGAAAATCCTGGAAATTGTCGTGGCCCTGTTGAAATCGCTGCACCGTGTCCCGTAGCGCACAGGCGACCAAGAAATACTCCTGGACCAGCCTCAACTCACGGCCTGCAATGACTGCGTCGGAAGGGTAGAGCACCTTGGAGATGGTTTCGGAAGAAATTTTTTGCTCAACCGCTTTGAAATAATCGCCATCATTGAAGATCTGCATATCAAAGTCCCGGGAAGACCCAGCCGAATAGAGGCGCAGCACATTGACTGTTTTCCCGCCGTATCCCGAGACGAGCATGTCATAGGGCATGCCGATCAAGACCTTCCATCCCATCCACATGGGGTTATATTCGCCTTCGCGATCGAGATCGTGTTCAATGTGGCCATAAACGGGAATCAAGCAGAGTTCATCCGGCCGGCCGATTTCCCATGGACTGCTCTCCCCAAGCCAGTTTTCAGGTTTCTCACGCTGATAGCCGTTGTGGATCTCCTGCTTGAAAAGGCCGTACTCGTAGTTGATGCCGTAACCGTAAGCCGGCATGCCCAGGGTGGCGAGAGAGTCCAGAAAACAAGCCGCCAGGCGGCCCAACCCGCCATTGCCCAGCGCAGCGTCTCCCTCGGCTTGATCCAGTTCGTCCAGGTTGACACCCAGATTGCCGAGCGCCTCCCGGTACAGATCCAAAAGGCCAAGATTTTGCAGATGATTGGTCAAGGATTGGCCGAGCAGGAATTCGATGGAGATATAGCTGAGGCGCTTCGGGTCCTTCTGCTGGTAACGTTGTTCGGTTTCCAGCATCCGGCCCACCAACCGATCACGGACAGAAAGCGAGACGGCGGTTAGCCAATCACGGGCGGGAAGGTCACCCCAGTGCTTCGCCAATGAATACTTCACATGCTGACGAATTGACTCCTCGATGGTGGAAACAGAATCCTGAGGCGGGCGTTTCTCAAAATCGTCCAAAAGGTGGCTTCTTTCCATGCGCGGACCTTCCTGAAGGCAAAGGTTTGTGGCCATCCGATATCGCGGGAACGTATGATTTCAAACCATTCGACGCCCTCTTTGCGCGGGAGCCATCGCAGACAGCGCCCGGACGCATGACTGGAAGAAGGTTGCCGGCCAAGGCGGCAACTAATTCGAGCAATTTTTCCTTAGCCTAAAACTCAAACGCGCGCACGGCCTCCTCTCTTGTTGGATAGATATCGAAAATCCGGTGCATCCGCACAAGTTCGAAAGCCGCCCGCACCTGTTTGGACATGCAGCAAAGCTTCATGTCTCCGCCCTTGGCGCTCAATAGCCGGAGGCAGGAGAGGATAGCACCCAATCCGGAGCTATCCACAAAACGCAGCCGCTTCATATCCAACACAAGCTTGGTATTGGCTTCCACGACGGGGGTGATGTCATGTTTGAATTCCGGCGCGTTGCTGGCGTCCAGTTCCTCCACCGGCACTTCTGCCACGCCGATTTCACCGATTCGGTCCACCGCCACTTCCATCTGTCTATATTTCCTTTCCTCTTGTGAGGTCGCGGGCTTTAACCAGCGTAATACAATTTATTCCGCGCTCGTCGCGATAGTATTGCACATCATCAGTGCTCTTCGACATGATATAGGCGCCGAACCCGGATTCCTGGGTGCCATCCAGGACCGGCGGAGGCAGTCGTGAAGAATCAAAGGGGTCCCCGAGGTGATAGAGGCGGATCAGGACATGGCTCGGGTAGGCCTCTCCTTCCAAATGAATCCACTGGTCGACTCGGCCATGATAGGCATGCTTCATGATGTTCGATGCCGCCTCGTTGACAGCCAATTCGAGGGAATCGATACCTTCTTGAGTGAGAGGAAATTCTGGAAGGCTGGTGCAGAGGGACATCACAAACTGGCGTACCTTGCACAGGTACTTGAGGTCACTCTGAATGTCCGCCTCCTTGCGAGCCAGCGGTGTTTCCAGATTTCCAACTTTTACCGCTATGCTGGTTAAGTCGTCAGCGAGCCGGTCCGTCTCTGAAAACACGAAAACGGCTTGGCGAATCGCCTCGATAAATTCAGCAGGCTCGAGGTGGATGTTGGCTTGGATCTGGTCCGTGAGCCGGTCGGAACCAAACAGTTCCCCCGCCGGGTTGCGCGCCTCGGTGATCCCGTCCGAGTAAAAGAAGAAAAGATCTCCGGATTCGAAGGGCACGGAAATCTGATCATAGATCTCGCCTTCTCGCACCCCCAGAGGAAGGTTATCTCCATGTAAGATTTCGCAACTCCTCGATTTACCATGCACGTGCACGATCCCGGTGTGTCCGCAATCGACCAGGTCAAGACGGCGCTTGTTCACGTTTAAACGCGCGTAGCTCACCGTTACAAAGCTTTCCAGATCAATCAGTTGTCGAGCTACCTCCGCGTGCGAAAGCATTACGATTTCCTTGGGCTCCGGAAGCTTGCCATCCCCGGAGAAGTCAATCAGATGGCTCAGAGCTTTCAGAAAATAGCTCTTGGTCGCCGCACCCACCAGGGCCGCAAGAACTCCCTTGCCCATCACATCGCCGAGAATAACGTCCAGAGAATGGTCCCGGTGTTTAAAAAATGTGTAAAAATCACCGTCGATCCGCTGCGAGGGGATGGTGAGCGCTGCCACTCGAAGGCCGGGGATATCCACAGGGGGTTGGTCGAGCAACAGGGTTTTCTGGATCTTGAAACCCACTTCAGCTTCCCGCTCGCGGGCTTGTTCAAGCTCTGCCGTAACGGCCCGCTCCCGCGTCAGCAGCTCGCCTTTAAGTGCGTTCGCAGCCTGAAGCTCGGCGGTGCGCTCCATGACCCGATGTTCCAGATCGGCATTGAGCCTGCGGATGGATTCCTCCGCTTTCTCGCGCTCCGCTCTTGTCCGCATGGCGATGATGCCAAAGGCGAGGTCGCTGGCAAGTTCGGTCAGGAGATGAACTTCCTCGGCGCCGAATGCACCCGGCTCGGCAGCAAGAATGATGACCGATCCGAAAACTTCCGAGTCAAGCAGGAGCGGGATCGCGAGGATGGAATGATAGCCGCGCTTCAGGATATCTTCGCGCCAGGGGAAAATCCGTGGATCACTTCCGATATTCTTGACAAGCACCGCCTGCCGCGTGCGAATGCTCGTGGCGGCCGGCCCGCGCCCCTGTTCGGTATCCGCCCAGCTAATTTTCCTGGCTTCCAAGAAACCTTTTTCAAAACCGGCTTGCGCCACGGGCCGAATGGACTTTTCTTCATCCATTTCGGCGCGTCCCACCCAACAAAGACGAAAGTCTGCTTCTTCAATGATAATGTCGCAGACTTGCTGAAGGAACTTCGACTCATCTGTGGCTCGAACCATTGCTTCATTGCACCGGCTGAGAGCGCGGTTGGCTCGATTAATGCGAAGCAACTGCGCCTCTGCACGATGGCGTTCGATGACCGACCCGAGAATATTGGAGGCTGCCTGGAGGAATTTAACCTCGTCCCGGGTGAAGGTCCGGCGGGTGCGTGTATGGGCTCCGAGCACGCCGTAAGGCCCACCCTTGGTTAAGATCACCACGCTCATGCCACTGACGACGCCGTGCTCAAGGAGCAACTCGGGCCCGGTAAAGCGCTTCTCAGTCCGCAGGTCCTCAACCACCACAGGCTCGCCAGAAGCCAGCGTGTAACCGGCCTGCGATTCCTCGCCAATGCTGACCGTTGCTTTCCCCACGTACTCCGGCTTCCAGCCTATGCCAGCCTTCAACAGGCAGGCTTGGCGATCTGGCAGTAATTCGAGGACCTTGCAATATTCCGTGTCCAGAGCCCTGGCTACCTGCACCAAGGTTTCGTCCAGCACGTCCTCTAATGGGGCTCCCCGCAATGCATATTCCCCCAGCCCTGCCACAACCGTCTGGAGATGGGCCAGGCGCCGAATTTTGTCTTCCGCCCGCCTTCGAGCCGTGATGTCGTACACGGTGGACCGGCTCATTACATAGTTTCCGTCGCTGTCCTGGACAGCCGTAGCGCTGAGGAGCACGGGCAGAATGGTACCGTCCTTGCGGACCATGTCAAACTCAAGGTCCTGAACCAGTCCCTCCGCTTTGAGTTTTGGAAAGTTTTCTCCGAACGTTTTCAGACCCTCGGGGGTAAGAAAATCAGAGAAGTTCTTGCGCTTAACGACCTCGGCTCGCGTATAGCCCAACCATAAAAGCTCCGTGTCATTGATCTGGACCATGGTGCCGTCTTTGTCAATGGAGTGGTACCCACACGGGGCGTGGTTGTAAAGGTCGTGGATCTCCTCGGCCGTTTTCTTCGCGCTTTCTTCCGCTAGTTTGAGCTCCGTGATGTCCTGTATCGTACCGATCCCCCGCACTGCCTTGTTGTCCTTGTCAAACTCTACCGTGGCCCTTTCCCGGACCCACTTCACCCGCTCTCCGACTTGAATGCGATGTTCAACATCGTATGGAAGACCTTGGAGCGCGTCTGCCCACCTATGCTCAACTGTTTCCCGATCCGCCGGGTGGACCATGCCGAGGAAATCGTCGTAGGTCAGAGTCCGCCTTTTCGGCAATCTGAAGATGTGAAACACTTCATCGGACCACGCAAGACGATTGGCAGCGATATCCAACTGCCAGCTTCCAACGTGCGCGATCGCCTGGGCTCTTCGCAGGCTGGCCTCGCTCTCGCGTAGCGCAGCTTCCGTCTTTTTCCTTTCCGTGATATCGCGAGCCGCCGCAAAGACTCCGGCCACCTCGCCGGTCTCGTCACGAAAGACGGAGGCGTTATAGAGGACGGGTGTCTCACGCCCGTCCCGGTGCCGGATTTGAAGCTCATAGTTGCGCACCAATCCCTCGCGAAATACTTTCTCATAGCCCGCCCGCGCCTCCGCCGGATCGGTGAAATAGTCGCAAAAATCCGTACCGATCAGTTCTTCACGCGCGTGGCCGGTTACCGCTTCGGTCGCGATGTTCACGTCGTTGATCTTCCCGTCTTTGCCGATGGTCGCAAGCGGGTCAATTGAGGCCTCAAGAAGGCTCCGGTTGTAAGCATTTGCGCGCCTTGCCTCTTTTCTGCCAGCCTCAGCTTCGGCAGCGCGCTGCTTCGCTCGTGCGGAAAGGTGCCCGACAATCACCGCGGTTATCAGGAAGGCGATAAGATCAACAAAACCCCAGATATCCTGTACGGCATAAGCGCCTCGCGACCCCAGGAAGAAGTACTCAAGGCAGAACACCCCAGAGCCTGAGGCAACCAGTGCGGGCATGCTCCCCCATAAAACTGCGACGGAAAGCACGGTCAGAAGCATCGCCAAGGCCACGGTGGCATGGTTCAGTCGCCCGGGAAGCAGCGCGGAGATAACTGTTACCATCGCGACGCCCAGTAAAGCGGCCAGATAGCCGACAATTTTGCGCTCGATGAATCTCATTGTCATCACGGCGATCCATCTCCGGTTCAGGACGGATCAGTCCTCGTTATCAATACGCTGATGAGAAACTCTTCCTCTCCGCTATGATCGACAATGTATCCACAGCGACCTTGGACTGAAACGGTCGACGCTCTGCGACTCTTGGCTTCAGCGAATTTTCCAAATTCCTGCAATTCGCCTTATAGCGCTGTTAAATTCAGTCTAGACCTAGCGCGGTAACTCTTCAATACATCTCTGTCCAGCCTTCGCCGTACGTTTTTTTGCGCCAGGCAAACCAAGTCAAGATTCGTGGGACAAGGCGAACTTACCTTGACGGCTGCCTGGGTTTGGCACCGGCAAAGATTCCAGAATAACGGGAAGTTCCCAGTGGCGGGAAAAGGTGATCCGGGCAACAGCTTCTTTCCCGCCTGCAGCATGCATGATACCTTGGGAGGGTTATCGGCGAGGGAAGACCTCCAGCCACTGGCCCCGAGGTTGTCTTTGTCGTACCGGAATCAATGCACAGGAGGAAAAGGCTTATGAACGCCTTTCCCGGCAGGTGGAAACGCGGGTTTGCTGTTTTGGGAATTTGTTTGCTGAGCGCCGGGGCGTCCGCCCTCTATGCGAGCGGCGCCAAGGGAAGGCTCACGGTCGTTCCGAGGCCTGCCAAAGTCGAAATTCGGTCCGGAGCCTTTACGCTGGGCAAGAGAACCGCGATTCACCTCAAGACGGATGACAGCGGCGTCCGTTGGGTGGGCGAATATCTCTCCAAGCTGCTCTCGGCACAGGTGGGAATCGCCATTCCGGTTCGTGTCGTAGCGCCTTTGGCGCCCGACCGTCATGCCATTGTTCTTTCACTCAAAGCGTCGCCGGAACTGGGGCCGGAAGGCTACGCGATGACGGTTTCGCGCGGCGGCATTCAGATCTCCGCGCCGAAAGTCGCAGGACTGTTCTACGCGGTTCAAACCCTGCGCCAGTTGCTCCCTCCCGGTTCCGCGAGCGCGGTGAAAAAGCCCCTGCGGGTGCCGTGCGTGCGCATTGAGGACAAGCCACGCTTTCAATGGCGGGGCTTCATGCTGGATTGCAGCCGAACATTTCTCAGCATGGCTTACCTTCGGCACACCGTCGATCTGATGGCGCTTTACAAACTGAATGTTCTGCACTTGCACTTGACGGATGACCAGGGCTGGCGGCTGGCCATCAAACAATACCCGAAATTGACAACCCTCGGAGCCCATTTCGCGGAGCGCTTCGGCGGGGCAGGCGGCTTTTATACCCGGCAGCAAATGCGCCGCCTGATTGCCTACGCGCGGAGGCGAAACATTACCGTGGTGCCGGAAATTGAAATGCCGGGCCACTCGGGTGAAGTGCTGGCCGCCTATCCGGAACTGGCGTGTCCCATTCCGGGGAAAAAGCGCACTTTCGAGGTGACGCCTTTCTTTCAGCGGGCCGCGCGTTTTTCCGAGCCGGTTTGTGTGTGCAACGACCAGGTGTTTGAAATGTACCGGAACATCCTTGCCTCGGTCATCCGCCTTTTCCCCTCCGAGTTCATCCACGTGGGTGGAGACGAAGTGCCCAAGCAGGCGTGGATGGAATCACCTCTTTGCCAGGCGCGCATGAAAGCCGAGGGGCTCAAGAATGCCGATGAACTTCAGAGCCACTTTATGAAGCGAATCGAGAAGGTGATTGCCGCCAGAGGCCGACGGATGATCGGCTGGGATGAGATTTTGGAAGGCGGCCTGGCGCCCGGAGCCGCGGTGGAATCCTGGCGGGGCACGAAAGGGGGACTGGCTGCCGCGAGACTCGGACACGACGTGGTGATGGCTCCCAATACCTATACCTATTTTGATTACACTTATAAGGTCACGCCCACGGAGAAAGTCTACTCCTATAACCCGGCCGAGGGATTTACCCCGGCAATGGCCCGGCACATTCTTGGCGTGGAAGGGTGCATGTGGACGCACATCGCGGTGACCGACAAGGCCATCGATTACCAGATTTACCCGCGCCTGCTGGCGCTGGCGGAGGTCGGCTGGACGCCGCAAAACGAGCGAAAGTGGCCCAACTTTCATGCCCGGATGATGCAGGAGTTGCCCCGTCTCCACAGCCTTGGGGTCGCCTACCGGGATCCGCGTGCGGAGGGTACGGAAATCGGCGCCTGGCGTGAATCCGACCTTCAGGGCGACGCTCCGCGAGTTTTCAATTGGGACGTGACCTCGCAACTGCGCAACGTCCGCAATGTGCAGGTGGAGGTGCGATGGGACGGCGGGAAAGGTCACTTCTCCGTGCGCTCGTTCGAGCTTTTGCAGGATAATAAACCGGTTGGCAAGGCCGTGTTCGCCGGGCCGCTGACGAAAGGGAACGACGTTGAAATCAGTTGGATTTCACTCGGTACCCGTCGTCCCGGCAGCCGCTATACGTTGCGAGTCACGGTGCAGGGCGCTCCGAAGGGCTCTGCCGCCGGTAGTGTGTGGATGATGCGGCCGCCCGTTTTGCCGCCCCCAAACGCTCGTTCCTGATGGGGCGGCACTCTCCCCATTCCACTCGGGCATGGCAAGCAAAGAATCATCCGCGTTCAGCGGGCTTTGGACGCTCCGCTTGTGGAAGGCTCCGCTTCAGCCTGCCCGCAGGATGGAAGAGATTCGGCGACATATCGCGAAAAAGCTTCCGCGAGCTGCCGGGTTACCGGCCCGCGGACCTGCCGGATCGCACGCTCGTCAATGTGAGAGACCGGCTGAACTTCCCTTGTTGTCGAGGTGACGAAGGCTTCGTCGGCGGCGAACAGCTCGTCGAGGGTTAGGGGGGCTTCCTGGATGCGGAATCCCTGAGCGCCGCCGATTTCGAGCAACACCTCTCGAGTGACTCCAGGGAGGCATCCGGCGGAGAGCGGCGGTGTGGTTATTTCGTTGCCGCGCACGGAGAAAATGTTGGCGGCGGTGCATTCGGCCACTTCACTGCGCTCGTTGAGCAAAATCGTTTCATCAAAACCGCTGCGCTGTGCCTGATCCAGCATCCAGACGTTGGCAAGCCACGAAGTTACTTTGACGCCTGCCAGGGGGCTTTGCGCATGCCGGCCGTGAGCCGTAACCGTCAGGCGCACAGGGCCTTTCCGTAGCGGTAGATCAGCCGTGCAAATCAACGAATCCACGTTGGGCATGGACTCGGTGCTGACCCAGTAGCCGGACTGGTTGTAAATAAAATAGATTCGCGCGCACCCTTGCCGGACCTCGTTGGCCTGGATCAATCGCATCAGATGTTCGCGCGTGGCTTCAGGTTGATCTTCGAACGGCAGCCTGATGCGGCCTGCATCGGTGGCAAGGCGTTTCCAGTGACGGTCAAAGGCGAAAGGGCGCCCGTCATAAACCCTCAGGGTGGTGAACAATCCCCAACCGTTCAGCAGACCTGCCTGGCCCGGGGAGAAGCGCGCTTGTTCGATCGGGGCAATGCGACCGTCATGCCAAATATGCTTATGTAACATAGCCTTCCTATCTGCCAGACCGCAGTTTCTTACAAAAGTGCATCTTATTGAATTTAACTCAATCCGAAGAGGAGCCCAAGAACTTCTTGCCAGCCGTCCTTCCGTTGCCTAATTTGCGGGGTGTCCGCGAGGGTGGATGGCCGATTCCAGGCTCAAGCGGCAGGGCGGCGTCGCGCTCTTTCGGAAAGATTGCCGGTGAACTGAAATTCATATTCCCTCGGCGTCTGTCGATTTATGAAATCAGGCGTCTCGCAAGTTTATACTGTTCTTCAGGTTCGGCAACACGGGAGCGACGACTTGAGCATTCACATGGACTTTCATCCATCAACTGCCGGGGGCAGGGAATGAAGATCGGAGTCATTTCAGATACCCATGGATATCTTGATCCGCAGCTTGCCGAGCTTCTGGCGGGGGTTGACGCGATCTTGCACGCCGGCGACGTGGGCTCTGAGGAAGTTCTGAGGGATCTTGAAGGCGTGGCAAAGGTGTATGCCGTACGCGGAAACGTGGACTCGGCGGACATGAATCTGCCCCCCACGCTGAGCGCGAAGTTTAATAACCTGCAGGTTGAAATGCAGCATCAGTTGGCGGTGCCGCAACAGGAACTGGAAAACTGGGCGGACGGCGCCTTGCTTCCCAGGCTCGACCCGGAGCGGATCGCCCAATTTCTCAAGAGCTTTGATCCCGCCACCCGAGTGGTGGTGTTCGGGCACAGTCATCGCCCATGCCTGGTGACGGTGGGGCATCGGTTGTTTTTTAACCCCGGCAGTTCAGGAACGCGAAGATTTTCATTACCTCGCTGCTGCGGCTTACTTGAACTCTTCCCTCGGGGCGTCCGTGGGCGGATAATAGGGTTGGAGGGGGAAGACAAGAATTTGCCGGAAAGCGTTTGGCTGCCCCTTGCGGAGTGAGGCTATGTCCAAACTGAAGAAAATCAAACGGATCCTGGAGATCACGGCGACGGTGCTGGTGGTTGCGATTGTGGTGATTGAGAAGCTGGAGGAAGCCTAGCGCCGGGAAAAGTCTTTGTTGGAAATGACAAAGCCGCCTTACGGATTGACGGGCGCGGAGCTGCCCCAATAATCGGCGGCCCGGCGAAGTCTTTCAACGGTTCGTTGTTGTCCGAGCACGATCATAACTTCAAACAATCCCGGGGCGACCGCCTGCCCGGTGAGCGCCACGCGCGTGGCGTTAATCAGCAAGCCTGCCTTGATGCCTTTTTCGCCGGCGAGATCTCTTAAGCATTTTTCCACCTCCGGTAAATCAAACGCTGGAACTTTTGCCAGCCGCTCCGCGAGTTCCCCCAGATAGTCGCGAAGAGCCGGATCTTTCCAGAATTTTTTCCGGGCTTCCGGAGCAAAATCGAAATCGTCGGTGAAGAAGGCCCGGCCACCCTGCCCGAAATCTCTCAGGGTCCGCGCGCGAACCTGAAGCAACGCCACCGTTTTGCGGAATTGCTCCTGCGATGAGAAGGCGGCCGGCTGGATGCCTTGTGAGCTTAATTCAGCTTCAACCCTGGGAACCAGGCGTTCCAGGCTGAGGGCGCGCAGGTATTGGCTGTTCATCCAGGCAAGCTTTTCCGGATCAAAGACGGCATTGGATTTTGAGACCGACGGAAGCTCAAACTCCCTGACCATGGTTTCGAGGGGAAGAATCTCCTGGCCGTTCGGAGGCGTCCATCCCAGCAGCGCGAGGAAGTTGACGAGAGCCTCGGGCAGGATGCCTTGATCGCGATAGGCTCCGACCGCTGTCGCGCCGTGCCGCTTGGAGAGACGCTGGCGGTCCGGTCCCAGAATCAAGGGCAAGTGCGCAAAGTTGGGCACGCCCAGGCCGAGCGCCCGGTACACCAGAATCTGTTTGGGCGTGTTCGAGAGGTGATCGGCGCCGCGGATGACGTGCGTGATCCGCATATCCGCGTCGTCGGCCACAACGCTCATATGGTAGGTTGGCTGGCCATCCGAACGCAGCAACACAAAGTCTTCGATCTCCTGATTTTCGACGCTGACGGTGCCGAAGACTTGGTCTTCAAAACTGGTTTGGCCGGTCTCCGGAACCTGAAAACGGAGCACGTAGGGCATCTTTTCGGCCAGGCGCTTTTGCCGTTCCTGCTCCGGGAGATTGCGGCAGGTCCGGTCATATTTCCAAGGCTGGCGCTTGTCAGCCTGCGAGCGCTTTGCTTGAAGCTCTTCCGGGGTGCAGAAACAGGGATAGGCGTGGCCCCGCTGCTCGAGTTCAGCGGCGAGCGCGCGGTAACGATCCAGGCGCTCCGATTGATGAAACGGCCCTTCGTCCCAGTCGAGGCCGAGCCAGCGGAGGCTTTCAAGAATTGCCGTAACCAGCTCCGCTTTTGACCGGTCGGCGTCGGTATCCTCAATTCGCAGGATCAGGACGCCTTTTTGTCGCCGGGCAAACAGCCAATTGTAAAGCGCCGTCCGCGCTCCTCCAACGTGGAGATAGCCGGTGGGCGAGGGTGCAAATCGGACTCGAATTTCAGACATAGGTTAAATATATACGAAGATAATCCTTAAACTGGGATCATCCCTGCAGGGTTAAACCATCCATCCTAAGCGATTTCGTGCAAGAATGCGAACTTTCATCGCCCCGGGAAGCCCGCGGGATCGAATCCCGAAAACGGCATCTCACTGGGCCTTGAAGCGGAGCGGTGAATAGGGTTCAAGGGGAAATGAGGAGGAGCCGGTCAGAAGCAATTCGGTGATCAGCTTGGCCGTGACGGGGGCGAGGAGAATCCCGTTGCGAAAATGGCCCGTGGCAAAGATCAGGTTTTTTGCTTCGCCGAATCCCATAATCGGGTAGTGATCTTTCGTGTCGGGCCGCAGGCCGCACCATGCGCGCTGAAACACGGATTTCTTGATCATGGGCGCAATCCGCGAAACTCCGCGAATAATGGATTCAAGTCCTTCCGCGGTAACAGCCTTTTCATAACCCACATATTCCGCCGTCGTGCCGGCGACCAGTGTTTTGCCGGATCGAGGAACAAGGTAGTGGATGCCTGAGCGAACAACGCAGGGAAGTGCGGAGGGTGCCGTGAATTCGATCATCATTCCACGGCAGGGCTGCATGGCAAGAGAGACGCCCATCATTTCCGCCAGAGGTTGGGACCAGCATCCCGCGGCAAGAACAAAGCTGTTGGCTGAAAAGGTCATGGCCGTCTTGCCTTGGCCGGCGGTTGCCTGGACGCTTTCAACCCGGTCGCCTTGAACGTTAAAACCTGTCGCCGTGGTTTCCCAATAGAACTCCACTCCCACTTTCCTCCCAGCTTGAACCAGGGCGCGGGACAAACGTTGATTATCGACCCAGTGGTCTCCCGGAACCAGAAGAGCAAGCTGGATTTCTGGCGATAGTCCCGCAACGCGTTTTGCGGCTGTTGCGCCGGTCAGGCGTTCGAGGGGCAGGCCCAGCCGCGTTTGATGGGCGTAAATCTGCTCCAGTTCCTTGCACTCATCTTCGTCGATCGCAACCAGGAGCGTCCCGTCCCGGCGGTAATGGATGTCTTCTTCAGTGAGGTCTTCGACTTCTGTTGCAAAGTCGGGGTAGAGATCCCTGCTGGTCTTCGAAAGCTCGAAGAAGTGGTTGGGCTCCAGCATTTCGCCTTGCGGAGCAATCATGCCGGCCGCCGCGCCGCTGGCTTCCGCCGCGGGTTCGGCCCGGTCAACCACCGCAACCTTTACACCTGATCTCGCCATGCGGAACGCAATGGCGCTTCCGATAATTCCGCCGCCGATGATAACAACATCCGCTGTCCTGGTTGAGTTCGAATTGTGAGCCATCCGTCTTTTGCCGCCTCCATTCCACTTTCTCACGTCCCGTTGGGCGTCGCGCGGTTCCGCATCAACCCGTTTATGAGTTTAACTCTTTTGCGAGTTTAGTTGGCGTCGTGATGTAAACTCTAGCCTTGAAATGGAGATGGGATTTTGCGCGTCGGCGTTAGCAACCGTCAGGACGATTATGGCGGTCAATGAAAATGCCTTCGGATGTTGGATGGCGGAAGGTTAGGCTGCCGACCATCAACAATGCAGCACACTCAATTTCGCGAGGGAAAAAATGAACAAGCGTACTGGACAGGCCAAAGCTCCCGGCCTGCTCGTATTTCTGAGCATGGTGTTGTTGGCTTCTATTACTTGCGTCGCTCAACACCCGAAGCACCCTTGGATGAATAAGTCTCTGTCTCCCGATGTGAGGGCGGACCTTTTAATCAAAGCGATGACCCTCAATCAGAAGATTCAGCTCCTTCATGAGAGCACTGCGGTTTACAAGCGGGGGGGATGGAAATATGTTCCGGACGCTTTGGGCGGCGACGGCTTCGTTCCCGGCATCGCCCCTTTGGGGATTCCCGATCTTCAACTGGTTGGCGCGGGGCTCGGGGTTACGAACTCGGGCCGGGGATTGAAAGGGCGGTCAACGGCGCTGCCTTCGTCGCTGGCCGAGACGGCGTCCTGGGATCCCAAGGTTGCTACGGAGTTCGGAACCGTGATCGGCAAGGAGACGCGCGACGAAGGCTTCAACGTCTCCCTGGGTGGAGGGATTGATCTTGCGCGCGACCCTCGCGGCGGACGCAATTTTGAATACCATGGCGAAGATCCCATTCTGGCCGGGATGATCGTTGCTCCGGAACTCAAAGCCATCCAGGATCAGGGTGTCATTGCCACGATCAAGCACTACGCACTCAATGATCAGGAGGCAGGCCGTTCCCGTTGGACGAGTCCCATCCTCCACGTCGTTGAATCTTCAGGCCGCTTCCTGGTGAGCGCGAACCTGGATGTCCGCTCCATGCGGGAGACAGACCTTTTGGCGTTTGAGATTGGAATCAAGGATTCGGGAGTGGGCGCCGTCATGTGCGCCTATAACCGCGTGAACGGGGTCTATTCCTGCCAGAACAGCTTTCTGTTGAACGATGTGCTGAAAAACGATTGGGGCTTCAAGGGCTGGGTCATGTCGGACTGGGGCGCCACGCACAGCACCGTAAAGGCTGCCCTTTCCGGACTTGACCAGGAGTTCTATGCCTCCCGGTACTTTGCCGGGGCGCTCAATCGGGCCGTGAATTCCGGGCTGGTACGGATGTCCCGGATTAATAACATGGACCACCGCATCCTGCGGACGATGTTTGCTGTTGGGGTCATTGATAATCCTCCGGTTGTGAAACCGATTGACGCTCAAGCCGACGCGCGGGTGGCGCAGCACGTCGAAGAGCAGGGAATTGTTCTGCTGAAGAACCACGGAATGCAGTTGCCGTTGAAAACTTCGGGCCTGCGTTCGATCGCGGTCATCGGATCGCACGCCGACGTGGGCGTCCTCTCTGGCGGTGGGTCCTCGCAAGTTGATCCGGTGGGAGGAAACGCTGTGCCCTCGAAGGTTGTCCCCGGCGAGCGGGTTCTTTCCCCCTCGGTCTGGGACCCTTCGTCTCCGCTCAAAGCGATTCGAGCCCTGGCGCCGAATGTGACGGTGAAGTACGATGCGGGTACCGATCCTGCATCGGCTGCCAGGCTGGCTGCCGCTTCTGAGGTGGCCATCGTTTTTGCTAACCAGTGGTCGGCTGAAGGAACCGACCTTCCTAATCTCATTCTTCCTCACAACCAAGATCAACTGATCGAACGGGTTGCTGCCGCCAATCCGCACACCATCGTCGTGCTGGAGACGGGAGATCCTGTCCTCATGCCGTGGATCAGCCGCGTGAGCGCGGTGGTGGAGACCTGGTACCCCGGCCAGCGGGGCGGGGAAGCCATTGCGAACATTCTGTTCGGGGCAGTGAATCCCTCGGGTAAGTTGCCGATTACCTTTCCGCGAAGCGAGGCGCAACTGCCGCGCCCTCGCCTTCCGATGCCGCCGCTCGGAGGGGGGTATTTTGACATCAACTACACGGAGGGTCTGAAGGTTGGCTACAAGTGGTATGAAGCGAATCATATCCAGCCGCTGTTTCCGTTTGGATATGGACTTTCCTATACTAACTTTTCCTTTTCCAACCTTCAGGTGACCCCGGGCGTGGAGGATGGAAAGCAAAACGTCCGGGTAAGCTTTAACCTGAAAAATACCGGAGCGCGGAAGGGTGCGGAAGTCGCCCAGGTGTACCTGGGTTTTCCCGCAAAAGTGGGCGAGCCTCCTAAACGGCTGGTGGGCTGGGCCAAGGTCAACCTTGCCGCGGGGCAGGAGCAGCGAGTGACTGTCAATCTGAATCCCCAGTCAGTTTGCCATCCGTTCTCCTACTGGAACGTCGATGTGGACCGGTGGGATATCGCCAATGGGGCGTATACGATCTACGTGGGGAATTCTTCATCGGATATCCGCCTCACGGGCAGCTTGCGGATTCGTCGATAGACACGAAGTCTGCAACATGAGCTTTGTTTGCAGACGGCGTGATTTTGGGAAGCAGACGGGAAC
>CAYWMN010000062.1:7043-16687 GCA_964459065.1 uncultured Acidobacteriota bacterium | reverse complement strand
GTGGTAAGCGTCGGTAGTCCGGGCGCGAACATTTCCGTATCGCAAACTACCGCCGTATCGGCTTTGAGCCGGGCGCGATTTTTGGGGACAAATTCTTCGATATGCTCTCCGCCAACTTCTTCTTCGCCTTCGATGAGGAACTTGATGTTTACCGGCAACTTCCCCTGGCCTTTGAGAAAGCACTCGACGGCTTTCAAGAGGATATAGGTTTGCCCTTTGTCGTCTGAAGCGCCCCGGGCAAATAGATCCTTACCGCGCAGCGTCGGTTCAAAAGGAGGTGACTTCCATTCATCCAGGGGATCGGGAGGTTGCACGTCATAATGGCCGTAAAGCAGAAGCGTGGGTTTGCCCGGCGCGCCCATCCATTCGGCATAGACCAAAGGGTTCCGGCCGGGTTTGCCTTCGATCATTTCGACATTTTGCATCCCCATGGCGCGGAGTTCATCAGCGATGGATTGCGCGGCACGGCGGACGTCTTTCTGATGTTCCGGCAAGGCGCTGATGCTTGGAATCTTCAGCAGGCCGATGAGTCCTTCCAGGAATTGTTCTCTGTTGGCTTTGAGGTATTTGACGGATAAATTCGGCAAAGGTAGCTCCTCGGTTGGATTCGGGCGGGGTGGCAAAAAGACTCGGCCTTCCCCGTGCCTTTCGAATTTACAGTCTATGCGTTGGACCCTGCCGCGTCAATTCATGGCGGCTTCAGGCATGAACAAAGAAGCCAAGCTGTTTTCAACCTCAGCCGGCGCGGAAACAAAAGCCGGGACGCCGGCCCGGGAATGAGGCGTTATTCAGATCCGGAAGCCGAGGGTGGCACGGCTCCTTCCGTGTGTTGAGCATAGCGGTTCCTGACCACCGCAAGATAGTGAAGACCCGAGGCGGCTGTGAAGGCTGCGGCGAGGTAGGTGCAACCCTTGAGAATTGTCGGCGTGACCCAGGGCATGTGAGCCAGCAGTGACAAGGCCGCAAAAACGGTGATCACCTGAACGACGGTCGATGTTTTGCCCAGGATGGTTGGATGGAAAGGCCGGTAGCCCGCTACCAGGATAATCAGCAGCGCCAGAATCAGAATACCTGCATCCCGGCTGAGCACCACGATGGTAAGCCACCAGGGCAAGGCGCCCCGAAACGAAAGAGTGATAAAGGCGGTACTCATCATGATCTTGTCCGCGATGGGATCAAGCGCCACTCCCAGCGGAGTCACCTGGTGGAAGGTCCTTGCGACAATTCCGTCCATGACGTCTGACAATGCCGCTAAGGTCAGCACGGCGAGCGCTCCGGTGTCGTGCCGCCCTATCACCAAGATGGCGAATACCGGGACAAAAACGAGCCGCAAGATCGTGATTTGATTAGCCGGAGTCAAGGTGCGCGAAGCCATAAGTCGTTACCCTTGCGGCTCCCGGCGGGTGGGTTCCGGGACGCGAAGGACTTGTTGATTCGAAAAGCAGCAGTCTCGAGATAAGCTCAAAATTGTCATCACGGCGAGGTTAACTTTCAGCACGTTTCTTTCCGGGTGATTCATCACAGACATCGAGGCCGCAGAAGATTCAACTCTGCTTGCGCAAGCGGTCGCGCAGTTGATGGGCTTTCTCAAAAGTGCGTTCCAGCTCGCGGTCGCTCAAATGAGTTTTTATGTTTTCAAGTTCCTGGATCATGGCTTCAAGCCCTGATTGGATATTCTCGATGTTCGTCAGGCAGATGTCGCGCCACAGGGCATAGGGGCTGTCGGCAAGGCGCGTGAGGTCGCGGAATCCGGGCCCCGCCAATTCCAGCGGCAGGTGCTTTTGGGCAGCCGCTTCTGCCGCGAGACCTGCCAGGCCGGTGGAAAGAAGTTGCGGCAAGTGCGAAAGATAAGCCACGGCCAGGTCATGACTTGAAGCCTCCATAACATAGGGACGCGCGCCG
The DNA here is from genome assembly GCA_964459065.1 of uncultured Acidobacteriota bacterium. GTDB lineage: Bacteria > Acidobacteriota > Terriglobia > UBA7540 > UBA7540 > JAMCXS01. The sequence continues at coordinate 14,785 of CAYWMN010000062.1, read as the reverse complement.
AGGGATTCCAGCAGATGCCTGAAGGCCGTTACCCGTTCATCCTGCATTTGCTCATCGGACGACGGTGTCAGCGCGTACCAGACATTTTCAAAGATCGAGGCGTCGGCGTGTTCAAACCCGGAAATTTCCTTGCCGGCCAGCGGGTGGCCGCCTAAAAACAACGCCTCCCCACCTATCAATTCCTTGGCCCGCCGGCAAATCAGGTTTTTGGTGCTGCCAACGTCGGTGACTAAAGCCTTCGGCAACAGGTGCGGAGGCAACTGGCCAAGGATGTCCAGGATGGCTCCGACCGGGGTTGCCAGGATGACCAAATCGGCGCGGCTGACAGCTGAGGCAATGTCTTCGGCGGCCTCATCGATTGCGCCGCACGCAAGGGCCTGTTCTAAGATCGTTGGCCGGTCCCATCCAACGCGGCGCGCCGGATGGCCCATTTTTTTCAGAGCCAGCGCCCAGGAGCCGCCGATCAGGCCCAGCCCGATAATCGAAATCCGTTTAAAGAAAGGTTCAGCTGGTTCCACGAGAAGTCTTTTCCTTGTACGGCCGGAACTTCAAACCATTCGTCCTGCCGCCGGCACAATCAGTTTTTCAAGCCGGCCCGGGTAAATTGACAGGGCCCGCCGCTGAGCAAACCCATGCTCATTCAATGATGGAGAACGTGCTGGATTTTCCTTCTATTGCACTAATCCTTTTTTGCGGAAGGGGCGGCTTCCATAATGTGACGTTCCAGGGATCTGGCTTCATCGATAATTCGCTCGAACAGACGCCGAACCGCCGCATCGTCGAGCGGACCGCTATTGGACTTCACAATGTTCCGGAGGACTTGCTCTTCGCGGTCCGGCTGCCAGGCTTGCATGTTCAATTGCTTTTTAAGATGTCCAATCTCGACCGCGCAGTGGCACCGCTCATTGAGCAGTTTCACCAATTGCCGATCCAGTTCGTCGATGCGCCTTCGCAAGTTCTCGAGTTCGCTCATGCGGGTGAACTCCCTGTTCCCTGCTTGAGCCAGCGGATGTAGTTTTCGATTCCCGCAGGCCCATCAGTATTGAAATTCTCTTCGATGGTGCGAACCACCGCGCTGCCGACGACCGCCGCATCCGCCAATTCCTGGACGGCGCGGATTTGCTGGGGAGTGGAAAGGCCGAATCCAACGGCAATCGGAAGCGGGGTGAACTTTCTTGTCCGCTGGATCAGCGGCTTGGTGTTGGCCTCAATTTCCTTCCGCTCTCCCGTAACGCCGGTGCGGGAAATAAGATACAAAAAGCCGGTTGAAACGCTCGCCACCCGTTCCAGCCGTTGGTCAGTGGAGGTTGGAGAGGCCAGGAAGATCGTGTCGAGGTTCCATTTGCGCAGGGTCTGGACGTAGGTTCCGGCCTCTTCCGGTGTCAGGTCAACGGCAAGAACCCCGTTCGCTCCCGCCTGGCTGGCATCGCGGGCAAAATCCTCAAGGCCGTATTGCAGGATGGGATTGTAATAGCTGAACAGAATCAGAGGCGTTTGAACGCGCTTCCTCCACTCGGGAAGCGCCTGCAAAACCTTGCGCAGAGTTGTTCCGTTCCGCAGAGCGCGCTCGGAAGCCCGTTGAATGACCGGACCATCGGCCAGGGGGTCTGAGAACGGCACGCCCAGCTCAATGAAGTCTGCACCCCCGCGCTCGATTGCCGCCAGCAGGTCTCCTGTGGCTTCAAGGGTGGGGTCGCCGGCCGTCACATAGATGACCAGTCCTTTGGCGTTCTGCTCGCGCAGCTCTCGAAATTTCGACTCGATTTGTGTTGTCACACGGGTATCCCTAGGAAGTTCTTGTCATTGTAACCGGGTTTACAAAATTCCTGCCGATTGAAATATGCCCAGATCCTTATCGCCCCGGCCCGAAAGATTGACGATAAAGATCTTTTCGCGGCTCGCTTTCGGCGCGCGTTTGATGACCTCCGCCAAAGCATGTGAAGATTCAAGTGCCGGAATGATGCCTTCCATGCGGGCGAGGAGCTGTGCGGCATCAAGGGCTTCCTCATCGCTTGCATGCGTATATTCCGCCCGGCCCTGGCGATAGAGGTCTGCATGCTCGGGTCCCACGGCCGGATAATCGAGGCCTGCCGATACCGAATGGGTGTTGGAAATCAAGCCATCCGCCGTCTGCAAAACATAGGTGTAGGTACCGTGCAGCACGCCGGGCGATCCGCCCGCAAAGCGCGCCGCATGGTCCCCGGGGCTGAGCGATCTGCCTCCGGCCTCGACGCCGACCATTTGGACTTCCCGGTCGGGAATAAAGTCGTAAAACAACCCGATGGAATTGCTCCCGCCGCCGACGCAGGCGAAAAGGCAATCAGGCAATTTGCCGGTAGCCTCCTGCACCTGCTGCCGGGCTTCCTGCCCGATGACACGCTGGAACTCGCGCACCATCATCGGATAAGGATGCGGCCCCAGCACCGAACCCATCAGGTAGTGCGTGTCCTTCACATTCGTGACCCAATCCCGCATGCCCTCATTGATGGCGTCTTTCAGCGTTTTGGTGCCCGAGGATACTCCCATGACTTCAGTTCCCAGCAGCCGCATGCGGAAGACGTTGGGCGACTGCCGGGCCATATCTTCATCGCCCATGTAGACTCTGCATTCCAGGCCCAACAGCGCCGCTACAGTCGCGGTGGCTACGCCGTGCTGCCCGGCTCCGGTTTCGGCAATCAGGCGGGTCTTGCCCATGCGCACCGCAAGCAGGCCCTGCCCAAGACAGTTGTTGATCTTGTGCGCGCCCGTGTGCAGCAGGTCTTCGCGCTTCAGATAAATTTGGGCGCCTCCCAGATGTTCACTCAGCCTCCGCGCATGGTAAAGCGGCGTAGGCCGTCCCGCAAAGTAACGCAGAAGGTATTGAAACTCAGACTGAAAGGCCGGGTCCTGCCGCGCCTGGTCGTAAGCCTGTTCGAGTTCTTCAATGGCGTGCATCAGGGTTTCGGGGATGTAACGGCCTCCGAATTCCCCAAACCTTCCTTGGGCATCAGGCGAGATCACGGCGGGCTGTCCTTTCGGCATCTGGTTCTCTGATCAATGAAATGAGTTCAGCGTTGCTGGTTTGCCTTTTCAACGGCTTCAAAAAATGCGCGCAGGCGCGCCGGGTCTTTTTCCCCGGGAGCGCTTTCAACGCCGCTTGCCACATCGACGGCAAAGGGGCGGACCGTTGAAATCGCCTGGCCTACGTTTTCCGGATTCAGGCCTCCCGCCAGAATAATTGTCCCATATTCCCGGGCGGTTCGCGCCAGCGTCCAGTCGATCGTCATGCCGGTTCCGCCTTTCAGCTTCGGGTGGAAGGCATCCAAAAGAAAAGCGTCCGCACGAAGGCCCGCCAGCATTTCCGGGTTGAAGTCTTGGCTCACGGCCACGGCCCGGATTATTGAAAACCCTTCCAGGACACTGCCGAATTCCGGAAAGCGCGGGCCGTGCAACTGGATCGTGTGGACTCCCGCTTCCCGTGCGATGGCGGATACCTTTCCGGCATCCGTTTCATCTGCGAAGACTCCCACGGGCGCGACCAGCGGCGGCAACTGCTCGATGATGGAGCGAGCGGCGCCTGCTGCAATCGAACGGGGCGAAGGGGGATAAAAGTTAAATCCCAGCGCATCGGCTCCCAATCGAACGGCCAACCGGGCATCTTCGAGACGCGTAATTCCACAAACTTTGATCCGGGTCAGCATGCCGTCAGGTTTGCGCCACCCTCAGTGATGGCGCGCTGTTGAGAAGCTGTTCGAGTGTTTTCCCCGGATTCGCGGACGCCATCAGATGTTCGCCGATCAGGACGGCGTTAAACCCTGCGCCAGCCAGCTGTTCGAGATCACGGCCGCTCTTGATCCCGCTCTCGCTGACCGCCGGGCAGGATGCCGGGATCTTTTTTCGAAGCTGGAACGAAGTATCGAGATTGACCTCAAAGGTCTTCAAATTGCGGTTGTTCACGCCAATGATGCGAGATCCGGCCTCAAGCGCCCGCTCCAGTTCGCCTTCCGTGTGAACTTCGACCAGCGCCGCAACTCCCAATTGCGAAGCGAGATCAATCATCCTTTTTAAGTCCTCTTGCTCAAGCGCCGCCACAATTAACAACAGCGCATCGGCTCCGGAAGCCGCTGACTCGTAAACCTGATAGTCATCGATGATGAAATCCTTCCTCAGCACCGGCAACGAAACGGTTTGCCGGGCAGCCTTCAAGTCACTGAGCGATCCCAGGAAGAACTCCTCCTCGGTCAGGACGGAAAGCGCTGCAGCTCCAGCGCGCTCATAAGAAGCCGCAATTTCAATGGGCCGAAACTCTGCGCAGATCAATCCCTTTGAGGGGGAAGCCTTTTTGATTTCAGCGATGACGCTCAGGCCTTCGGACCAGAGCGCACCGGCAAAGTCCCGGTAGCCGGTCCTTGCCTCGGCGGCGCGGCGGACAACTTCCAAAGGCCGGCTTGCCTTTTGCTCTTCAACGCGCCGCCTGCGCGCGGCCACAATCTTTTTCAGAAACAGGCTCTCCACCGTACTCCTCAAAGCGCCGGACTTTGCAGCGTGAACTCTAACGAGCGGAACGGGACAAGCTTTTAATGTAACCTTGGGGTGGATGCGAAGTCAACGCGCTGTGCTGGTTAGGTTTATTGTGTTTTAGGGAGCCTTTCCGGGACGCTTGCTCTATCCAAGGACCGGAATCGCCGCCGTGCGAACCGCTCGCGCCTGGTCTCCCAGCAGAAAGTGGATGACGTGGGCCACATCCTGGGTCTTGACCCAATCAGCGGGATTAGCCTTGGGCATAGCCTTACGGTTCGATTCCGTGTCCAGGGTGCCGGGCAAAACACAATGGGCGCGGACGTCATATCCTTCCAGCTCTTGGGCGAGGATTTCGGTCAACTGCCTGACCGCGCCCTTCGTAACGGCGTAAGCGGCCATTCCGCTGCCGCCACCCCGCAAAATCGCCCCGCTTGAGACGGTAACGACGCGTCCAAAATTCTGCCGGATCATGACCGGAATCACGGGCCGGAGCAGCAGAAAGACACTGCGAAGGTTCAGATCGAGCATCCGCTCCCAGGCGCCCGCATCCGATTCGAAACTCTTGCCGGCCGCAAACCCTCCGGCGAGGCACACCAGGAAGTCGACGCGTCCGGCCCGGGAGACCGTTTCCTGAACAAAGGCTTCAACCTGACTCCCGTCGGCTAGATCGACGGGGTTGCCGGTAAGGCGGGTAGCCTGGTCGCCGGCGCTCGCGCGAAGCTCCTGCCAGCCTTCTTCCTGCAAATAGGGCACCACGACCCGGGCGCCGGCCCCCAAAAGGTCCTGCACCACAGCACGTCCCAGAGCGCCTGTGCCGCCGGTCACAATCGCGATCCGATCATCAAAATCCATCAAAATTCCTCATTTCTCATCCTATGCGTTATAATAAAGCAATTGGAACCGTAGAAAAAGCTCAAGACTTCAACCTTTGGCCCAATAGCCTCTCCGAAAGGAGGTTCACTTATGGCTTATGGGCTTCCGGGACCCTATCTCGATGGGGATGATGTACAATTTATAAGATGCGCATCCGTTACAGGCTTATTATCTCTCTCATCATTAGCATCACGCTAGTAGCCTGCCTGTTCGCAATTTTCCAGATTCGCTCGGAAAATCATGTTTTGCAAAGCACCCTGGACCGGCACGCGCAAGTCCTGGCCCAAAGCCTTGCGGAAAATGTCGAGCCGCTGCTCAAGACTCAATCCTGGGATGAGCTGCAGAACCTTCTGAGCCGCTTTGAAAACCGTGAAGGTCTGGCAGGAGTTGCCGTCTATGATCGTGACGGCAACGAAGTCGGAAAGGCCAATGGGTTTCACTACGGTCAAGTGGCTGTCCCGTCCTTGATTCGGGAAGCCATTGGCCAAAATCGGGGCCGCAGCCAGTTTGTGTCGCTGCAGGGAACTCCTTATCAGGTTTACGTTTTGCCCATTCGCGGCAGCCACGGGGTGGAAGGGGCGCTGGCATTAATTCACAACGCAAGCTTTATTCAGGCTCAAAGCTTCCGGCTCTGGCGCGACACCTTCCTGCGTTTGATGGTAGAAATCGTCCTGATTGCGCTCATCTGCTTCCTCATTATCCGCGTCAGCATCTTGAATCCTGTTGCGAAGACGGCCCAGTGGTTGCGTGCCCTCCGCACCGGCAAGGGATTGCGAGGATCCCCGCCGCCTTCTGAAGAATTATTCCGGCCCATTATGCAGGAAGTCAGCCACCTCGCCAAAAGCCTGGAAGTGGCCCGAACGGCGGTTGAAGAAGAGGTGGGCCTGCGCGAAGCCGGTGAGGCTGTCTGGACGCCGGAGCGCCTGCGGGTGCATGTCCGTAGCCGGTTCGGCGGGAAGCCGATGTTTGCGGTTTCACACCGTGAACCCTACATGCACGTTCGAAATGAGAAGGACATCCAATGCCTTGTTCCGGCAAGCGGCCTGGTGACCTCTCTTGAGCCGATCCTGCGCGCCTGTGATGGCACGTGGGTTGCCGCCGGGGCCGGCAATGCCGACCGTGAGGTCGTGGATGAGCACGACCGCTTGCGCGTGCCTCCGAATGATCCCCATTACACCCTGCGCCGCGTGTGGGTCTCCAAAGAAGAGGAGCAGGGATTCTATCTCGGGTTTGCCAACGAAGGCCTCTGGCCGCTCTGCCATATTGCTCACACGCGCCCGACTTTTCGCGAGGCCGACTGGAAGCAATATAAGGCGGTCAACCAGAAGTTTGCCAAAGCGGTCTTGCAAGAGATGGAGGGCACCCGGGAACCCGCCGTCCTTATTCATGACTACCATTTCGCCCTGCTGCCGCGTTTGGTGAAGGAAAAGCGTCCCGATGCTCGCGTGGCGATTTTCTGGCACATTCCCTGGCCGACGGCCGAGGGATTCGGCATTTGTCCCTGGCAGCGTGAATTGCTGGACGGATTGCTGGGCGCCGATCTTGCGGGCTTCCACATCCAATCACATTGCAACAACTTTCTGGAAACTGTGGATCGAGCCCTGGAGTGCCGCATCGAGTGGGACCGTTTCGCCGTCAACCGGCGCGGCCACTTCACGCTGGTCCGTCCCTTCCCGGTAAGCGTGGTTTTCGATTCGGAGAACCCGAGTAACGCTTTGGCGGCTGACCGGCCTGACGCCGCGCAGCTTTTCAGCGAACTGGGCGTGGAGGCCACGCTCATGGGTGTGGGCGTCGACCGCATGGATTATACGAAGGGCATCGTCGAGCGTTTCCGCGGCATCGAGCGTTTCCTCGAAAGATATCCATCCTATCAGCGTAAATTCAGCTTTGTGCAGATCGGCGCCCCCAGCCGGACCGACATCCAGCGATATCGCAACCTGGTGGCGGAAATTGAAAGCGAGGCGCAACGTATCAATGGGCGGTTTCGCCATGGCGCGTGGAAGCCGATCGTGCTTCTCAAAAGACATCACAGCCATGAGGAAATTACGCGCTATTACAAAGCATCTGAGCTTTGCATGGTGACGTCCTTGCATGACGGCATGAACCTGGTTGCCAAGGAGTTTGTCGCAAGCCGCGACGATGGTCAGGGAGTGCTGATCCTCAGCCGTTTTACAGGCGCCTGCCGTGAGTTGCGGGATGCGCTGGTGGTTAATCCGTACGATACCGAATTGCTGGCGGAAGGCATCCATTACGCTCTGGAGATGGATCCCGACGAGAAAAGGCTTCGAATGCAGCGGATGCGCCGGGTTGTTCGCGAACATAACATCTATCGCTGGGCGGCCAGTCTGGTCCGGGAACTTTCCGAAGTT
>CAYWMN010000062.1:0-7033 GCA_964459065.1 uncultured Acidobacteriota bacterium | reverse complement strand
GAACCCCTGAAAATTCGTTGAGGCCTCTCCCTCCAGTGTTTCGAGCCTGAAGTGCCCAGGCGTTTTTCCCATTCAGGCTCTCCCGTTGTTGCACCAAAGTATGCAGAAAGACGCTAAAACAGCCGATAAGCCACATCAAGAGTGCCGGGTTGTAGGTAATCCGCGGTCCCCTCAAGAGCACTCCCGCTGCCAGCCTGAGCATCTTTTCAATGCCTGGGCTGATGTCGCCAAGCGAGTGGGCAGGGCCAAGGCCATTGTCCTTTTCCTGGATTTCGACGGCACGCTGGTGCGGTTGCGGCCCAACCCCAAAGACGTTACGCTGGGTGAGCGCGCGCGACGATTGCTGGGTCTGCTGGCCGCCCATCCGCGGGTAACGTTATGCTTTATCAGCGGGCGTCAGCTTCGGGATTTGCAGCAGCGCGTGCGGGTGAAGGGCGCGATTTACTTTGGGCTTCACGGCTGGGAGCGGAGCGACGCGCGAGCGCTCTTGCTGCCGGCAGCGGACAAGCTGAGAAAAAGTCTGGATTGGGTTCGGGAGCAAGTCCGCGAGCTTCCGGGAATTCGCGTGGAGGACAAAGGGATTTGTTTCGGCGTCCACTACCGTACGGCGGCTGATTCGGATGTCCGGGAGGCGAAGTTGGTGGTGGATAAGGCTCTCGCGCGCCTGGGGTCCGGTTTCCGGATGATGGCCGGGAAAAAAATCTGGGAGATTTATCCCAACCAAATGGGAAATAAGGGGAAAGCGGCCCAGGCTCTACTTCGGCAAATTCCCGGCCGCAAGCTGGCGATTTACGCTGGTGACGACACCACGGATGAAACCGCTTTTGCCGCGCTCAAAAGCGGTGTTACCATCCGGGTGGGCAAGTTCCAGGAAACTCGGGCAAAGTACTTTTTGCGGGATCCTGCTGAAGTCATGACGTTTCTTAAAAAAGTTGAGGAGATTCTTCCTTGATTGAGGCCCGATATCCATTTCGGTTTGCAACGGCGTCGTACTTGGTCCGGATCTGCAACCAGAAAGCCACGCGGCTCGCGGAGTTGCGGGATGGCCTGGCTGAGTGCAGCGACGCGTCCATTTTTTATCACACTTTCCACAGTTTGCGCCGCCACCACTTCCTGACCGAGGGATTTTCCGACGATTTCGCGCAATGGATTATGGCGGGCTGCAATCAGGCGGCCCTTGCAGAGCGCCTGGTCGCCTTGGATTTGCGTGATTACCTGAATCTTTCCGATCTGCGGAATGATTTTTGGAAGTTGGTCTCCGACTACTGCGAGTCCCATCCCGACCGGGCCCAGCAGGAGGCTTTTGAGCCGTTCTACTTTTCAGAAGCCCTGGAAGTCGCCATCCCTTTGCAGAGGGAAGTTCGAACCCTTGAGGAATTCGAACGGGCTCTGGCCGACCTCAGCAACGCTTCGTTCAATTTCCACTTTGTGACTTCCCGCTTGCGACTCCAACTCCGAACCAACGATTTTTCGCATTGGTTTTCGACAGGCCTGGGCCTGGACGACCTGGCCAGGCAAGCCAGCCGCATTGATATTTACACGAACACTCTTGAGGCCGCACGGCAGCAGCTCCTTCGCCTGATCCGCCAGGAGATTGAACGATGAGTGCAAGCAAAACCAGGAATCGCGCAGTTCACCTCGATGATTATGCCGCGGTGGTGGGTGAGCCCGAGATTCAGGAGCTTCGGGCCCTTGCTTCATGCCTCAAAGGCCGCACGGTGCAGATGGTGAATTCGACTTCGGTAGGAGGCGGCGTGGCCGAGATCCTCAGCCGCCTGGTTCCGTTGCTTGCCGATCTCAAGGTTGCGGTCCGCTGGGACGTGATTACAGGCGGTGACGACTTTTTTGAAATCACCAAGGCGTTTCACAACGCCTTGCATGGAGCCCCTTACACTCATCCCCCGGAAAGTTTCAAAATATTTCTGGGCTACAATGAGCAGAACAGGGAGCGTCTCCGCCTGGACTCCGACCTGGTGGTGATCCATGACCCTCAGCCTCTCGCTTTAGTCAACGGGAGGGAAAACCATACCGGCCGCTGGATATGGCGCTGCCATATTGATCTATCCCGCCCCAATCCGTCGGTGTGGAGCTTTCTGGAACCTTTTGTTCTCCGATACGACTCCGCCCTGTTCTCTTCGCCCGATTTCACGCATCAGCTTCCGATTCCCCAATTTTTGTTTTACCCCAGCATTGACCCGCTTTCTGAGAAGAACCGGGACCTTGCGCCCGAGTTTGTTCAGAGCGTCCTGGAGAAATTTGGAATTGATCCGAAGCGTCCCATCCTTACGCAGGTTTCGCGGTTTGACCGTCTCAAAGACCCGGTTGGCGTCGTAAGCGCCTACAAGATCGTTAAGCGCCACTTTGACTGCCAGTTGGTCCTTGCCGGCGGAGGCGCGGCAGACGATCCGGAGGGTGGCAAAGTGCTGGATGAGGTTCGGGACGTGGCGGCTGGAGATCCGGATATCCATATCCTTGACCTGCCGCCCTGGAGTGCGCTGGAGATTAATGCTTTACAGCGCGGATCGACGATCGTGATTCAGAAAAGCCTGCGGGAAGGTTTCGGCCTGACGGTTGCTGAAGCGCTCTGGAAGAAGAAGCCGGTGGTGGCCTCAGCCGTCGGCGGCATTCCGATCCAGGTGATCCACAAACACACCGGCATGCTGGCCCATTCTGTGGAGGGGACGGCCTATCAAGTGCGCTATCTGCTTTCCAACCCTGCGGTTGCCCAACGTCTGGCGAACCATGGACATGAGCATGTGCGCGAGCAGTTTCTTATCACCAGCGCCATCGGCCGCTACTTAACTCTTTTCCTCCATTCCCTTGGCAGCGATTCGTGCTGAAGTCCCCGCCCGGTCCTTAACTTCCCCTTCGTCGCATCAGGCTGAAGGAAACCTATTTTGCCATCGTCTTTCGGGCTTGGCGTACCACTTCAACATACTGGCGGGCCGCCGAAGTAATGCTCGCGGTGTTTCCTTCCCTCAGGGCTTTGGCATTGACCAGCTCGCCGCCCACCGCAATTGCCGCGGCTCCCGCCCGGATAAACTGGGGCGCCGATTCGAGATCAACTCCGCCCGTAGGAACCATGTCGATTTGAGGAAGCGGTCCCCTGATCGACTTAAGGTATCTCGGGCCTCCCACAGGTCCGCAGGGAAATACTTTGACCATGTCAGCCCCAGCCTGCCAGGCCGTCAGGATTTCCGTGGGTGTCAAGCCGCCGGGAACACACGCTTTGCTATAACGGCGCGCCATTTCGATCACCTTGACGTCAAGCGTCGGTGTCACGATGAATTCTGCGCCTGCAAAGATGGCCGAGCGGCAGGTTTCCGTATCGAGCACCGTGCCTGCGCCCAGTAGCACTTTGTCGCCGAAATGCTCGACGGCCCGCTCCATCACGCGGAGCGCATTCGGCACCACCATCGTGATTTCTGCGATCGGCACACCTCCGGCCACAATGGCTTCAACCGCCTGGAAGGCGTCTTCTTCCGTCGAAGAGCGGATGATGGGGACAACACCCACTTCCCGGATCAGTCCTAAAGCCTTTTCCCTTGTCCAGGGCATCTTGAACTCCTTACGTAGGATGGAGATAGGGCTGGTCTGCAACGCAGCCGGCGCAGTCCCGCGGCCGGTAAAGATTCACGCCCTGCCGCGGGAAGCGATCATCTCGAAACGCGCAAGCTTGCGCCTTTTAACAACTTTTCCACTTCCTCAAGCCTTGCCCAGTTGAAATCCCCTGGAATGGTCTGCTTGAGGGCGCTGAACGCGTTCCCGTAACGCACGGCGGCTTCGTACGAATTCTTTGAAAGATATCCGTAAATGAAACCCGCGCTGAATGAATCGCCGCCGCCGACTCGATCCACAATCTCCAGATCGTACTTGATGTCGTCATAGAATTTTCCGTCCGCATAGGCGATGGCGGACCAGGTGTTGCGCAGTACCAACGGGTTTTCCCGCAGGGTGACGGCCACGCACTTGAATTTGAATCGCTCCTGAAGGCGCTGGGCGGCTTCTTTGTAACTGGCGACGGACACTTCTTTGAAGCCGCTGTCGTCGGTTTTCCCGGAGGCCTTGATCTTGAAGACAACGCCGGTGTCTTCTTCCGTGGTGATCAGCACGTCAACGTACTCCATCAGTGGTTCCTGAACGGCCTGCGCTTTGTCGGGTGACCAGAGTTTGCCGCGGTAATTCAAATCGTAGCTCACCGTGGCGCCGGCTTCCTTGGCCGCCATCAAGGCTTCACGGGTTACCGCCGCCGCCGAATCGCTCAGGGCCGGGGTAATGCCGCTGGTATGGAACCACCGCGCTCCCTGAAAGACTTCTTTCCAGTCCACTTCTCCGGGCTTGATGGCGCTGATGGCGGAGTGGGCGCGGTCATAGACCACCGAACTCGGCCGGGGCGCCGCACCGAATTCCACAAAATACAGCCCGACTCTGCCTTCGTCGGTCCATAGAATCGGCGACGAATCAACTCCCATCTGCTTCACGCGATTGTCCACCAGGCGTCCCAGCGGGTTTTGGGGCAGGCGGGAAACCCAGGCGCTTTTCAGACCCAGCCGGGTTACTCCGACCGCAACATTCAGCTCGCCGCCGCCGACCTGGACGTCAAACGACGATGTCTGTTCAATCCTATGGAAATTTGGAGGCGACAGCCGAATCATCGCCTCGCCAAAAGTCACAACATCCGTCATGATGGGAAACCTCCATCTCAATTTCAAAGTAAAATGTGAATGGTCAATATAAAGCTTTCTACAAAAAAATTCAGCCCCTTTCCTGTTACGCTCCGTTCGCAGGGCTGGATTGGCCGGGCTCGCGACGGGGGACTGGCCTGCAGGAATGGCTGATTCAAGCGGCCATGGAATTGGGTGAGTCGCGCCCGCGCAAGCCAACCGTCAGCGCAAAGCGCGGCGGACGTTCCCGGGAAAAGTTCCTGCGCCGATTTGACCATAATCGAAATTGAAAGTTTTGGCTCGCATGGTTATAATGAAACATTGTCCAGACTGTAAGGAGCCTCATGAGGAAAGATATACATCCTGATTACCATGACGTTACGGTGGCGTGCGCGTGCGGCAACACGTTTAAGACGCGGTCCACTTACAAGAGTGATGTGCTGCATCTCGAAATTTGCTCAAGCTGCCATCCGTTCTTTACCGGCAAGCAGAAGCTGGTGGACAGCGCCGGCCGGGTGGAGCGCTTCCAGAAGAAATACGCGGCGTTTCGCAAGGCTGCGGCGGACAAGCCTGCCGCCAAGCGCACAAACGCTTGAAGATAGCCAATGGGGCGGCGTATGGCCGCTTTTCCTCCTGGCATTCGAGAAGATCCCAAAGTTCAAAATCGTTTAGGGCAGAGAAGGCCGTTGGCGACGAAACCTCCGCTTGATCCCTACATTACGAAGCCGCAAGTCTACCTGCTGGGGCGCCAGACGGTTGTGGGCGAAGGGCTCGCCCGCTTCCTGGACGATGAAGGCCTCAGCTTTACCACTGACACCGAGGCGGCGGCCGAAGTGCTGGCTGAAATCGCAGGTCGCACCTGCTACATGTCCTTTGGCAAGGGGCGCAAGACCAACCGGGAGTATCTCGACAACATCCTGACCTCCAAGCACGGCAGCGTGCTGGAACACGCGGTGTGGTGCCTGCTCTTAACGGGAATCAGCCGGTCGCTCACGCACGAGCTGGTTCGCCACCGCGCGGGATTCGGCTACTCGCAGCTCTCGCAGCGTTACGTGGACGAAGGCGACGCGCGCTACGTGGTGCCTCCGCTTTATCAGGAGAATGACGCGCTCCGCGCCCAGTGGCGCGAGACCATCGAGACCCTCCGCAAAGCCTACGTGGAACTGGCCGAGGCCACCACGCAGTACGTCAAGCAGCAGCACCCGGAAATGGCTCCGCGCGACCGCCGCAAGTGGGCGCGCCAGGCGGCGCGATCCATTCTGCCCAACGCCTGTGAGACGAAGATCTTTGTGACGGGCAACAGCCGCTCGTGGCGGCACTTCATCGAGATGCGGGGCAGCCCTCACGCGGATACGGAAATCCGCCGGCTCACGGTGGAGATCGCCCGGGTGCTCAAAGCCGAGAGCCCCAACATCTTTCCGGACATCGAGATCTACGACGAAGCCGACGGCCTTCCCGCCGTGCGCGTTCAGCACTCCAAGGTCTAGGGAAATCACGCGTGTAAATCTTACCCGATGTTCAAGAATTGAACGCTTTTTGCTTTTGCCGGTTCACTCATCCTTTTAACTCATTCATAATAAACAGTTTATAGATTTAATTTGGCGGGCTGAAAAGTCCCAAAAATCCCATTTGAGGGGCTTGGGGCCTTTGAATTGGCCCATGCTACTAGCCTAGTCTGCTGCGATCTTGCGGCGCGCCGGGAGCCCGCCGCCATCAGAAGGGTCGGGCGGAGCGTTAGATCCGCGGCCTTTCTGTAGCGGCGTCTTTACGCCGCCATTGTGGAAGGGTAGCCGCGACACTGGTTTTTGTGTCGCGGGTTCTTCATGTTCTCAGGCCCGGAGGGCCGATAGAATTTAGCCCACGGCGTGAGCCGTGGGAATGCGAGCCCAATAATGATTCCCACCCTCGCCCGCCGGGTGGAGGGGTCCGACTGTAGCGGCGGTGTTCCCACCGCGTAAGGATTCCAGCCCTCGCCCGGGGGAGAGGGTGGCCGCCGCTGCGGCCGGGTGAGGGGTCTGTAGGAGCGACACCGGCTTCTGCGCGGCGGGTTCTTCGTAGCGCCGGCCTCCGGCCAGCATTTGCGGGTGACGAATCTTGCGCCGCGGGTTCTTTCAGCGCGTAACGATTCCAGCCCTCGCCCGGGGGAGAGGGTGGCCGCGGCTGCGGACGGGTGAGGGGTCCTGCTGTAGCGGCGGTGTCCCCACCGCCGGAGGTGTCATTCCGAGTGAAACGAGGAATCTGCTTTTTTCTGTAGCGGCGGCTTGACGCCGCCACCGGGCTCCACAGAAAATCCGCGGACCTCAAAATCGGAGGACCGCGCTACTCGCTATACACACATCGCTTTTCCCTCGCCTAGTGATAAAATGCCG
>CAYWMN010000061.1:0-16714 GCA_964459065.1 uncultured Acidobacteriota bacterium | reverse complement strand
GCCGGAAGCCAAACCTCTCATGAAATTGGGCCCCGGTCCGCACCCGCTGCCTCCCGGCGCCCAACCGCCGATGCCGGACGATAACTACCTTCAGAACGTAACGGAGGCCAGCGCAATGGCAAACACTGCTCCGCACGACGGTTCGGCAACTCAGGCGCAGTAAGTTGAAGGCTCCGGCTGCCAAGAGCAATTATTGACACCGCTCAATCGGCCGAATAAAATAAGAAGGAACTCTGGGCAGAGGTGTGCGTCCTATTCGCCAAACCATCATGCGAACCGAGCCTAAACTTGATAAAAGGCAGCGGGATGTCTTATCGGCTGTGGTGCGCCGCTACATCGTGAGTGGGGTGCCCGTCGGCTCCAAGAGGATTGCACTCGAAAGCCGTGAGGTGCTGAGTCCCGCAACCATCCGCAACGTTATGGCGCAACTGGAGGCCGGGGGTTTCCTCGAGCAGCCTCACACTTCTGCAGGACGCGTACCCACGAACCGAGCTTATCGCTATTATGTTGACTGTCTGATGCAGATGGAGCAACTGCCTCCGGCTGTGCGGCAATTTATTGAAGAGAGTTTCCGGGAGGATGAACTCCCGTTCGAGGAGTTGATGGCGACCGCGTCCCATGTGTTGGCTGAAGCGTCGCGGAATGTCGGATTGGTGCTGGGTCCGGCGCTGGAAGAGAAACTCCTGGAACATATCAAATTTATCAAGCTTCCGGACCGCCGCGTCCTGGTGGTGATTATTTCCAAGCCCAATCTTTGTGAAAACAAGATCTTGCGGCTTGATGAAGATATTTCGCAGCAAGAGCTGGACCGCACCGCCGCTTACCTGAACTGTGAATTCCGGGGATGGTCTCTGCGCACCATCCGCCTGGAACTCTTCAGCAAAATCGAGGAAGCCAAGCAGCTTTTTGACCGCTTGATGCAAAGCCTGTCCAAGCTGCTGAGGGAAGGCGCGCTGGGCTACGATGAACTGGGACCGCTGTTTGTGGATGGAACTTCCCGGATTCTTGAGCAGCCGGAGTTTGAGGACGCCCGCAAAATACGAGAGTTGCTGGCCGCTTTAGACCAAAAGGCCAAGCTGATCAAGATCCTGGGATCGTGCCTGCAGTCTTCGGAGTCCGGTGTGCAAATCGTCATTGGCGAGGAGAACCCCTCAAGTGAGATGCGCCATTGCGCTCTGGTCGTCGCCCCATTGCGATACAGGTCGCGGGTTGTGGGAGCTTTGGGAGTTGTAGGCCCGACGCGCATGGAATATGATCGCGCCGTGACGACGGTTGATTACGTCGCCCATCTGTGCAACCGGTTGTTGAGTATCAATTGACGTTTTTCCTGATGTTTCCCCGCGAAAATTGCATTCACTCAAGCCGCAAAAGTTCAACTATGGGCGGGGACAGGGTAAGATAATAGACTATGACCGACGAGAAAAATTTCATGGATCATTCCGAACTGACAGGGACTCCGGCGAAAAATCATTCCGCCGCAGGGCCCAACGAAGAGGCTGCCGAGGCGCGCAGTGCCGATTTGCCCACGGACCTTGAGGCCGCCTATCAGAAACTCCTGGGCGAAAAGCAGCAGATGTACGAGCGCCTTCTGCGGAAGCAGGCGGAAATCGAGAATGTCCGCAAACGCGTAGAAAGAGAAAAAGAGGATTTTCTCCAGCACGCCACCATGGGGCTGATCCGGGCGCTGCTTCCCACGCTCGATTCGCTCGAGCGCGGCCTCAAACATCACGAGGAGGGCGTTCCCGGAAAGTATTATGAAGGCCTCGAGTTAATCCATCGGGAATTGCTTGAGGTCCTGAAGCGAGCCGGCCTTGAGCCGGTGGAAAGCGAAGGGAAAATCTTTGACCCCCACATTCACCAGGCGGTTGAGACGGTTGAATCGCCGGAGCATCGGGACCATGAAGTTGTGGAAGAACTCCAGCGAGGATATCGGCTGAAGCGCCGTTTGTTGCGGCCGGCAATCGTCCGCGTAGCGGTCGGGGGCCCTGAAGAACGGCCAGCCGGTTCAGCCGAAGAAGCGGAAAAAGATGAGTAGTTCCGGCGAGGCGCCATCTTCCCAAACGGAGTGGTTCAAGCCAGGGCTCAACATGGAAGGTTTTGCGGAGTGAATCAGAAACGCGATTATTACGAGGTCCTCGGCATCAACCGCGGGGCCTCGGATCAGGAGATCAAGAGCGCTTATCGTCGGCTTGCTCTGCAACATCATCCTGACCGAAATCCCGATAGCGCCAAGGAGTCGGAAGAGCGCTTTAAGGAGATTACCGAGGCCTACGGAGTGTTGGCGGACGCCGACAAGCGGGCCCGGTACGATCGTTATGGCTTTGCCGGCGTCGGAGGTATGGGCGGCGGCGCGCCCGATTTTTCTTCGACGGTCTTCTCCGGCTTTGAAGATATCTTTGGCTCTTTCTTTGATTTAGAGGATCTGTTTGGCCGTCGGCGTCCCGGTCGAGCGCGCGCCGAACGCGGTGCCGACCTTCGGTACGAGCTTGAAATCTCCTTTGAGGAGTCGGCTTCCGGACTCGACACAAAAATTAAGATCCCGCGCGGCGAGACCTGCGGAAGCTGCCGCGGTTCGGGCTCCAAGAACGGAACGCAATTGTCCAACTGCGAAGCCTGTGGCGGGCGCGGACAGGTCCGCTATTCGCAAGGCTTTTTTACCGTTTCCAGAACGTGCCCGCAGTGCGGCGGGATGGGCCAGGTCAATCGCAACCCTTGCCCTGATTGCCATGGCGAGGGGCGCGTCCGGCATGAAAAGGTCTTGGGATTAAAAATCCCCGCCGGCGTCGATGACGGAACACGTTTGCGCGTGGCGGGCGAAGGGGAAGCCGGCCGGCACGGTGGTCCGCCGGGTGACCTCTACGTAGTTTTGAAGGTCCGCCCCCACGCTTTTTTTGAAAGGCGCGGCAACGATCTTTTCATCAAAATCCCCATTTCCATCACCCAGGCCGCCTTGGGAACTGAACTCAAGGTTCCAACCCTGCGGGGCCGGCAAAAAGTGAAGGTGCCGGGAGGCACCCAGCCCGGATCGGTTTTCCGCTTGCGCGGCCACGGGATGCCGTTCCTGAACAGTCGAAGCCATGGCGACCTCTATGTGTATGTCGAGGTTTCGGTTCCATCACGCTTGTCCCGCGAGCAAAAGCAGCTGCTCGAATCCCTTGCGCCCTCGGTTCAAGTGGAAAACAAGCCGCTGGAGCGGGACGCCGACAGCAGGGCAAGAGACATCTTTGGATAATTGCAGCGTCGTACCCTTCTCTCGCTTCTTCAGTTCACGCCGCATCAATCCCTGCGGGTTTCAGCGGTCGGGAACTCTTGCCGGCTACCGGGTCCGCCAACAGCGATAGAGGGTCCACAGGATTTTAGCGCCGGCCCGGGCGCTTCCCGTGATGCTGCCGGAAATTTTTGAGCGGCCGCTCTGCCGGCAGCGGTAGTTCACGGGAATCTCGCAGGTTCTCATCCCCAGTTGTGCGGCCCTCGCCTGCATCTCAACGTTCCAGCCGAAGGTCGGGTCGTGCAGGTTCAGTTGTTCGAGTGCGTCCCGGCGGAGAATGCGCAGGGGCCCCAGGTCGGTGTATTTTACCTTCCACAACCAAACGATCAGGCGCGTCGTCAGCCAGTTTCCAAAGCGTTGAACGGGGCTGAGCGATCCTTTTTCCGCTGAGCCCAGCACGCGCGAACCGATTAGCATATCCCAGTTGTTTTGATCGAAAAGGCGGATCAGGCGGCCAACATCGCTGGGATCATCGGAAAGGTCCGCGTCCATGAAAACGACCGCGCTCACCTCCGGGCGCAAGTGGCTGAGGCCGGTAAGACACGCCTGCCCGTAACCTCGCCTCGGCTCGCACACAACTTCGGCCCCGGATGCCCGGGCGATTTCAGCGGTGCGGTCCCGGCTCCCGTTATCGACCACGATCGTTTGTGCCAATAAGCTCGACGGGATCTGGCGCAGGAGAATTCCGATGCTTTCGGCTTCGTTCAGGGCCGGAATAATCAAAGCGTACTGATAATTCATCATGGCACGTTGCGGTCCCATTCTATCAAACGATCGATGTGGATGGACCCGTCCCACGGACTCCGAAACTGGAAAGTTCGGTGCGAATTATGGTATATAATTTAGTTTATAAAGAACATGCGGAAAGGGAACCTCCCAATCGGCAACCTTCGCGAAACGCTGAACCGCCGTCCTCGGGGCGGGCACTTATTTTTCAGAGGCCGGTACTGGCTTCGCGACCTGATCCTGGCCGCACTGATGGTCCTTGTCGTCACTTTTTTTGTTTACCAGCCCGTTGAGGTTGAGGGGATCAGCATGCTGCCGGGAATCGGAAATCACGAGCGGGTTTTTGTCAACAAGATCATCTACCATGTGGAACCCATTCGGCGCGGCGACATCATTGTGTTCCACTATCCCGTTGACCCGGCAAAGACCTTAATCAAGCGGGTGATTGGATTGCCGGGAGATTGGGTCAGCCTTAAGAACGGGCACGTTTTTGTGAATGGTAAGCCATTGAAGGAAAATTACATTCCCCCAGGTTATCTTGACCATTCGACCTGCCCGGCGGTCCATATAACCCCGCATCATTACTACGTCCTGGGGGATCATCGAGCTTTTTCAGACGACAGCCGGGTTTGGGGCACTGTCGATCGAAAGTATATTTACGGCGAGGCCGCGTTCGCCTATTGGCCGCCCGACGACATCGGTCCGGTAAAATGAAGGCATCAGGAATCGCTCGCGGCAATTGGCCGCGCTCGAGATAAGGGCTCAGTAGTGTGCGCGACGGACCGGGCAATGACGAACCCAGAGTGTGAAGCGGCCTTCGTCCGCGGAATGGAGAGAGAATGCAAGCAGTTCTTGCGCTGGAAGATGGCAGAGTTTTTCGTGGGCGTGGTTACGGAGCGCCGGTCGAGCATTCAGGCGAGGTCGTGTTCAACACGGCGCTTTCCGGTTACCAGGAAATCCTGACCGACCCGTCGTATGCGGGCCAGATCGTTTGCCTCACCTACCCCCACATCGGAAACTACGGCACCAATCCCCTGGATTCCGAATCGGCACGGCCTTTTGCGCAAGGGCTGGTCGTCCGTGAGTTGGCTCAGCTAGCGAGCAACTGGCGTTCGGTTGAAACCGCATCCGAGTTCCTGGCCGATTTTGGGCTTCCGGTCATTTCCGATATTGACACCCGGGCCTTGGTCCGCCACCTGCGCTCGCAGGGGAGCATGCGGGCCGTTCTTTCAACCGTGGACCTTGATGAGAAAAGTCTGGTCGCCAAGGCTCAGGCCGCGCCCCGCATGCTTGGCCGGGACCTCGCCAGCGAAGTTTCCACTTCCGCGCCTTATGAGTGGACGGAGCCTTCCGAAGACATTTATCACCCCGAACAGACTCTGAAGGCCCAAACTCGTCACCATGTCGTGGCCTACGACTACGGAATCAAACACAACATCCTGCGGCGGCTGGTTGACGCCGGCTGCAAGGTTACGGTGGTGCCATCTCGCACATCACCTGCCGATGTGCTGGCGCTTGCGCCCGACGGCGTTTTCCTTTCCAACGGTCCGGGGGATCCTGAGCCGGTCGAATACGCGGCACGCAACGTGCGCGAGTTACTGGGCCGGGTCCCCGTTTTTGGCATCTGCCTCGGCCACCAGGTTGTGGGACTGGCACTGGGCGGCAAAACCTATAAGCTTAAATTCGGGCATCACGGCGGGAATCATCCGGTGATGGATCTGGAAACGCAAAAGGTGGAAATTACCGCGCATAACCATGGCTTTGCCGTTGATCCGGATTCGCTCAACGCCAACGATGTGGTGTTGACCCATCGTAATTTGAACGACAACACGCTGGAGGGATTGCGCCATCGCTCGATCCCGCTTTTCAGCGTACAGTACCATCCTGAAGCTTCACCAGGACCTCACGATTCGTCCTACCTGTTTGGACGATTTGTAAACCTGATGGAGGAGTGGAAAAAGTCCCGGTAAGCAGGTGCAGCAGCGCAGGCGCGTCGACGGCCTGCAACTCAAGTTGTTTAATTCAACCAGCAGCATCCATGGAAGCGAATGCCAAAACGAACTGATCTTCACAAAATACTGATTATTGGCTCCGGCCCGATTGTCATCGGCCAGGCGTGCGAGTTTGACTATTCCGGCACTCAGGCCTGCAAAGCTCTCAAGGCTGAAGGCTATGAAGTGGTGCTGGTGAACTCAAACCCCGCCACGATTATGACTGATCCGGAGTTTGCGGACCGCACCTACGTCGAGCCGCTGACGGTGGAATATCTTGACGCCATCATCGGCCGCGAGAAACCGGATGCGGTGCTCCCAACCGTCGGCGGCCAGACGGCTCTCAACCTGGCCATGGATCTTGCCGACCAGGGCGTGCTGGAGCGGCACGGAACACAACTGATCGGCGCCTCGCGCAAAGCCATCAAAATTGCTGAAGACCGTCAGTGTTTTAAGGACGCCATGAGGGAAATCGGGCTTGATGTGCCGCATAGCGTGCTCGTCAAGAGCGTTGAAGAGGCTCTTGCCTGCGCAGACGATATCGGCTTTCCCCTGATCCTTCGTCCCTCCTTCACCCTGGGCGGCACCGGCTCCGGAATTGTGTACAACCGGGACGAATTGACCGATCGCGTCCGTTTTGGACTAGACTTGAGCCCGGTGCATGAAGTGCTGGTGGAAGAATCAGTTTTGGGCTGGAAAGAATTTGAGCTGGAGGTGATGCGCGACAACGCTGACAATGCCGTGGTCATCTGCAGCATTGAAAACTGCGATCCGATGGGAGTCCACACGGGGGATTCCATCACCGTGGCGCCCGCCCAGACGCTGACGGACAAAGAGTATCAGCGGATGCGCGATGACGCCTTCAAGGTGATCCGCACCGTGGGCGTCGAAACAGGCGGATCCAATATTCAGTTTGCCGTCGAGCCTCGAAGCGGGCGGATGGTGGTGATTGAAATGAACCCGCGCGTCTCACGAAGCTCCGCCCTCGCCTCCAAGGCGACCGGATTCCCCATCGCCAAGATCGCTGCCCGACTGGCTGTCGGATATCGCCTGGATGAAATCCCGAACGATATTACCAAGAAAACCCCTTCCTGCTTTGAACCGACGCTCGATTATGTGGTCGTCAAAATTCCCAAGTGGGCGCAGGAAAAGTTTCCGGAATCCGATCCCCGCCTCGGCACCCAGATGAAATCGGTGGGTGAAGTGATGGCCATCGGCCGGACGTTCAAAGAAGCGTTTATGAAGGGCGTGCGGTCGCTTGAATCGGGACGCAAACCTCCTCGCCCGCCAGCCGACCGCGAGGAGTTGCTGCGCCGTCTTTCCACGCCCAATCCGGAAAGGCTTTGGGACCTCCTTTATGCCTTTGCCGCGGGCGAAAGCGTCGAAACACTCACGGAGATCACCCAGATCGATCCGTGGTTCCTGGACCAGGTGGAGCAAATGGTCGTGATGCAAAACGAGCTGAAGCGTTATGACGCAGGCTCGGTTCCGGCTTCTGTGCTCCGTGAGGCCAAGCGCTTAGGATTCTCGGACCTGCACCTTGGAGAGGTGTGGAACGTTACGGGCGAAACCATCCGCGGAAAGCGTCTGGAGAAGAACGTGCGGCCCGTCTACAAGCGGGTCGATACCTGCTCGGCGGAATTTGAGTCTTACACCCCTTACCTCTATTCAACTTACGAAGATGAAGATGAAGCCCAGCCGTCTGATCGCAAGAAGATCATGATTCTGGGCAGCGGCCCGAACCGCATCGGACAGGGCATTGAATTTGATTATTGCTGCGTCCATGCCTCTTATGCACTGAAGGACGAAGGCTATGAGACGATCATGGTGAACTGTAATCCGGAGACCGTCTCCACGGATTATGACACCTCGGACCGCCTTTATTTTGAGCCGCTGACTTTTGAGCACGTGATGTCCATTGTTGACGAGGAAAAGCCCGCCGGCGTGATTGTTCAATTCGGCGGCCAGACTCCGCTCAATCTTGCCCGCCGGCTTAAGGCTGCAGGAGTCCCGATCATCGGCACCTCTCCGGAATCAATCGACCTGGCGGAAGACCGCAAGCATTTCGGCTCATTGCTTTTGAAGTTGGGCATTCCGCAGCCGGAAAACGGCATCGCCATGACGGTGGATGAGGCGCTCGAAGTCGCCGAGCGCATCGGTTACCCCGTGCTGGTGCGGCCCTCTTATGTGCTGGGCGGGCGCGCCATGGTGATTGCCTACGATAAAAAGATGCTGGCCAGCTACGTCCGGCGGGCCGAAGAGCTCGAGGGGGCATTTCCGATCCTGATTGACCGCTTCCTGGAAAACGCCACCGAGGTTGATGTTGATGCCCTTTCAGACGGGAAAGACGTGGTCATTGCCGGCATCATGGAGCACATTGAGCGGGCCGGAATTCACTCCGGCGACAGTTCCTGCGTTCTTCCCTCTGTCAACATCCCCGAGGAAACACGCCAAACTCTAATCCGTTACACCGACCAGCTGGCGCGCGAGCTGAAGGTTGTGGGTTTGATGAACACCCAATACGCGATCCAGAACGGCAACGTCTTCGTCCTGGAAGTCAATCCTCGCGCCTCACGCACGGTGCCTTACGTCAGCAAGGCGACCGGAGTGCCGCTGGCCAAAATCGCTGCGCGCTTGATGGTGGGAGGCAGCCTTGCGGCGGCGAACCTGGAACTTGAATTGCCCGTTCGCTACTCCTATGTAAAATCTCCCGTCTTTCCTTTCCAGAAGTTCCCCGGCGTGGATAGCGTCCTGGGGCCCGAGATGAAGTCCACGGGCGAAGTGATGGGCGTGGCGGAGCGATTCGGCCTGGCGTTTGCCAAAGCACAGCTGGCCGCGGGCCAGAAAATTCCGCTCAAGGGTTGCGTCTTTATCTCCGTGAACAACCCGGATAAGCCCGAGGCCGTCAGCCTGGGGCGCGACCTTGAGGAACTCGGGTTCGAGCTGATTGCCACCAAGGGAACAGCTGCGGCTCTTCAAGACGGAGGGATCAAAGTTGAACGCGTCTACAAAGTGGACGAAGGCCGTCCGAATGTCGTTGACCACATCAAAAACGGTTCCGTTGATTTGATTATCAACACGCCTCTGGGCCGCGGTTCAAGATTTGACGAAAAAGCCATCCGCCGGGCCGCCATTCAGCATGGAGTAACTTGCATCACCACGCTTTCAGCCGCCAAGGCAGCGGTAAACGGCATTCGGGCTCAGCGCGAACACGGGATCAGCGTCGCCAGCCTGCAGGAGCTTAACCGGCTGACTCGCGAGGGCGCGCAGGCTTCCGCCGCAACGGAAAACCTCAAATCATGACCCGCGACCAAATCCTCGCAAACCTCAAAGGAATTTTCATTCCCGCCTTAACCCCCTTTAATCGTAGCGGGAACGTGGACATTGCTGCGTTTCGACGGAACCTGCGCCGCTATGCCAAGCAGGGTTTGAACGGGGTTATCATCGCGGGCTCAACCGGCGAGGTTCCCTACCTCTCGCCTGACGAAAGATTGCGGCTTGTAGAAGCCGCAAGGCCGATCGTCCGCCCTCCACAACTGTTGCTCGCGGGCACGGGCCTTGAGGCGACCCGGCAGACCATCCGGCTGAGCAAGGAAGCAATTGCGACGGGAGCGGACGCTGTGATGGTGCTGACTCCCGCCTACTTTAAGCCGCGGATGGATTCGGCTGCTCTCGCCGCGCATTTTCAAACCATTGCCGAAGCTTTGCCGCGCCCGGTGCTGATTTATTCCATCCCGCAATTCACCGGTATTCACATGGATGCAGCAACCATTGGGCGGCTTTCCCGGCACCCCAATATCGCGGGCTTGAAGGAAAGCTCAGGCAATCTTGATCTTTTGCGGGAGGTGATCCGCCGGTCACGCCGGACGTTCCGGGTGCTCGCCGGCTCCGCGCTCATCCTGCTGGACGCTCTCGAGGTCGGGTGCGCCGGGGCCGTTCTTGGACCGGCAAATTACGCCGCGGACCTTTGCGTTCAAATCTATGACTCTTATTGCCGCGGCGAATCGGAACGGGCACAGGCCCTTCAGCAGCGGCTCGAACCCGTGGTCCGCGAAGTGAATCTCGGTTGCGGCATTCCGGGAATTAAGTACGCCGCTGATCTGTGCGGATACAGCGGAGGACCGCCTCGCGCCCCTTTGCTTCCCCTGCGACCCGCCGAGCGGCGAAAGGTGAAAGCGGCGCTAAAAAGGGCGGGTATTCCATTTGGCGGCGGGGAAGGCGCCTGAATCGCCTTTTCCACCCGAACCCTATTCCTTCCTGTAGCATCGATTATAGAAGTGGCTCCATCGGGGCAAAGCGGGCAACGTTGACTTTGAAGCAACGCATTATGGGGAATTCATGACCGAGATGTCTCTGGCCTATTCCAAGGTTCCGAAAGCAAGCGGTCTGCTGCGCGATTATCTTGATCACTACGAGCGCCTGCAAGCCTTCTATAACGGAAATCCATTTGATCCCGCGGCCTATGAGCGCGTCGCCGCAGACCTGCAAACCTTTAGCACTCCCCGCGGGGAGCTTGCTGAAATTCTGCTCGCCCAAAACCGGAAGTTTGGTGCCGGCGAGCGAACCTTGGAAAATATTGAGCGGTTGAAAGAACCTGGAACCTTTGCGGTCACCACCGGACAACAGGTTGGCCTGTTCACGGGCCCGGCTTTTACGCTCTACAAGGCGCTCACCGCTGTCCGCCTTTCAGAGTCGCTCACCGCGCGCGGCCTCAAGTGCGTTCCTGTATTCTGGCTGGCCACGGAAGATCACGATTTTGAAGAGGTCTCAACCGCCGGCGTCTTTGACGACGACTACCAACGCGTGGCCTTGCACGACCAGGGAAACCGCCCGAGCCCCCGATCTCCGGTGGGCCGCATCAAACTGACTTCAGAAATCGTAACCCAGCTTGACCGGCTGGAAACCCTTCTGCCTTCAGGTGACAATGGCGCAGCTGTGATAAAGGATCTGCGCGCCGCCTATCAACCAGGAGTTTCCTGGGGCGAGGCTTTCGGACGCATGATGGCAAGGCTGTTCAGCAAATGGGGCGTGATTCTGCTCGATCCCCTCGAAGAGGATATCCACCGCTTCAGCATTCCCGTCTACCAGGCCGCGGTGCGCAACGCGAGCGAATACAGCGCTGTCCTGCAAGAACGCACCCAAGGCCTGCTAAAAGCCGGGTACCACGCGCAAGTCCACATCGCCGAGCAATCAACCTTGGTGTTCGCTGAGCAAAACGGTAACAGGCTCTCGCTCCACCGCGAAACGGGTCCCGACGGGCTGAGCTTTTATACCGAAGATTCCAGGGGTTTGCTCCTCGGTGACTTGGACAAGCAAATCGCCGAGCATCCTCTGCGCTTTTCCGCCAATGTTCTGCTCCGGCCCATCGTCCAGGATATGATTTTGCCGACGCTGGCATGCGTGGCCGGTCCTTCGGAACTTGCCTACCTGGCACAGTCGGGCGTCCTTTATTCAGCGTTCAAACGTCCCATGCCGGTCGTCTTCCCTCGCGCAGGTTTTACCCTGGTTGACCATCGGGTTGAACGCTGGCTTGCAAAATACAGCCTCGTCGTTGAAGACATCTGGCAGGGAGAAGAACACGTCGGAGAAAAGATTGCCGCGACAGCCCTAGCAAAAGGCTGGTCCGAACGATTTGACGAGACCGAGAGGGATTTGGACAAGATCCTGGAAGGATTGCGAAAAGATATTCAGCTTCTCGACCCCACTTTGATGGACACCCTGAAGCACTCGGAAGAAAAAATCCGATATCAGGTTGAGCGGCTCCGCGGAAAGATGACGCGAGCCGCCTTGCAACGCTCGGAAGTCCTGGAGCGCCAGGAGCATGCTCTGCTCCGTGCGATCGTTCCTGAAAAAGAGCTGCAGGAAAGGATGGTCAGCGGCGTTTATTTCCTGGGCCGGGCCGGGTATGGCATCCTGGACCAATTACTTGAAGCGATCGCCGCCGACTCCTCCGGGCATCACGTATTGTCCTACCAAGGCACGCGCGAAATGAAGCATTCAGCATAAAGCCTCCTCGTTTCCGCACAGAGATGGGCGCCGCGCTTTTGTTATAATGGGACCACGTTCCCGGATCACGGGGAACGAAATTGCGCCGGAGGGAACCATGCTTGAGCAGTCGGCGGGAACCGCACCCCAGGAAAAATCCAGAAACCAGCACCAGCGACTCAAGGTAGAAACACGGGCGCGAGTGGAACTGAAGGACGTCACCGGCGAAATTGCGCGGGTGGTTGAAAAATCAGGGATCCAAAGCGGCCAGTGCCACGTTTTCGTTCCGCACACCACGGCGGCCATCCTGATTAATGAAAATTACGACCTCGGTCTCCGCAGAGACATTGAGCAATTTCTCAAAAAGCTTGCGCCTGTCAGCCCCGATTACCAGCACAATGATGGCAACTGTGACGCCCATCTGAAGACCGTGCTCATCGGGGTGTCCAAGACTCTGCTGGTGGAACACGGGCACCTGGTTCTTGGCCGGTGGCAGGGTATCTATCTCTGTGAGTTTGACGGGCCCCGACAGCGCGATCTGCACGTCAAAGTAGTTGCCGATTAGTCATGGAACATCTGGGCATTTACATCCAGGTTCCGTTTTGCGGCTCGAAATGCAGCTTCTGCAATTTCAGCTCGCGGGTCGCGCGCCAGGACGTTTACGACGGGTACTGCCAGGCTGTCTGCCGCGAAATTTCATCTCTATCCGATCATTACTCATCTGCGGGTATCGAGATCCCTTTCCAGGGTTCCGCCGCGGATACCCTTTATTTTGGCGGAGGGACACCATCGCTATTGGGCGCTCGGCGCCTGGGAAAAATTCTCGCAAGCCTTCGCCGCAGATTTGCATTCAGCGCAGAGCTGGAAGCAACGCTTGAAATGACTCCGGGATCAGCCGGGATCGAGTTTCTTAACCAGGCAAATGCTCTCGGGGTGAACCGCCTCAGCATTGGGGCGCAATCCTTTGAGGACCGGGAGCTTCGCGCCGTGGGAAGGCTGCACTCGGCCGAGGAAACGCGAACACTGGTTTCACAGGCGCGTGCGGCCGGGTTCAGCAATATCAGCCTCGACTTGATCGCGGGTCTGCCCTACCAGACCGAAGCTTCCTGGAAGTCAACGCTCCGGGCGGCGATGGACCTGCATCCCGAGCACCTTTCGGTTTATCTTTTTGAGGTTGATGAGAAGAGCCGGCTGGGCGGCGAGGTTCTCAGCCACGGTGATCGCTACCATGCACGATTTGTCCCTGATGATGATTTTATGGCGGACGCGTATGAGACCGCGCGCGCCACGCTCGCCAAGCACGGTTACCGGCAGTATGAGATTTCCAATTTAGCGTTGCCGGGCTTTGAGTCGGCGCACAACCTGAAGTATTGGCGGCTCAGACCGTACATCGGACTTGGCGCCGGTGCGCATTCGTTTGACGGACAACACCGCTGGGCAAATGTGACCGAGCCGGCCGTTTACCAAAACAGTTTGGCGGAGGGCAAATCACCCGTCAGCGAGCATTGCACGCTGAGCGTCGCCCAGCAAATCGAGGAATTCTTCTTTCTGGGTTTGCGCCAGACCACAGGTCTTGAGATTGCCGACGTCCACCGCCGCTGGGACCCCGGAACGCTCGCCCCGTGGCTCCTCAAGATTGAAGCCCTCAAAAGGGAAGGCTGGCTGGAGCAGACGAGAGGCCGGGTTTGCCTCGCGAGCCGCGCCCTGCTGGTTTCCAATGAAATTTTCCAACAGTTTCTCGCGGCGTGAACCTCCCGAAGACGTCCACCCATCCGTGATAAAATAGCGCTGATTCTTGTTTGGGGCGGCTCTTTGCGTCACGACGGGCGCGGCTCTGTGAATCACCTGGCTCATGGCTCCTGTTCGCTGCCGTCGCTGTCAGAAGGCGTACGATCTCGAGCCTGGCCTTCCGGAATTTTCCATGAACGACGCAACCGAGCAGCTGGTGGAGAGGATCTGCTCCGGGAATCGCCGGGCGGTTTCGCAGGGAATCTCGCTGGTGGAAAGCGGCGCCGCTGAGAGCGTTTCTTTGCTGAAAAGCCTTTTCCCGCGCGCCGGCCGGGCTTTCGTCGTCGGCATCACCGGCGCGCCGGGGGCCGGGAAGAGCACGCTGGTTGAAAAGCTCGCCGCTCATTACCGCCGGCATAACAAGCACGTGGGCATCCTGGCCGTGGACCCGACCAGCCCGTTTTCAGGCGGCGCCATCCTGGGAGACCGGATTCGCATGCAGTCGCTTGCCACCGATGATGGAGCCTATATCCGCAGCATGGCCACGCGAGGCCAGCTGGGCGGCCTGGCCCCGGCAACTCGTGACGCATCCGTCATCCTGGATGCGGCGGGCTGCGATGTCGTGTTTATTGAAACCGTGGGCGTCGGGCAGGATGAGGTGGAAATCGCGCGGCTGGCTGACGCAACCGTGGTGTTGCTGGCTCCCGGAATGGGCGACGACATTCAAACCTTCAAGGCGGGCGTGATGGAAATCGCCGACCTGTTTGTTGTCAACAAGGCCGACCAGCCCGGAGCCGAGCGCACCGCGAAGGAAATTGAAATGCTGCTGAGCGTCGCCCCAAAGCAGGCACCCTGGCGAACTCCCATTCTGAAAACGGTTGCGACCACCGGCGAAGGGGTCGATGAAGTTGTGGAAACGATTCAGCGCTTCAGGCAATTTCTCGAAACCGATCCCCTGGGAGCCAAGCGCCGCCGCGAGCGCGCCCAACTTCATTTGCTGGCGCTGCTTCGCCAAAAACTGTTGGAGAAAGTCGCCAATGAGCAATTTGACCCGGGGAGCCTTAACCGGTTCGTTGGCGAAATTCTGGAGCGTCGCCGCGATCCTCATTCCATCGTGGAAGAAATGATGGAAGCTTCAGGAGTAAAATCGGGCGGCGATTAAACGCCCGCAGCGCGTTGCCGAGGACGCGGTGCGGCGGGGGCCGTCTGTAGAGCGGACAAAACCATGCGAATTCATCATGTCGGCATTGCCGTTGAATCGCTCGAAAAAGCAGTTGCCTCGTTTGAACTATTGCTGGGCGCGCCGCCGGTCTCCGAAGAGGTGGTTGAGGACCAGCAGGTGCGCGTGGCGGTGTTTCAGATGGGCGAAAGCCGGATCGAACTGCTTGAGGCCCTTTCACCTGATTCTCCCGTGGCTCACTTTATCGGCAAACGCGGTCCCGGCATCCATCACCTGACGTTGGAAGTGGAAGGTCTGAAGGAAAAGCTCGACCAGCTTGACCGTAGCGGCGTCCGGCTGGTTGACCGTAAGCCGCGCGCGGGAGCCGGCAACAAATCCATTGCTTTTTTGCACCCCTCAAGCATGGCCGGGATTCTGATTGAGCTGCTGCAGGGGCAGGCTTCAGCGCAGGCTCAAACGGATCCCAAGGCCGGTGAAAAATGAAACTCGGCGACTTTGAAATTCACGCGCTTTCCGACGGAACGTTCCGGCTGGACGGCGGCCAGATGTTCGGCGTCGTCCCGAAGGCGCTGTGGCAGCGGCAAATTCCCGCCGACGAGCAAAATCGCATCCGGTTGGGACTCAACTGCCTGCTGGTTCAGACGGGCAGTCAGAATATCCTGATCGAGACCGGCATCGGAGACAAGTTTGATGCCAGGCATGCGGAGATTTACGCCATCGACCACTCAACCACCCTTCTGGAAGACCTGGCGCGCCACGGCCTTGCTCCGGACGACATCGACGTGGTCATCAACACGCACCTGCATTTCGATCATTGCGGATGGAATACGCGCCGGGAGGGCTCACGTCTGGTGCCTACTTTTCCCCGCGCGCGCTACGTCGTGCAGCGCGGCGAATGGGAGCACGCGCGGCATCCCAGCGAGCGGGACCGGGCGAGTTACGTGGAAGACTTTTTTGCAGCGGCGGAAACCCGAACCGAGCTGATGGAGGGACCCGGTGAAATTGTTCCCGGCGTGCGCACGGAGCCAGCACCCGGGCACAACCGCCACCTGCAATGCGTATGGGTTGAATCGAAGGGCGAGCAAGCCTGCTTTATTTCCGATTTGGTTCCCACTTCGGCGCACCTTCCTTATCCCTGGATTATGGCGTTCGATCTCTATCCCCTGGAAACGCTCGCCTCGCGAAAGCGTTTGTTGCCGCGGTTGGCGGATGAAGGCGTGCTGGTGGTGTTCCCGCATGACGCGGACCGGCCCTGGGGACGGCTGCAATCGAAGGACGGCAAATTTGAATTTCAATCGGTGACGGAAAGCTGATTCCGTCATCAACATGGGAGGAAGCAAAGTGGCTCAAGCAGAAATCGGCATCATCGGCGGAAGCGGACTCTATGAAATGGCGGGGCTCACACGCGTTAAAGAAGTTCGCGTCGCGACGCCTTTCGGCAAACCCTCGGACGCGTTTCGTTTGGGCACGCTCGAGGGCAGGCGCGTGGCCTTCCTGGCGCGCCACGGACGCGGCCATGTGATCAGCCCTTCGGAGCTCAATTTCCGCGCCAACATCTACGCCATGAAGAAGCTGGGTGTCGAGCGGATTCTTTCCGTCAGCGCCGTGGGCTCGCTGCGGGAAGATTTCCGGCCCATGGACATGGTGCTGCCCTTGCAGTTTTTCGACCGCACGCGCGGGCGGATTTCCACCTTCTTCGATCGGGGCATCGTGGCCCACATCGGCTTCTCAGACCCGATGTGCCCGGTGGTGGTTGAGGCGCTGGCCAAGGCGTCTGCGGAGGCAGGCGTCACCGTCCACCAAGGCGGGACTTATGTCTGCATGGAAGGACCGGCG